>DATHQG010000121.1:0-5612 GCA_035483075.1 Edaphobacter sp. | reverse complement strand
GGGTTGAGGCGTTCGGCGAAGCGCATGCGCACGAGCGTGCCGCGAGGGCCTTGGACGTGGAGGACGATATTGCCGACCATGTTCTGGCCCATGTCGTAGACGACCTGGCGGGCTTCGTTGGCGGGGGTCATTGCGATGGGGTGGAGGGTGTTGGTGGCTGTGATGGAGAGGTTGGGTTGGGCGGTGAGTTTGACGTTAGGAGAGACGTTCCTGATGGCGGCGGCGATCCAGTCGTTGGTGGGGTTGAAGTGCGGGGAGTTCCAGCCGGGGGATTCGAGGCGCGCGTCGTATACCTCGCCAGCGTAGATCTCTGAGAAAAGTATGGGGGCGGCAGCGGTTTGCCACGTCTCGTCGGTGGCGATGGTTTTGTGCGAGCCGTCGGTGAGGGTGATGTCGAGTTGAGCGCGGAGGGCGTCGGGGTTGGGGTACTCGCGAGTACCTGCCCAGGTCATCGGAGAGCCGTGCCAGCCGCCGCCGAGGACTGCGGCGATGGTGTTGTCGCCGGTGGTAAGCATGGAGGTGACGTCGTAGGTCTGGTAGAGGACGCGTTTGTGGAAGTCGGTGAAGCCGGGGTCTAGGAGATTTTGGGAGGCGACGGGTTTGCCATTGAGGAAGGCCTGGTAGGCACCGATGGCGGTGATCGTCAGGCGCGCGGATTGGATTGAGGAGGGAAGCTCGAAGTCTTTGCGGAGGAGCGAGGCGTCGGTGGCGATGCGATTGGGGCCGGGGACCTCGGAATGGCGGTCGGTGCCGATTGACAAGGGTGTAGTGATGGGGCCGATTACCTGGGCAGGCTGCCATTGGGCGGTGTCATTGGTGCGGGCGAGCCATGTCGCGTCGCTGGGGACGCGGTGTTCGGTTCCGTCTTGTGCGGTGATGCGAAGGGACGCGGCGAAGGCGGTGGCGACAGTGGGGGCAGAGGCCTTCGTCTGGGCGACGACCCTTACGAGGACCTCGTTATCGCCGGGTTTCAGGAGCGGGCCGATCTCCTCCCAGTCGAAGGCGCCCCAGGATGTGTGGTGTCCGGTGACGACGCCGTTGACTGTCGCGACGTATGCGCCGGGACTGACGATGTGCAGGCTGGCGCGCATGGGAGCTGATTCGAGGTGCAGGGTGTAGCGGAACTCGGCGGTGGTGCCGGCGACGACTTTTTGTGCGTCGGAGCCGGGGAGCCAGAGCCAGCGGACGGCGGCGAGTTCCTGGTCGGCGGCGGGATCGATGCGGCGAATCCATTTGGCAGTCCAGTCTGAGGGAGAGAGCAGGCCGGTTTCGAACCATGCGGGGTCCGAGACCGAACTGCTGCCCTTTTTGTCCCATACCCGGACGAGCCAGAAATAGCGGGTCTGGGGTTTGAGCGTGGGGCCGCCGTAGGTGATGTTGATGGAGTCGGAGGACGTTATACGGCCGGAGTCCCATACGTCTGCTTTGCCACGGACTAGATTGTCTTCATTGGTGGCGACGAGAAGCTGATAGGACGATTGCATCCAGTTTGGGGTGGTCGCGTCGCTTTGCCAGGCGAACTGCGGCCTGGGTGTGTCGATGCCGATGGGGTTTGTGAGGTGATCGGTGCGGAGTTGAACTGGAGATGCAGCGGCGAATGACGATGCGAGGAGGGCCAAGGGGACAAGATTGCTGACGGGAGGAACTAAACGCATGCGCCGGCTCCGGTGGGGTTTGCGAGATCATGCGAATGATACCGGATAGGCAGGAGGACAAATACGGGGACCCTTCCCCATTCGACTGCGCTCAGGGTCAGGATGACGACGTAAAAACTTAGGTCAGGGGCTTGAGGTCGCCGAAGACGGTGGGGATGTGCTCGGCGACGGTGGGGTGGATGTGCACGGCGCGCGAAATGTTGGTGTAGGGGGCGCGGGCGTACATCGTGTCGATGATGCAGTGAATGGCTTCGTCGCCGCCGGTGCCGAGGATGGAGGCGCCGAGGACCTGTTTTGATTGCGCGTCGACGAGCACCTTCATGAAACCTTCGGTTTCGCCTTTCTCGAAGGCGCGGCCGACCTTGGTCATGGGACGGGTGCCGATGAGGGCGGGTTTGCCGGATTTGCGGACTTCGGTCTCGGTGAGGCCGACGCGTGCAAGGGGCGGGTCGGTGAAGAGGCCGTAACACGGGATGCGGTCGGTGACGCGGCGGGGATCGTTGTCGAGCAGGTTGGCGGCAACGATCTCGTAGTCGTTGTAGGCGGTGTGAGTGAAGGCGCCTCGCCGGTTGCAGTCTCCGATCGCCCAGATACCTGGAACGTTGGTGCGAAGCTGGTCGTCGACGGTGATGTAGCCGCGCTCGTCGTGGGCTATGCCTGCCTTCTCGAGGCCGAGGTCGTCGGTGTTGGGTATTCGGCCAACGGCAAGAAGCACGTGGGAGCCGATACTGTCTGATCCATCGTCAGGGCAGTTCACTCCTGCAGCGATATCGTTGCCGTGCGGCTCGAAGTGGATGCACTCGGCGTTCAATCGGACCGTGATGCCTTCTTTTTCGAGAAAGCCCTTGATCGCCGCGGAGACGTCCTCGTCCTCGCGAGACACAAGGCGGGAGTTCTTTTCGATGATGGTGACCTCGCTACCGAAGCGGCGGAAGATCTGTCCGAATTCGAGGCCGACGTAGCTTCCGCCAATGATGACGAGATGACGGGGGAGCGTTTCGAGTTCGAGAATTCCGACGTTGGTCATCCAGGGGACCTGATCGACCCCGGGAAAATCCGGCACGACTGCGCGGCCGCCGACGTTGATGAAGATCTGATCGGCGGAGAGGAGGTCATCGCCTACTCGAATCTGTTTTGGCGATTCGAAGCGTGCGTGGCCCGTGAAGACTGTGCAGTTCTGCATGCCTCGGAGCCAACTCTCGAGGCCATCGCGCGATTTTGCGACGATCTGGTCTTTGCGGGCCTTGATGGCCTTCATATCGACCGCGACTGCGCCTGGGACGGTCACTCCGTAGGCAGCGGCTGTGCGGACCTTTTGGGCGACGTAGGCACTGGCGACGAGGGCCTTGGTGGGTGTGCATCCTGTGTTGACGCAGGTGCCGCCGAAGAGCTTGCGTTCGATGAACGCGACGGTGCGACCCGCCTGTGTGAGCCGTCCTGCGAGGGAGGGCCCGGCCTGTCCGGCCCCGATGATCATGGCGTCGAAGTGAGTTGGCATCAGACGCGAGAGACGATGAAGAGAGCGCCGAAGATGGCGACCAGATCTTCGAGGAATGCAACAGGAAGGTCTTTGCCGGCGAGCTTCGCCAGCGCGGTCCTTACGGCTGAGCCACCGAGGGTGCCGGCGACCGCTCCGATTGCGCCGGCGACCAAACCGCCGACCAAGGAATCGTGCGAGGCGCCCAGGACCGCGCCGGAGAAGGCCCCCGTCACGATGCGGGCGATGAACTGCGGCGGGACCTTGCGGCTAGGGGTCTTCGGCAGCTTATCGTTGACGAGTTCACCCAGCGCCAGAAAGCTCAGGATGTACCGCGTGACTGCAAAGCTCATGAAGTTGAGAGAGCTGCCGGCTAGACTGAACCAACCCAAACCGGCCCCCCAGCTTACGATTGTGGGGGCCATCAGCGCGCGAAGTCCCGCAATGACACCTATAACAAACGCGTAGACGAGGATGGACAATTAGACCTCCTGGTAACGTCGGCTTTCTGGTTGTCCACCTACGTTAGCCTGTCCCGCGCCGCAGCGCAAACATCCTTGAGGGCGACGTGGCGGCTTTCCGGATAACGCCGCATCGGGTTAGAGTGCTCGGTATGAACTTCTTCTCAACAGTAAGGACGGCGTGTTTGATGTTGGCGTTGGGGGTGAGCGCGGCCCCGCAGAACGTCTTTGCCGCACCGCACTCTCCGCTACAGATTTATTTTGTCGACGTGGAGGGCGGACAGGCTACGCTCTTTGTGACGCCGTCCCAGCACTCATTGCTGATCGATACGGGCTGGCCGGGCAATGAAGGACGAGACGCTGACCGGATCGCCGCCGTGGCAAAGGCCGCCGGCATCAGTCGCATCGACTATGTACTGCTCACCCACTACCACACGGACCATACAGGTGGAGTGCCCCAGCTGGCCGTGAAAATGCCCATAGGGACGTTTATCGATCATGGGCCTAACCGCGAGTCGAGTAAATCGACAGATCAGGTCTACGAGGCCTATCAGAAGGTGCTGGCGGAGGGACACCATGGACATATCGTTGCTAAACCAGGCGACGTGCTGCCTATTCCCGAACTCAAGGTGACGGTAGTGAGCGCCGATGGGAGTTTGATTTCGCGTCCTCTTCCGGGCGCCGGATCCTTGAATTCCTTTTGTGGGTCGTCGAGTGATATTCAAGCAGACCTGACGGAGAACGCTCGGTCGCTTGGTGTGCTATTGAACTTCGGGAAGTTGAAGATCCTGGACCTCGGCGATCTGACGCGGGACAAGGAGGCGGAGTTGATGTGCCCGATCAACAAGCTGGGACATATCGATCTGCTGGTTGTCTCGCATCACGGATTGTCGCAGAGCAGCAGCGCGGCGCTGGTTGATGCAATCAGCCCGCGAGTCGCGATTATGGACAATGGTGCAAGGAAGGGCGGCTCGCCTGCGGTGTGGGACATCGTCACGAAGGCACCGGGGCTCGAAGACCTATGGCAACTGCACTATTCGGAGGAAGGAGGACCGACGCACAATGTAGCTGCCCCGCAGATCGCCAATCTGCAGGGGCCTGATACGGGACACTACCTGAAGGTAACTGCGTTTGAAGATGGACGGCTCGAGGTCTTCAATTCGAGAGATGGAGTGACGAAGGCATATCCGCCGAAGTAGGTGGACCGTCGTGATGCGCCCACGTGATCAGGCGAGGCGTTTTTTGAGGAGGTCGCGGGCGATGGCGTCGAGGACCCCGTTGAGGAAGTGGATGGACTCGGGGGCGGCGTAGCGGCGGCCTATTTCGAGGGACTCGTTGATGATGATGGCGGCGGGGGTATTGGGGTAGCCGATCATCTCGGCGACGGCGGCGCGAATGAGGTTACGGTCGACGACGGCCATGCGCTCGATGCGCCAGTTCTGGGCGTGGGACTCGATGAGGGCGTCGATCTCCTCCTGGCGGGTGGTGGCGACGCGGTAGAGGTCTTCGGTGAAGCCGCGGGTGTCGGCGTCGACGTCGGCGACAGAGGCCCAGAAGAGCTTGCGGACCTCGTCGGGGGTCTGTTTGCCGAGGTCACCCTGGAAGAGCATCTGCATGGCGAGTTCGCGGGACTTGCGGCGGGTGCCCATTATCTCTTCCCCGGCCCGTTCGCACCCAGTTTGCGCTGGATGGAGACCATCTCGATGGCGGCGACGGCGGCCTCGAAGCCCTTGTTGCCGGCTTTTAGACCGGCGCGGTCGAGGGCCTGCTCGAGGGTCTCACAGGTGAGCACACCGAACGCGTGGGGAACGCCGGTCTCCTGCTGGGACTGGCCGATGCCGCGGGCGACCTCTGTATAGATGGCCTCGTAGTGGGCGGTTTCGCCGCGGAGGAGGCAGCCGAGGGTGATGATGGCGTTGTATTTTTTGGATTCGGCGAGGGTGCGGGCGGCGGAGGGTATCTCCCATGCGCCGGGGACGCGGACGATGGCGACGTCGTGCTTTGCGGCTCCGCTGCGGT
>DATHQG010000120.1:0-3297 GCA_035483075.1 Edaphobacter sp. | reverse complement strand
AATGAAGCGGCCGTCGACGATTGGTATTGCGAGTCTCCTACTGCCGGCCCTGCTGGCGACGATCTGCGTCGGTCAAAGCGCGCCCGCCACATCGCAAAACACAGTAAAGCCTGACACAACCGCGCAACCCTGGAAGAAAATTTCGGTCCCTCCGCTGCACGCGTTCAAGCCGGTCCAGCCAAAACGAATTGAGCTTGCCAATGGCCTTGTGATCTTCCTGCAGGAGGACCACGAGCTGCCCTTCATCAATGGCACCATCCTGATTCGAGGGGGCAGTCGCGACGAGCCGGACGGGAAGGCCGGATTGGTCTCGCTTTACGGCGAAACCTGGCGCACCAGTGGCACGGCGACCATCGACGGCGACAAGCTCGATGATCAACTGGAGGCAAAAGCGGCATCGATCGAGACCGGAGGCGGACTCGCCTCGACCTCGGTCAGCTGGTCGAGTCTAAAGGGTGACTACGACAGTGTCTTCGCTGCCACGATGGATCTCTTACTCCATCCAACCTTCAAGGCCGACAAGCTGCAACTTGCAAGGGGCCAGCTGGAGACAGGAATTGCGCGACGCAACGACGACCCCGCGGGAATCGCGAGCCGCGAGGCGATCAAGCTCGCCTATGGCGCCCATAATCCCTACGCACGAGATCCCGAATACGCGACGGTCGAATCGGTCACGCTCGACGACCTGAAGGCATGGCACGACAGGACGGTCGTCCCCAACAACATGATCGTCGCGATCTCCGGCGACTTCGACGGGGCGGCCATGGAGGCGAAGCTCCGCGCAGCGTTCGAACCGATGCAACGCGGCGAGAAATTCGAGTCGGTCAAAGCCACCTTCACCGACCCGAAGCACAGCGTCAACTTCGTCGAGAAGGCCGACGTCAACCAGTCGAACGTGGTTATCGTTGGCCTGGGCACCGAACGCAGCAACCCCGACTACTATGCGCTCAGCGTAATGAACGAGATCTTCTCCGGCGGCTTCGGCTCGCGCGTAGTGCAGAACGTTCGCACCAAGCTCGGCCTTGCCTATAGCGTCGGTGGCGGCTTTGGGGCAGCGTACGATCATCCGGGAACCTTCCGTGTCGAAGCTGCAACCAAGAGTCAATCTACCGTCGCTGCAACTCAGGCTATGCTCGCGGAGATCGGTCGACTCAAGACCGACCCACCCACGCCCGCGGAGCTCAACAAAGCCAAGGACCAAGTCCTCAACTCCTTCATCTTTCATTACGACTCACCCGACAAGACCCTGAACGAACAAGTGGTCCTTGCTTTCTACGGCTACCCTGCCGACACGCTCGAGAAGTACAAGAGCGGCATCGAAAAGGTAACGGCAGCCGATGTGACGCGTGTGGCCAACAAGTACATCGACGTGTCGAAGCTGGCCATTGTCGTAGTCGGCAACGAAGCGCAGATCACTCCAAAGCTGGACACTCTTGGCAAGGTGACGAATATCGACATTGCGATCCCGCCGCCACCGCATGGCAAACCCGCCGAGTAGCGTAGTTGCTGATGTGGTGCGGCGAGGGACCTCGCTTGAGGCCATACAAATGTTGCTCAGTCCTGCGGTTGAAGCTGACTACGCCGCAATCATCGACCTCGTCAACCTGGCCTTTCGAGGCACTGGGCCGTCAGCAAGCTGGAACATCGAGACCGGCATCATTGAGGGCCAGCGCCTGAACGAGTCACTTCTCCGGGAAGATCTTGCCGCAAAGCCTGAAGCACATCTGCTGACCTATCGCGACGACTTTGACGAAGCCCTATTGGGGACCGTCTTGCTGGATCCGAAGAGGGACGGCGTCTGGTATCTCGGCCTCCTCACCGTCCGACCCGATCTGCAAAACAGGCAATTGGGACGCACTCTATTGTCCGCCGCAGAAGGCTTCGCGAAAGAGCGCTGCGCTCGCCGTATCCGTATGACGGTGGTCAATGTGCGAGACACCCTGATCGCGTGGTACGAACGGCGAGGCTACACGCTTACTGGTGAGTCGCAGCCCTTTCCTTACGGCGATGAACGGTTCGGCAGACCCCTCCGTGACGATCTGAGCTTCGTCGTGCTCCAAAAAGATATCTAGCCGCAGCTGACGATTGCCAGCGATTCGTAAAACTGGTCCACTACACCACGGCCGCTGGTTTAGAATCGGGAACCATGAAGACCTTCCGTCAAATCCATTTGGTTTTGGTTCTAGCCGGAGCGACCGCCGCCGGTCTGTTCACAGCGTCGCTGCACGCGGCAACACCGGAAGAGAAAGCCGTCCTCGCTCCTGTGCATGCGATGTTCGACGGCATGACCAAGCGCGATGCGGCGGCGATCAAGGTGCCGCTGTTGCCCGGCGGCACAATGGTGCTGATGCGCGACGGCAAGCCGACTCAGATGACCTTTGAGGCCTTCGCGGAGCGCGTTGGAAGACCGGGAACGACGCACATCGAGGAGCGAATCCACGATCCACTGGTGCGCATCGACAACGACCTCGCAGTGGTGTGGGCCCCGTTCGAATTTCTCATTGACGGCAAAGTCGACCACTGCGGCACAGATTTGTTCAATCTTGTTCGCCAGGACGGGAGATGGTTGATTGCGAGTGTTGCCGATACTGGACGCAAGGATTGTCCGGTGAAGTAGCTCCAACGCTGTCAATTCCGGAGCTACAGGGCGGAACGGCCTCTCCAGAGTCGACGATCTCCGAAGTGCATGTGCGTCTGACACCGGAGCATAAGCGTGAGGATGGAAGAGCTGGGGCAGTTCAACATCGATCATGTGTTTGCACGGGCGCAATACGGCGAGTCCCTACAGTGAGGTGGTTTCAGGTTTTTCCAGTGCTGATAAACTGTTGACGCACCTCACGCGGAGGGATGTGTGAGCGGTTGAAACAGGCGGTCTTGAAAACCGCTTAGCCTTAACGGGCTACGGGGGTTCGAATCCCTCTCCCTCCGCCATCCGATTTATTATCAATATGATACGAGATAATTTCGTGGCGAAAGTGGCGTTTTCGCGGCAGTCTTGCGAAGTCAAATCTGAAAATGCTACTAGAGAAAAACGCCAGGTCAGTTGAGTGTTATCACTCTTCTCCCTTCTCCGACCTTTTGATCCTTTCTCCAAAAGGGAAAGTATCCACTAGAATTCACAAGCAAATCAGCTATTGGATCCACTAAAACCCCGTATAACTCTTGTGTCCAGTGACGCTCTGCCCGGGCAAAGAGTCAAGAGAATTCAGGTCAATCAACTTTGAGACTATTGCTGAAGGGTCTGATTTCAGGTCGGAAATAGAGATTTTCAAGCGTTAGAACGTTGCCGATTTTCTG
>DATHQG010000119.1:0-3780 GCA_035483075.1 Edaphobacter sp. | reverse complement strand
GCCGAGATCGCCAGAATCTCCGTCTTTGCCTCGCGCGCCTCACGGTCGAGCACTTCAGCCAGGAGATCCGGCTCTCCGCCAGCTTCGGCGTCTCCACCATGCTCCCCACCGACACCACATGGTTCGAGATCCTGCGCCGTGGCGATCGCGCACTCTACCTCGCCAAGGAGCAGGGCCGCGACCGCGTCGCCGTTCTCTAGTTTCCTCCGCCAAACAGAAGGGCCTCCGCAATCAGCGAAGGCCCTTCCTTGCCACAAAACCACCAAAGGCAAACCTTACGGCTGGACCTTCAGGAAGATGATGACGAACGTGAACAGCGCGAGCGACTCGATAAACGCCAGCCCGAGAATCAGGAAGATGAAGATTCCAGGACGTGCGCCCGGGTTACGTGCCAGCGCCTCAGTTGCAGAGGCGGTCGCCTTACCCTGACCAAGGCCGCAGAGACCGGCCGCGAGGGCCATGCCCAGACCGGCGGCCAGGGGGACCCACTGCGATGCAGGCGAGTAGTTTCCTGTGCCCTGCGCAAAAGCCGGCGTTGCAAGCAGCATCGCGGCCAACGACATAAACAGATATTGCAGCTTCTTCATGTGTTACTCCTGCCTCCGTGGATACGCCGCCAGTGGGTGGTTGATGCTCACCGTGCTGGCACCCTCACGCTATGCGGCGTTGTTGCACACTGCGAGAGGAGGCCCCAACGCAGCGAACTCAAACTTAGTGGTCGTGCGCCACTGCCAGCGAAAGATAGATCGCGGCCAGCAGAAAGAACACATACGCCTGGACCACAGCCACACCAAAGTGCAGCCCCAGGAAGATCAGCGGAATCCCCACCGGCACCAGCGAAAAGAACGCGAGCGTCACCAGGTCACCGGCAAACATGTTGGCATATAGACGGACCGTGAGCGAAAGTACACGCGCAAAGTGCGAGATGATTTCGATCGGCAGCAGCAACGGATACAGCCACCACACAGGCCCCAGGAACTGCTTGGCGTAGGCGAACCCGTTCGACCGAATACCGTGGTAGTGGTAATAAATAAACGTCACCAGCGCAAAACCCAGTGGCACCACAGGACTCGCCGTGGGCGACTCCAGCCCGGGAACGATCCCCATCAGATTGGCCAGCAGAATAAACATCAGCAGCGCCGTCAGGTAGCTGACGAACCGCTCCGAGCCATGTCCAATGATCTGCTCGCCCTGGTCCGACACAAACTCGTGCGTCATCTCCGCCAGATGCTGCACAGCCGCAGGCCTTTCGACGCTCAGGGTCAATCGCACCGTAAGGAAGTAGGCGATAAGCGCCAGAAAAACCAGCAGCTCCATCGCAAACGCGTTCGTAATCGGCGCCTCGGGAACGGCCGGGTGCACATGCAAAGCATTAAGAAACGCCGTTACGGGCGCGGCAAAGTGCTCATTCAACAGTCTGGTAAACAGTAATTGCGTTGGCATATAAAAATAAGAAACTTTTGTTCTTGCAGCTGCTCTTGGAGAAAATCCGTAGAAAGTCCGGTCTAAACCGTCCACGCCTTCATCAGCCTCAAACCCTCGACCGTCAGGGCAAACACACCCAGGGCGAGGCCAGCGGCAAGCGCGTACACCGAACCATTCAATAGCTTAAGGCTAACATAAAGCAGCACCACGGTCAGCCCCAGCCGCAGGAAGAAACCAAACAGCACAAGCCCCATCGGCCTCGCCTTTCCACCCGCATCCATCCGCACCATTACCGCCGTCATCAGGCGCAGCCACTCATACAGCCCCGACCCTGAGATCAGCGCTCCCACCAACAACAACACCGCGCTCTGCCACCCCATCTTCCACCAGATAAGTGGTGCCGCAACCACCGTAATCACCGCCAGCAACCGCAGCGCACTCCACATCGTCCGCCTGAAGTCCGCGTCGGTAAAGCTCTCCATCGTCCTCACAGCCATCCTCCCGTTGCCTTTACCGACTCGCCCGTCAGGAGCGGTTATTCTTCAAATACCGCGACGCCGTCCTGAATATCTGGATAAATCCTGCCAGCGCGCCGAGGAGTATCCCCACAATCGAGATCCAGCTCTGATGAAAGTGCCGATCCAGCCAGCTCCCCGCCAACCAACCGATCACGCACCCCGCCGGCAGCGCAATCGCCAGCTGAACCATCGACTCCGCCTTCACCAGCTCGCCGAGCGGCCCTTTGCCGCCTCCGCCCGTCGATTTGCCGTCGTTCCCTGAGCCGCCGTCCGCCATAGCAGCACCATTACACCACGCGCGGCATCACACGGTCACACAACTCCACCCGCCGCTATACTGAAATCTCAACTCACGCTAAAGGAACCCTCGTGCACGAGTCCGAGTTCGAAAAGAATCTCTACCAGCAGCGTCGCGACAAGCTCCAGCAGATCGCTGCCCTCGGTCAGGTCGACGGTCTCAGCTACGCCGAAGCGACCTACCCCAACAGCTACGCCGCCACCTATACCATCCCCGAGCTCCGCGCCGCCTACGACTGCCTTACCACCGAACAGCTCGAATCCGCTCCCCACCCCATCGAGGTCTCAATCGCCGGCCGCATCATGGCCATCCGTGTCCAGGGCAAGGCCGGCTTCGCGCAGCTCCAGCAAGGAGGCCAGCGCTTCCAGATCTACGTCCGCAAGGACGACGTCGGCGAAAATGCCTTCTCCCTCTACAAGCTCCTCGACCTCGGCGACCACATCGGTGTCCGCGGCCATCTCTTTCGCACACGCACCGGCGAGCTCACCGTCCACGTAGCCAAAGTCGGCGACCGCCCCGCAATCACCTTTCTCGCCAAAGCCCTGCTCGCCCTGCCCGACAAGTACCACGGCCTCGAAGACACAGAGCTCCGCTACCGCCAGCGCTACGTCGACCTCTTTATGAACACCGGCGCGACGAAGGCCCCCTCCACACCGGCCGCTGCGCCAAGCACCGCCGCCGACGAAGGAAAAACCGCGCTCGAAACTGCCATCCAGAGCGGAGCGAAGGCCCCCTGCGTTTCGCCCGAAGAGGCACCCACACCTTCGGAGTCCGTCGACGGCGAAACCCCCAACGTCCGAGAGGTCTTCGTCAAGCGCGCAGCCGTCCTCCGCGCCATCCGGAAGTTCTTCGACCATATCGGCTACCTCGAAGTCGAGACCCCTATGATGCACCAGGTCGCCGGAGGGGCCGCGGCCCAGCCGTTCACCACCCACCACAACGCGCTCGACCTCGATCTCTTCCTGCGCATCGCGCCAGAGCTGTACCTCAAGCGCTTAGTGGTCGGCGGCCTCGATCGCGTCTACGAGATCAACCGCAACTTCCGCAACGAAGGCATAAGCACCCGCCACAACCCCGAGTTCACCATGCTCGAGTTCTACCAGGCCTACGCGAACTACCACGACCTGATGAAGCTCAGCGAAGAACTCATCATCTTTGTCGCCAAGGAGGTCAACGGCACCACTATCACTCACTTCAACGGCAGTGAGATCGACCTGAGCAAGTGGCACCGCTACTCCATGCGCGAGGCCATCGTCCACTTCTGGCCCGAGGCCGCAGGCGCAAAGCCCCAAGCGCCGGCCTTTGCGACCAAAGAGTCTGTCGCCGCAATGGTTCACCAACTCCGCGATGCGAAGGCCCGCATCGAATACGACCCGAAAGAGCCGCTGGGCAAGACCATAGCCACCATCTTCGAGACAGTCGCAGAATCTCACCTCATCCAACCCACGATCATCTACGACTTCCCGCTAGCCGTGAGCCCACTTTCCAAGAAAAAACCCGACGAGCCCGACTGGGTAGAACGCTTCGAGTTCTATATCG
>DATHQG010000118.1:0-7029 GCA_035483075.1 Edaphobacter sp. | reverse complement strand
TTCTGTTTTCCAGGCCCAGGAACGGCAATTGTTACTGCCACCCGCGTCGGCAAGAATAAGGAGTTCGGATGCCGTGCCATGGAGACGAGACCCCTCATGTTTCCACCAGGTGGCGATGGAGTGGGCGGCGAAGGCCGCCGTGTCGTGTGAGACGCCAACGCAGACCGTTCCGCGGTTGTTTGGCGGATCGTAAATACCATAGGAGATGCCCACTCCACTGGCGTCGGATCGGAAGTCGTGATCGTTCACCAATACGGGCGACCGATCCCATTTGGTGCCGGAGTTTTTGAAGTTTCCGATGAGTTCGCGTTTTTTGCTATCGACGCTGATAACCGGAAGGCCTTCACGCTGGAAGCGCGCGCGCATCTTGGAAATATGCTGGAATTGCTGATCCCGGTAAGGGCTGGAATTGGTGGCGATCTGCTTGCGGTTGACGCGCAGAGAGAAATCCATTTGGTACAAGAGCCGAGCTACCGTATTGGGCGATACCGGAATGTCGATCTCCTGAAGCACCTCGGCGATCTTCTCTGTCGTCATGCGCGTCCACTTCAACCCCGTGATCGGATCTCCGGCGGTGTCGTGCTCCAGCAGAATTTCGATGGTATGGATTATTTCGGGCGTTTTTTTTCCACGGGTAGGCGCCCACCGCCGGCCCTTCGCGTGCGCTCCACCTCCACATCCTGCGCCAATAGCTGTTGTCGTCCGCGAGCCACGGTGTGAGGATCGAGTTGGAGGAAGTCAGCTAGTCGATGATCGCCGCCACGGCCCAGCTTAAGCGACTCCAGTCCAGCAAACAGGCGGCGCTGCTGCTCGTCCAGCAAGCTGTAGAACAGTAGAATGGAGGCTTTCAATTCCTTCTCCGCGACCTGCAGCACAGACATATCCGCTGCTATGGGAACTGCCTCGACAGTGCGGCGCGTCTGCAGTTGCCCACGCCGAATAGCGCGGTCCGTGGCCGTGTAAAGGTAACGGCCGGAAACGATCTCACGAGCCACCCGTTGCTGCTGTGCTAATTGACGTAGCGTATCCTGCACTTCGACGTGCAAGGCGCGCGCCAGTTCATCGGCGAAATATCCCCACGGTGAACGATTGACGAACGCCTCGGCGCTGGCCAGCAGTGTACCGAAACGGGAGAACCAGACGTCTGCCTGCGACCAGAGTCCGTCGTCATCGAAGCGGGCGACATCGCGCAGGGTATAGTATCGGCCGCGATGGGAGTAGCTGGTGAGATAACCCAGAGGCTTCAGTTTCCGGAAGACGGTGACATTGACTGAGGTTCCGAGAGCTTGTTTCAGTTCATCCAGGGTGGCAATTTTGTTGCGCAGCAGCAGTGAACGCAGTTCATCGGCGTGGAAAGAGAGAGGCCTCATAATGTTATAGTTCCGGCTGCGCCGGATGCTCCTGTTCGGAACTATAACAAATCGGAGCATGCAAATCTAACACTCGTCAAAGCGTCATGCCAAAGCGTCATGCAGCAGCATTTACAGGATGCTGTCGTCGTTCTCTATTGGGTGTCCAGCTCCGACTTGGCGACGCATTATGTAATAACAACGACTATATATGAGTTGTTATTGTTGCGGCGGCTCCGCTTAGAGACCGGAGATCCGAGGAGGGTGCCATGGGAGGCTATGCGTCAGCGATACGGTTCAAACCGAACACTTCAAACAATCACATGTTCACGGTGAGCAAGGCGACGGGCACCAAATTTACCCAATTCACTCCGACAAACGTTCCGTCCATGCAGGTCAAGGTTTTCTCCACGATCAAGCAGAACGACCCTCCTCAAATGATCGACTTTCAGAAAAGCCTGTTCAAGCAGCCGAAGGTCGACGGAGGAGGTTCACTGGCAAAATGGGCGATCCGCTGCCTGTTTCCTTCGTTCCAGCCGAACCCGATTTCCAAAAAGATCATGGCGATGTTCGGTTTCAATCCCGGAGACGGCGGTCGAGTGCCCGATTCTCACCACTCCCCCAATCGATCAGGTGGAACAAATGGTCACGGTTGCCTGCCCGAAAAAGGGATCGATTTTCACCGGCTGGATCGATTTGAGCAAGTGTGGAAAAGGCGACTCGCATTTTTACGTGGTGGCGGCAAATTGCGGCAACATCCATGCCATTTCGGCTATGACGGGAGTGCCAATAGAAACGGTTCGCGCGAAGGTCACGTCTCCCTTGGGTGTGTTTACGCAATGGGCCGGCTGCATGATGGCGGGCGGAGGAGCGATCCAGTTGAACAATGAGAGCGAAGCCATCCTGAAGCAGATGGCCGACGGCGAGAAGATGGAACTCAAGGACATGGTGATCGGCAAGGGCGACCTGACCGTGGGCCGGGACCAAGTGGAACTGAGCAGGCCGGAGCGGGTGCTTGCCGGCGGGGCGAGCCTGTTTTCGTTCCTGGCGCGCCATGTACTTCCATGCCCTGTCGGGGATCGTGCTGCACATTCAGTTTGTGGCGGCCAACGGGGACATCTTCTGGGTATGGATCGGCGCCGGAGGCAAGGGGTTCGACAGCAAAGAGATTAATAACTTTACGCCATCGACCTGGATCTTGCCATGTGGCCGGACCTGGCCAAGGCGTTGATCATGCTCTATGACGACCCGGAGTTGATGACGCTCTTTTTAAACGCGGATGGGGAGAAACTCGACGAGTTGATCAAGGAGATCGTCACCGCGTCCAAGGGAAAGCGCGGAACCGTCAAGGACCTGCTGCAGCGTGCGCAGGTTTCGATGGGGTTCGGCAAGCGCGTGAAGGACGTGCTGAACAACGGAGCCCTCAAGGTGCGTGGGGAGAGCTGATTTGAGTCGCTCCCAGGTCTCCGAAGCGAGACCTGGGGCACCCAGATTCAGTTGGTAGTGCGGACTTATTCTTCCTCTTCTTCGACGGGGCGCTTGGCGTTGGCGAGGATTTTTTCGGCTACGAGTTGAGGCACGATGTCGTAGTGGTCCATCTCCATGCGGTAGCTGCCTTTGCCTTGCGTCATCGAAGTCAGCAGGGTTCCGTAGGTGAGCATCTCGGCCATGGGGACCTGGGCGTTGATAACGGTTGTGCGACCCTTGGACTCCATGCCGCCTACGCGGCCGCGGCGGCTGTTGAGATCGCCCATGAGGGTGCCGGCGAACTCGTCGGGAGCTTCGATTTCGACTTTCATGATGGGCTCGAGAAGGCAGGGCTTGGCGGTCTCCATGCACTTGCGGAAAGCGAGGCGCCCGGCCATCTTGAAAGACATTTCGTTGGAATCGACGTCGTGATAGCTGCCGTCATAGACGACGGCCTTGAAATCGACGACCTGGTAGCCGGCCAGGTAGCCGCGAGCGGCGGTCTCGACGATGCCCTTCTCGATGGCAGGGATGAAGTTGCGGGGGATGGCGCCGCCGAAGACCTCGCTGGCAAACTCGAAGCCGCCGCCGCGGGGCATGGGCTCCAGGCGGATTTTGCAGTCGCCGAACTGGCCGTGGCCGCCGCTCTGCTTCTTGTGACGCCCATGGCCCTCGGTCTTGGCGCGGATGCTTTCGCGGTAGGGGACCTTGGGGGCCTTGAGGGTGACTTCGGCGTGGTAGCGCTTCTTGAGGCGGCTGACGATGGTTTCGATGTGAGGCTGGCCGGCGCCGGCGATGAGGAACTCGTTGGTCATGGGGTCGCGGAAAAAGCGGATGAGCAGGTCCTCTTCCATGAGCTTGTGGATGGCGGGGGCGAGCTTGTCTTCGTCGGCGCGGGACTTGGGCTCAATGGCATAGGTCATGGCCGGCTCGGGGAGCTTGCCCAGTTCAACCTGGATGTCAGCGCCTTTGGCTCCCAGCGTGTCGCCGGTGAGGGTCTCGCGGAGCTTGGCCACCGCGCCCAGATCGCCGGCGTGGAGTTCGAGGACTTCAACCGCCTTGCGGCCCTGCATGATGGAGAGATGGGATAGACGCTCCTGGCCGCGGCGGGTGTAGTTTTCCACGGTGACGTCGTTCTTGATGACGCCGCTTATGACCTTAAAGAAGCTGATGCGGCCGGCGAAGGGGTCGGTCATGGTCTTAAAGACGATGAGGCCGGCGGGCTCGGTGTCGGATATCTTGCGCGTGGCCCCCGCGGTGGAAGCATCGCCGGTGGCGATGGCTGCTCCGCCGTTTCCGTTGGCCGCGGCAACGAGGGTCGGGGTCACGACGGGGATCGGGGCGCGCTCGACGGGCGACGGCGCGTAGACCTTGAGGAAGTCGAGAAGATGATCGGTGGCGACGTTGGCCAGGCCGCTGGTGAACAGGACGGGGAAGATGCGGTCTTCGCGAATGGCTTCGTGGAGCGCGGTGATGAGATGCTGCTCGGGGATGGTGCCCTCAGCGAAGTACTCTTCCATGAGCTCGTCTTTGCCCTCGGCAACGAGCTCGACTAAAGCTTCGTGCGCGGCCTTGGCCTGGGCCACCAGGCTGGCGGGAATCTCGCCGGTGATCTTGCCGCGGCCATCGCCGCCGGGAGTGTAATAGAAGGCTTCCATGGTCACGAGGTCGACGACGCCGTGAAATCCGCCGGCATCGGAGATGGGCATCTGGACGGGTACGCAATTGCGGCCCCAGCGCTCGTGCAGATCGTCGATGAGGGCGCTCAGGCCTCCGCCGCCGCCGGCTTTGGGGTGGTCCATCTGGTTGATGACTACGATGCGGGGCACATTCGCTTCTTCGGCGTAGCGCCAGACTCGCTCGGTGACGGCCTCGACGCCATTCTGGGCGTTGACGACGACGGCGGCGGCTTCGACGGGAAGCAGGGCGGCGCGGGCTTCGTGGGTGAACATGTGGAAGCCGGGGGTGTCGACGAGGTTGATTTTCACGCCTTGCCACTCGGCAAAGGCGACGGCGTTCTGCATGGTGGTGCCTCGGGCGATTTCTTCGTCGTCATAAACGGTAACGGCCGAGCCATCTTCAACGCGGCCCTGGGTGGGGGTCATCTTTGCGGCATGCAGCAGAGCGGAAATCAAGGTGGACTTGCCGCTGTGCGCATGCCCCACTACAGCTACGTTGCGGATCTCACTTCCCTGGTACGTTTTCATTTTTCCCTCGCTTTGGATTTTCCTTTTTTGGATCAGGTCTTGTGGAGACAGGAGATTCACCCAGGTCTCAGAAGCGAGACCTGGGGCACCCACATTCTGAAATTTTGCGGATTGGAACGGGGCCGGCGCAGAAACAGGGTAGGGACGCCGCGGGGGGCGTCAATCAGGCCGGTTTGTGCGGCCCTGGCTCCGGGTCTGCCGTCTTCCTCGTCCATCCGGGAGAGTCTCCGGCAGGCGCCCGCAGGAGGGTTGGGAGGAGTTCCAGCGGGCGTCTATCAGTTAAGAAGGGGATGCTATCACACGGGGAGTGTGAACGTCCTGTGACTGGAAATACAGCGGACCGGGGACAGCGAACCGCGAACGAGAGCTACCAGCGGAGGACGGGCAGAAGGGCCGAGTAATCGTCGGTCCAGACGCGCAGGCCGGGCTTGGTGTCGGGGAAAAAAGCGTGGGCGACAAGCTCGGGCTGCTGGAAGAACGCGGCATTGTCTGTCACCAGCATCCATGTGGAGGAATAGGCCCCGGGGTCGTCTTTCGCCAGGCTGTTGACGTGGCGCGCCTCCATCCCGCCGGAGGCGGCGAGGAGCGCGATGGGCGGTTCGAGATCGACATGGCGGTTGGAAATGTGGAAGGCGAGGATGCCGTTGGGGGCCAGGTGACGGCGGTAGAGGGCGAGGGCCTCCCGGGTGAGGAGGTGGATGGGAATGGCGTCGCCGGAGAAGGCGTCGATGACCAGGACGTCGAATTGCTGCGGCCCTTCGCCGGCGAGGGAGGTGCGGGCGTCACCTTCGATCACGTCGACCTTGGCGCCGGAGTCGCGGATATAGCTGAAGACGTTGCGGGCGATGGGCTGGACGGCGGGGTTGATGTCGTAGAAGCGGATTACGTCGCCGGGGCGGCCGTAGGCGGCAACGGTTCCGGCGCCGAGGCCGATGACGCCAATGCGGCGTGGGGCGCTTTGCGGGCGGTCGGAACAGCAGAAGCGGATGGCGAGGCCGACGCCGGAGTCGCGCGAGTAGTAGGTGGTGGGGGTGTGCCGCATTGCGTCGTCGCCGAAAATCTGAGTTCCGTGCTGGATGGAACCGTTCATGAGCGTGCGGGTGGTTGTTCCAGGGTAGCCGACGGTCTGAGTAACGCGGAGACTGGCGTAGAAGTTGCGGACGGCGACCATCTCATCGCGCAGGTAGGCGGCACGGACCATGAAGACGAGCACCACCATGGCGCCACTGGCGACCATCCATAACATGCGCTGACTCCAGTTACCACGCCAGTTGATGGCGAGCGCAAGCAGGGCGGTCACCAGGAAAGTGATGGGCAGATCGAGGTTGAGGTTGAACACCAACGGGGCGGCAATACCGACCAGGAAAGATCCGAGGGCGCCGCCGGCGGCGAAAAGCAGATAGAAAAGTGTGGCTTCCGATGCCCGTTGCGGGCGCAGCCTGCAGGCCGCGGCATGACAGAAGAAACAGGCAAAGAACAATTCCACCAGAAAGAACAGGAGCGAGAGCCACAACGGCCAGGTGGAATTTGTCTTCGACAATGAATAGGCGAGGCCGCCGAGCAGGACCACCATGAACCGGGCGATGATGCCCCAGGGCAACACGAAACGTAACTGGAAAGCAACGATCAGGGTGAGGAGATAGACGCTAAGAGGAAGGATCCAGAGGAGCGGGATGGCGGCGACATTGGCGGTGAGATAGCTGGTGATGGCGCTGAGTTGCATTGCCGCGCCCATGGGGAGCAGCACCCAGAGGATCTTGTTGGTGAGAGGGGCGGGCGCGACTGAAGAGTCATCGACTGTGAGGGATTGAGGGGAGGCGGCGGATCGGGTTTTGACGGCCAGGATGGCAGAGAGAATGGCGAAAAGCGCAAATCCGCAGCACCAAATGAAGCGCTGTGCATGCAGGGTGAGGTGGGGCTCGATCCCCGTCGGATAGAGGCCGAGGGCCAGCAGCGATGCGAGATTGGACAGGGCGTAGAGACGGTAGGGGATCTGGCCGGTTTCG
>DATHQG010000117.1:0-32932 GCA_035483075.1 Edaphobacter sp. | reverse complement strand
ACCCATTACACTGGCATGAATGCTCGAATGGATGCTCTTCCGCGTGATCATGGTGGCCTTCTTCATTCTGGCCAGCAGCTTCTTTGTCGCCGCGGAGTTCGCCCTCGTCAGCGTCCGTGAGACCCGCATCCAGCAACTCATCGCCCTCGGCCGCCCCGGCGCCCGCACCGCCCTCAAGCTCAAGCACTCCATCGATGAGTTCCTCCCCGCCGTCCAACTCGGCGTTACCGTCGCCGGCCTTGCCCTCGGCTGGATCGGCGAACCCGCCATCGCCGACATCATCCTCAACTTCTTAGCTGGCTCGCTGCACCGCCTTCCTGCCCACGCCGTCCTCTACGCCCACACCATCGCGGTCATCTTCGCCTTCTCACTCATCACTTACTTTGAGGTCCTCCTCGGCGAACTCGTCCCCAAGTCCCTCGCCCTCCAGCGAGCCGAACGCATCGCCCTGGCCGTCGCCGGCCCCATGGACGTCTTCATCCGCATCACCCGTCCCATCGTGCGGCTCCTGAACACCTCGGCCTCCATCGTCCTCAGGCTCTTTCGCGCACCGTTACGCGGCGAAGGCGCAGTCCACTCTCCGGAGGAGCTAAAACTCATCGCCACCGCTACCCGCCGCATGGGCTTATTGCCTGTCTTTCAGGAAGAGATCATCCACCGCGCCATCGAACTCAACCACGTCACTGTCCGCGAGATCATGACCCCCCGCGGCAAGATCTTTTCCCTCCCTGCCGACATGCCGCTCCAGCAAGCCTCCGCCCGCATCGTCGAGGAGCAGCACTCCCGCGTCCCCGTCTACGATCCCACCACCGGCCCAGAGGACATCATCGGCATCGTCTACTCCAAAGACATCTCCCGCCTCATGCACTTCCGCACCGTCGCTCTCTCCATGGGCGGCCAGGGCGAGTCCGGTCTCACCCTCTACAACGTCATGCGCGAGCTCAGCGTCGTCCCCGAGACCAAACTCGCCATCGAACTCCTCCAGGAGTTTCAGGAGCGACGCCGCCAGATAGCCATCGTCGTTGACGAGTTCGGGTCAACCGTCGGCATCGTCACCGCCGAAGACGTCCTTGAGCAGATCGTCGGCGAGCTCGAAGACGAGTTCGACGTCAGCAAGTCCCCCCTCCTCAGCACCACAGGGGCCATGTCGCTCGACGGCAGCACCACCCTCCGCGACCTCGGCAACCAACTTCGCTGGACATTCCCGCGCGAGGCCGGCGTAGAAACCCTTGCAGGCTTCCTCCTCGCGCAATTCGGTCACATCCCCACCGTTGGTGAAACCCTCGAATACGAAGGCCGCCGCTACCGGGTCGCCGAGATGACCGGCCATCGCATCAGTCGCGTCATCGTCGAAGACATTGTGCCTCCGCAACAGGGACCCGCCGACGAAGTCGACAGCACGGAAGCGACCCAATGAGCCGACCCGCCGCTCTCTGGAAGCCTCTCCGCCGCATCCTCCTCACCCTCCCCGTCCTCTGGGTAGTCGTCTCCGTAGTCTTTCTCTTAATCCACCTAGTCCCTGGCGACCCCATCGTCCAGATGCTCGGCGAAGGCGCCACCGCCTCCGACATCTCCGCCCTTCGCCACGCCTATGGCTTCGACGCCCCCCTCAGCCAGCAGTACACCCACTACTGGCAAGGCCTCCTACACGCCGATCTCGGTCAGTCTCTCCGCCTCCACGACTCCGTCACCCATCTCGTCCTCCAACGCTACCCCTACACCCTCGCCCTCACCTTCGCCGCTCTCCTGATCGGCGTCACAATCTCCATCCCTGCCGGTGTCTGGTCCGCGCTCCATCGCAACCGCTGGCAGGACCGCACCCTCGGCGTCGTCTCCCTCGTCGGTCTCTCCTTCCCCAACTTCGCCCTCGGCCCCATCCTCATCCTCATCTTCTCCATCCAACTCGGCTGGCTGCCGGTCTCTGGAGCAGGCGCCGGCGGCCCCACCAGCTTCCTTCTGCATCTCGTCCTCCCCGCGATCACCTTAGGTCTAGGCCTCGCAGCCATCCTCACGCGGATGGTCCGCACGGCCATGCTCGAAGAGCTCAATCAGGACTACATCCGCACCGCTCGCGCCAAAGGCCTGACTGAAAACGAGGTGGTGTACCGCCACGCCCTGCGCAACGCACTCATTCCTGTCCTCACCGTCATCGGCCTCCAATTTGGCAGCCTGCTTGCGGGGGCCATCGTAACCGAAACAATTTTCAGCTGGCCCGGCATCGGTCGTCTTACGTTGTCCGCTATCTCTAACCGTGACTATGCCTTAGTGCAAGGCTGCATCCTCGCCGTCGGGCTAACTTATGTGGGAGTGAATCTCCTCACCGACATCGCCTACACTGTAGCCAATCCGCGCATGCGCGGCCAGTAGCATTAACTGAGAAGGGAAGTATGAGACTCGCCGCAATCCTCCCCTGCACCATCGCCCTGCTGGCCGTTCTTTCCAGCATCGCGCCAGTCCACGCCCGCGCTCAGACCCGACCCATTCCCGGCAAGCCCGAAGCCGTCCCACCCCTGCTTCAGGGCAAGTCCGGTCCCCCTGAGCCGACCACCCCACCCGCTCGTCCCTTCCACGATGGCCGCTACGGCGTCTCCTTCACCGTCCCTCCTGCCTGGAACCTCACTCGCAGAGACGGCGACGTCAGCACCTTCAACCTCGACGCCCGCAACGCAGCTCACAATGCCCAGATGCGCGCCGTCGCAACCATCAGCTTCAACCCGCACCCGTACTCCACCTTCAGCGGTGCGCTCTTCTACTTCAGCGTGGCCCCCAACGTCACGCCGAACCAGTGCGCCGCACAAGCCTCCGCTCGCGCCCCCCACGCTGTCACCACAACCGATGTCGCCGGCGTCACCTTCACCCACGGCTACGACGAGCATGGCGGCATCTGCACCGAATCCCGCGACGAAATCTATACCACTCCCCACAAAGATTCCTGCTACCGCTTCGACGCCGTCATCAACAACTTCTGCGGCGGCGACGTCAGCGGCGTCCGGGACATCACCGAACGCGAACTTGAAGACGTCCGCAAACGCATGCAATCCATCCTCAACACGGTCCGCTTCGACAACTAGTTGGCAGCTCCCATTGCCATTGTTCGTGCTCTTCTAAGTTCTTCTTACCGCCCCAAAGGATCCGTCATTTCGACCGAAGCTGCTCAAGGTCTTATCGTGAGCGGCGCAGTGGAGAAATCTGCTTTTCTACCACGCCGCCCTCGCCGTCGTCTTTGCTTCGAAGTACATCAAGGGCCTCGGCCCCTGGACCGTGCCTTCTTATTCCACCGCCAACTCCATCACGCTGGCCTCCACCCCATCCTCCACCGTCACAAACCCCACCGTCACCGGCAACGAAAACCGCCGAGGTCCCGCACTCCCCGGATTAAAAAACACCACCCCGTCTCGCACCTCCACCAAAGCCTTATGCGAGTGTCCACTCACTACCATCGCGATCCCCGCCACTACGGGATTAATATCCAGATCGCGCACCGAGTGCACCAGATAAAACAGCTTGTCGCCCAACTCCACCACGTCGGTCGCAGGCAGCTCTGCACAAGCCCCAGAGACATCCACGTTCCCCCGAATCGCAGTTACCGGAGCGATCTCCCGCAACGCATCAAGAATCGCAATGTCCCCCACGTCCCCGGCATGCAGAATATGCTCCACGCCGCGCAGAGCAGCCAGGGCCTCCGGCCGCAGCAACCCATGCGTGTCCGAAATCACCCCAATCAACATAGCGTTTACGCCAGTTTCAAACTCTGCAGCGAAGCATAGTGCTGGCTTTGCTTCGGATCATGGCTCCGGTCCGGATCGATCCGCACCTCCAGCGTCGTAATCCCACTCAGATTCACCGTGTAGTCCTCGATCTCCTCGGTCGAACCATGCGGGCTGAAGCTCCACTGCTGCCGCACCACCTCTTTCAACTCGGGGCCTGACCCCGCATACACCGCAAACTCCTGCGACCGCTCCGCCGCCTTGTCGACAAAATGAAGCCGAAGCCGCTTGATATTCAGTGGCTCATCAAAATGCAACCGGATCAACTGCGGCCCAGTCGCCGCGGCCCGCCATCCTGTCGTCTCCTTCTTGCCCAGCGCATGCTCAATCGGAAACTGCTCATCCTCTGAGCTGATCTCTACCCGCGCAATCCGCTCCAGCTCGCGCCACAGATCACTAATCGGAGTTGCTGCTACAGCCGAAGGCGAAACGATACTCTTACGCATATAAATTGCCTCTCAAGTCCAACGCCAAGCATATCTGATAACCCCCCGCCACGCTCCAGGAGTGCGAACGAGCAACGGGACGCCTGCCAAAAAGTAAGGTCCGGAAAATATTTGAAGAGCGGCCCATTTTTCTCTTGCAATGTACTAGTAGACTAGTACATTATTGTACTCGTGAAACGGAATGGCAAAATCGAGGCCGTCGCCTTCGCCTTTCGTCTGGACTCCCACAGCGGCGTTCCCGTGTATCGCCAGCTCATCGACCAGGTACAAGCCGCCGTTGCGGCGGGGGTGTTGGCAGCCGGAGATCAGCTTCCAACTGTGCGCCAGGTAGCCGTCGATCTTGTCATCAATCCCAACACTGTGTTGCGCGCATATCGAGAGATGGAGATTCGCGGCACGCTTGATACCCAGCAAGGCTCAGGCACATTCATCGCGGACAGGAAGATCGAGTATTCGAAGGGCGAGCGGGAGCGACAACTCGGGCAATTGGTTGGAGAGTTCGTCTCCCGGGCGGGCTCTGCGGGCTTCACCGTCGAGCAACTGGTCAAGGCATTGCATGAGCTCTCGTCCCAAAGTGAACCGAAGAGGAGATAACCATGATTCAGCGTAAGCAATTCAACAGCGTCGGTCTTAGCGTATTTCTATTTTGTCTTCTTGTGGGGGTGGGGGCCGCGAATCTTACAAACCACTTACTGTTCGCTATTGCAGGCGCGTTTATCGGGGTCTACGCCCTATTCGCGATCAAGGTCGTCGATCAATGGCAAAAGGTCGCGCTGCTGCGCTTCGGCAGATATCGCGGCTTGCGTGGTCCCGGTCTCTTCCTAATCGTTCCGATCATCGAAACGCTGAGCCGCTACGTGGACCAACGGGTGCGCGTCACGACGGTGAGTGCCGAGTCGACTCTGACTCGCGACACGGTCCCGGTTAATGTCGACGCGATTATTTTCTGGCTTGTATGGAGCGCGGAGAAATCCATCCTTGAAGTCGAAGATTTCATTCAGGCCATTACGTTGAGTTCTCAGACGGCGCTTCGCGAGTCCATTGGCCGCCACCAGCTTGCGCAGATGATTACTGAGCGCGAGACCCTCGGCAATGAATTGCAGAAGATTCTGGACGAAAAGACCACACCGTGGGGCATAACGGTCCAGTCAGTCGAGATTCGCGATGTGCGCATTCCGCAGGCACTCGAAAATGCAATGTCCCAGCAGGCGCAGGCCGAGCGCGAACGGCAGGCGCGCGTCATTCTTGGTGAAGCGGAGGTGCAGGTCTCCGAGCAATTCGCGCAGGCGTCGCGCGTTTATAACGACAACCCAGGCGCTCTGCATCTGCGTGGAATGAATATGCTCTATGAAGCGATCCGTGAAAAGGGAGCGATGGTCATTGTGCCTTCCTCTGCTATTGAGACGATGGGCCTTGGCGGGACGCTCGCAACAGCTTCCATTGCAAAACAACAGTAGAGGCCAGGAGGTCACACGTGAAGGACTTAACGCTGAAGGTTATTGCTCTTGTCGCGTTGTCCGCAGGCATACTGCACGCACAGAATCAGCCCGACTCCTCTCCCCACACCGTGCAGTTTGTCCCTGTGGACAAAGACGTCAAGCTCGAGGTGCTCGATTGGGGCGGCACCGGCAGGCCGATGGTTTTTCTGTCAGGTCTCGGAAACACGGCGCACGTCTTCGACAGGTTTGCTCCAAAATTTGCCACGAACTATCACGTCTACGGCATAACACGTCGAGGCTTCGGAAACTCCAGCAAGCCCGCCCCAGTTGTCAGTAACTACACCGCCGACCGTCTCGGTGACGATGTGCTCGTCGTCATCGACACACTTAAGCTCGATCGCCCGATCCTGGTCGGGCACTCGATTGCAGGCGAAGAGCTAAGCTCTATCGGCAGCCGTCATCCTGAAAAAGTAGTTGCCTTGATCTATCTTGATGCCGCTTTTCCCTACGCTTTCTACAACCATGCCAATAACGAGTGGACCTTCGACATGCTCGACGTGCGGAAGCAGATCAATGCAATCGAGGCGGGAGCAGTGTTAGAGCCGCAGCTTGTCGACGACATGGTGGCCAGTGCCGCTCAATATCTGAAAGATTTGCAGGAACTGCAGAAGGAACTCGCGATGGAAAAGCCTCCATACCCGCCGCCGCCCCCGCCAATTGGTTTAGCAATCAAATTCGGCCAACAAAAATACACAAAGATTGACGTTCCCATACTCGCTATTGCTGCGTGTCCTCACAACTTCGACCGAGCCTCCGTGGCCAACCCCGACGCCAAAGCTGCGATGATAGCCGACGATCGTGCTCGCTGTACGGCACAGGCAGACGCCTTTGCGGCCGGAGTGCCCTCCGCCCATGTAGTTCGCTTAACAAACGCCGATCACTATGTCTTCAATTCGAACGAAGCAGATGTCGTTCGAGAGATGAACGACTTCCTCGCTAAGCTCGACCAGCGGCCTACAACCCCGCGCTCATCCGCGTCCGCGGGTCCATCCAATCCCTCAACGCGTCCCCAATAAAGTTAAAAGACAGCACGCAAAGCATCACCGCCATCGCCGGAAAGAACACCAGATGTGGCGAGTCAAAAAGATGCGACCGCGCATCATTCAGCATCGACCCCCAGCTGGCCGTCGGCGGCGGGACCCCAAGCCCCAAAAAACTCAGCGTTGCCTCCGCCAGCACCGCCCCAGCCATCCCAATCGCCGCCTGCACAATTAGCGGCTGCAGAATATTCGGCAGAATATGCCGCCCCATCACCCGAAGGTCGCTCGCCCCAAGCGCTCGCGCCGCCTCCACAAACTCCTTCTCCTTCACTGCCATCACCTGCGCCCGAACCAGCCGCGCATACCCCACCCAACCCGAGATCGCCAGCGCCAGAATCACGTTCCCCAGCCCCGGTCCCATGAACGCCACAAACGCAATCGCCAGCAGGATCCCCGGCAGCGCCATAAACGCGTTCGTCACATAAACATTCACAACGGTATCGGTCCACCCGCCATAGAACCCAGCCAATCCTCCGGCGACCAATCCCACAGTCAGCGAAAGCCCCACCACACTCACCGCCACAATCAGCGAAATCCTCGCCCCAAACAACGTCCGCGAAAGTATGTCCCGCCCCAGCTCATCGGTTCCAAACCAGTGGGCCCGAGAAGGCCCCATCAATCGTCCCGTAAGGTCCAACTGCGCCGGGTCCTGCGGGGCAAGCCACGGCGCAAACACCGCACACACCGTAAACGCCACGAGCAACGCCACTCCCAATGAAGCAAGCGGCTGCGTCTTCACTGCCATCGCAAGTGAGTTGCCGTAACCTGAATTTGCCGGATCGGTAACCTTGGCCATCTCCACGCTCTAAATCCTACATGCGCGGACGGCCTAAACGGCCCTTCGTCGTCACCTAAAAATCCCAAGACTCAGGAGTCGAACAGGCCGGTCAGGCAGGTGAACCTTATAAGCTCCTGTATGCGCGGCGTCAAATTGACCAGCGTCAACTTGCAATACCCCTCATTGAGCGCTGACACCTTCAGGCCGACAAGCGTTCCCAGCCCAAGGCTATCGAGGAAGGTCACGTCGCTCAGGTCGATCACGATCGAGCCTCCCTCTGCGATCAAGGGCTTGACGATATCTTTAACTTCGCCCGCCGTCTGGTTGATCAATCGGCCGTGACATACCACCGTCGTCACCTTGACGCCATCCTCAATCGAATTCACGACCTCACAATGAAAAGGGGCCTCTGATGTATTTGCCACGAAATCTCCTTTACCAACGGAATATTGGAAATTTACTCCTTGAACGTGAGTTAGTCGTTAATTCTGCATTACGGCGGCCATTTCCACAGCGGAAAGGCGATGCGCCAAAGGAGGCCTTCGCTCAGAGCCGCGTCACACACTCCAACCCCAGCTCCGATCGCCCGGTCGTCCCCGACTTTCAGTCATGCATCCAACCATGTAGGGTTGAACTATGAAGTTCTTTCGCCGTCTCACAATTGCGGTCCCATCGGTCCTCCTCGTCCTATGCCTCGTCGGCGCCTGGTTGACCCGAGGGTCCATGACGCACCTGCCCTTTCTCAGAGGCAAAGGCGGAGCGGGCCAGAACACCCTCGTCGACCAGCGCCCCTGGCAAACCATCGAGTCCCTCGCTCCACTCGCCGTCTCCGCCGAAGAGCAGTCCCTCGCCCACGAAGCCGAGCGTCTCGCCGACCACGAAGTTGACCAGGCCTTCGCCTTCGCTCTCCGCCAGGCCGCCTTCCAGACCCGCACCCTCACCGGCGACGCCCTCGTGATCCAGCAAAAGGTCGCGCAGCTCCAGGCCCTGGTCAAAGAAGACCAGGCCCACGTCGACACCCTCACCGCCTCCTTGAAGCAACCCAACGGCGCCATCGCCGACTCTGACGACCTCGACGTCGCCAAGGCCCAGCTTCAGCTCGACAGCGACGAACTCGGCGATGCCAACGAGCAGCTCGCCCGCGTCAGCGGCGACAAGCGCGCCCAGATCCAGCAGGAGCTCACCGCCCGCCAGGCCGCGATGAAGAAGTACGACTCCCAGGCCAGCGGCGGCCAGATCGCCATCCTCTCCAGCACGCGCCACGGCACTCTCGCCGGCCGCATCTCCTCATGGTTCGATCAGCGCAGCCGCATAGCTCTCCTCAAGCAAGCCAAGGCCGACACCGACGCCGACGTCGCCGCGCTCACCGCCAAACACGCCGCGTTCGAAACGCAAGCCGCTGCGGCTGCCGCATCAGTCGCCACACCCAACCAACCCGGCACAGCACCTTCAGACACTGTCAAAACCAAAGTCGCCCGCATGGCCCAGGCCCACGCCCTCGCGCAGATGCACAACATCGTCGAGGACCAGCTCGAGACCCAGCAGCAGCTCTCCACCGTCTACGCCAAATGGCTCGCGCAGGTGCAACTCCAGCACGGCATCGTCACCCACCTCGCGCTTCAGTCCCTCGCGTGGATCGCCTTCCTGGTCCTCTGCGGCGTACTGCTCGCCACCGCGGTCCGTGCTTTGCTTGAGCGCTTGACCACCGACCATCGCCGCCTCCACACCCTCCGCACCATCACCACGCTAGGCATCCAGCTCGTCACCTTGGGCCTCGTGCTCCTCGTCATCTTCGGCGCACCCAACCAGGTCCCCACCATCCTCGGCCTCGGGGCCGCCGGCCTCACCGTCGTCTTTCAGGACTTCATCCTCGCCTTCTTCGGCTGGTTTATCCTCATGGGCAAAAACGGCATCCGCATCGGCGACTGGGTAGAGATCAACGGCGTCGGCGGCGAGGTCGTCGAGATCGGCCTCTTCCGCACCGCCCTCCTCGAAACCGGCAACTGGACCGACAAGGGCCATCCCACCGGCCGCCGCGTCACCTTCATCAATAACTTCGCCATCACCGGCCAGTACTTCAACTTCTCCACCAGCGGCCAGTGGATGTGGGACGAGATCACCGTCAACATCCCGCCCGGTGTCGACGCCAACAAGACGATCGAAGCCATTCACGACGCCGTGGTGAAGGAAACCGAAAAGGACGCGAGCCTTGCTGAGCGCGAATGGCAAAGCAGCACCCATCAATACGGCCTCAGCCAGTTCAAGGCCACGCCGTCAGTCGACATGCGCCCCGCCGCCTCCGGTGTCGACATCGTCGTCCGCTACGTCATCCGCGCCGGCGATCGCTTCGAGACCCGCAACCGCCTCTACCAATCCGTTATCGACCTGCTCCACAAACCCGACGACGCACTCCAATCCCCCGAAGCACAGCCGGCCAACTCGTCCAAAGGAAACTGACCGCTGGAACCTCAAACCAGGTTGCAGAAACTCCGAGTAATTACTACCCTTCCGTTATGACCCAGGAACTTTGGACAGAGGTTGACCGGTACATCGTCGAGAACTCAATCCCACGCGATTCACTATTGGAAGAAGCCCTCAAGGCGAACGTAGCCGCAGGTCTCCCCACAATCGACGTGGCGCCAAATCAGGGAAAGCTGCTCCATCTCTTAGCGCGAATTCAGGGCGCGAAAAGGGTCCTCGAAATTGGAACACTCGGAGGCTACAGCACCATCTGGCTCGCGCGGGCGCTTCCTTCCGACGGAAGGCTTGTCACGCTGGAAGCTGAAGCAAAACACGCCAACGTCGCAAAGGCAAACATCGAACGCGCCGGGCTATCTTCCCTCGTCGAGCTTCGCCTCGGCCCCGCGCTGGACTCGCTTGCGCTGCTCCACCAGGAAGGTGTGCCGCCATTCGACTTCATCTTCATCGATGCGGACAAGCAAAATATCCCGCGATATCTTGAGTGGTCGCTGCGGCTCTCCCGCCCCGGAACGGTCATCATTACCGACAACGTCGTTCGCGAGGGCGCCATCATTAATCCTGAAGATCCTGATCCCCGGGTCCAGGGCGTCCGCCGCTTCTTTGAGATGGTCGCCGCCGATCCCCGTCTTGACGCAACCACCCTCCAGACCGTCGGAAGCAAAGGCTACGACGGATTTACGTTGGCCGTTGTGAAATCTCTCTCATAGGCTAACGTGGCCGCAACGAGGCGACAGACTCCCGCGCAAACAGCTAGTCGATGGAGATCAAGTGGAAGTCTATGATGACGACCTGATTGCGTTCGAATCGAGCGGCGCCCCATCGTTGCCGGATCCAACCGAACATGGTTACGTCGAACACGAGGAAGCTCGGATCCGGTATTCCACCTACGGATCGGGTCCGCCGGTGGTCCTGCTGCATGGCGGTCTCGGTCACAGTGGCAATTGGGGCCATCAGGTTCCGGCGTTAGTCGGCGGCGGCTATCGTGCCGTTCTGATCGATAGCCGTGGCCACGGCCGCAGCACGCGAAACGCGCGGCCATACTCGTATGAGTTGTTGGCATCGGACGTCCTGGCAGTAATGGATACTCTGCATCTTGAAAGGGCGGTCCTGGTGGGCTGGAGCGACGGCGCATGCACTGCTTTAGTCCTTGCCTCGAAAGCTCCCTCTCGCATTACAGGCGTGTTCTTCTTCGCTTGCAACATGGACCCAGGCGGGGTAAAGCCATTCGAAGCCACTCCCGCCCTCAACCGCTGCTTCGCTCGACACGCCAAGGACTACGCCCAGCTATCGGCTACGCCCGAGCACTTCAAAGACTTCGTCGCGGCCGTCACCCTCATGCAGCAGACCCAACCAAACTACTCCGCGCGCGATCTCGCGAAGATCAGCGTGCCGGTCGTAATCGTACAAAGCGAGCACGATGAGTTCATCAAACGCGAACACGCCGAATATCTCGCCCAAAACATTCCCAACGCCGAATTGCTCGTCCTCAATGGTGTAAGCCACTTCGCACCGCTGCAGAGGCCCGAGCAATTTAACATCGCCATGCTCGCATTCATCAGCAGGGCCCTGCCGCCATCCAGGAACATCGAAAATTTCGAAACAACACCCTAGATTCGTCCCGTCACGGCCTTCCCCTTGTTGCCGTCAGATCAACTGCGGAGCCCGATACCACCAAGAGACCGCAAAAACAGGTGGAGGCTGCCAGGTGCCTTTGCCCGCTCGCGGAATCGAGAGCGGAGTCTCCCTTCGGCATATAGTCCTGCGTTATTGCACTTGTTTGATTGCTGGCGGGTCCCAGGATCCATCAATGATTGAAGGCGGAGTCTCCTTTGGCCAGTACAACCGCAGCATGGGAATAAACTTCGCCTTTGGCGCAGGTAGCCAGTTGGCTTCCTTCGTCTTGCCCGGAGAGTCCGCCTGCAGATAGAGATCAACCGAGCCGTCAGCGTTGGTTGCGAACTTGTTACGCTGACTCAACGTGTAGCGGTTGAGCGCATTCGGCACGAAGAAATAGGCCGCGTCGTACATGGTGAGCGACCAGAAACCGTTGACCGGCGGGAACTGTCCCTTGTCGAAGTGCATCACGTACTTGTTGCTGGCGCCGTCATACTCCTTGCCCGCCGCGTCCTTTTGTGAGGTCGGGTAGATCGCATCCTGTGGACGGTTCGCTCCCAACCCGATGGCCGTGATGAAGGCTCTCTGGAGATAGTCCGTTCCATACAGACCGGTATTAGTGAATACTGCCCATCCATTAGGATTTTTACCGGCGTCTTTGAAGTGTTCCATTATTTTGACCTGGGACGTTTTCGGCACTACCCTTATGGCTTCTTTGTCGAAGGCACCAAGCTTGCTCGGGTCAAAGTCCTGTCCCGGAACAAGCCCAATCTTCGCCATCCTTTCCACCAGCGGGGCGTCCTCAGGCGCCGGAGGGTTCGTCTTCATCAGTTGGGCGAGGTAATTGAAGTATGCTGTGACGTCCATCGCATCGACCAGGTCGCGGACCGATTTGCCTTCATCCGAGCTGGCAGGATCGACAACACCAGGCGGCGGAGTGAAGGGCTTACCATACGAGCTAAGAGGAACCAGGGTGAACTTGTCCTGCAGCGCATGCACCGCCGCGTAGTCCTGCGGAGTTCCGGTGCAGTAGATACGACCGAGAATCCAGACCATCGACGTTGGCGACTTATATTGGGTCACACCTGCCGGCAGCGTGCCGGACCATCCCGGTCCAGTTAGGGCATACTTCTGGGCCTTGTCGCCGGTGGTGCGCTTGCCAGGGACCTGAAAGACATCCGTCCAGCCGTCGAGCATTGGCATCAGGAAGTACCGGTCACCCATGTCGGGGATACTGAAGATCCACGGCTCCTTTGAGAGGTCGAGCCAAGCCATTGTGTAGAGCGTGTCGGCATTAGGGGCGGTAACTGCATGATTATCGACCGCCGGATAAGTACGCAACTTGAGCAGTTGACCCATAGGTGCATGGGCAGCATCGGGACTGGCAACGTTGGTAAATCGCTTGCGTGTCATGTCCATCGTTACCAGCGGATAGCCGTAGATGTAAGCGTCCGTCGCTGTGCTCACAGCCTCTGCAAGGCCCGGCGCTTCAGCCCCCTGTTTCGGAGTACTGTTACACCCAGTCGTCCCAATCACCGCGCAAGCAAGAGCAAAACCTAAGATTCGAGTCTTCACATACCCTCCTGGCGCGTAGAAAAGGTCCTGGACGCGGTGTATCATCCTCGCCCGTGCGACCAAGGCTCACAACTGGAATAACTGCTAGGTGAGCAACTCAAAATATGCGCGGCCCAAAGTTAAATAGGCACCGACGAGACGACAGACTCCTCGCGCGAGCAGACGCCGAAGCCCAGCTGTCAACGAAAAAACTGACAACAGGCAACCGACAACCGATCAAAAATAGAGGCTTCGTTACGGAACTTTGGCTTCAGGCGCATCCGGAAACTCCAGCAATCGGTACCCCTTAACTTATCTGCCTTGGTCCCCCAAAAGAGTCACTCGGAAAACCACCCCTCCTCCAGCTATACTGGAAGGAACGGGCCGGAAAGCCTCACCCAACCGGTTCCGGATAACCCAAGTTAGCTCAATAGCTTCAAAGTATCAGCACTCAAAAGGAGCCCTCCCCTCGAATGAAGCTCAAAGGAAAGAAGGCAGTAGTCTGTGGAGCCGGTGGCTTCATAGGCGGACACCTTGTTCAGACCCTGCTCGACAACGGTGTCGACGTCATCCGCGCAGTCGACATCAAACCCCTCGACGAGTGGTATCAGACCTCGAAAGACGTCGAGGGCCTCTCCCTCGACCTCAAGGACAAAGACAACTGCCTCATAACGGCCGCAGGCGCCGACGTCATCTTCCAGCTCGCCGCCGACATGGGCGGCATGGGCTTCATCGAAAACAACAAGGCCCTCTGTATGTTGAGCGTCCTCACCAACACCCACATGCTCATGGCCGCCCGCGACAAAGGCGTCGAGCGCTTCTTCTACTCCTCCTCCGCCTGTGTCTACAACGCCGAAAAACAGACCAATCCCAATGTCGTCGCTCTCAAGGAAGAGGACGCCTACCCCGCGCTCCCCGAAGACGGCTACGGCTGGGAGAAACTCTTCTCCGAGCGCATGTGCCGCCACTTCGAAGAGGACTACGGCCTCCAGTGCCGCGTTGCCCGCTACCACAATGTCTACGGCCCCCTGGGCACCTGGACCGGCGGCCGCGAGAAGGCCCCCGCCGCCATCTGCCGCAAGGTCATCGAAGCCAAACACTCCGGCTCCAACCAGATCGAGATCTGGGGTGACGGCAAGCAGACCCGTTCCTTCATGTACATCGACGACTGCACCAAGGGCACCCAGATGATCGCCGAGAGCGAGATCCACGAGCCCCTCAACCTCGGCTCTGACGAACTCGTCACCATCAACCAGCTCGTAGACATCGCCGAACAGATCGCCGGCGTCAAACTCAAGCGAAACTACAAGCTCGACGCACCCAAAGGCGTCAACGGCCGCAACAGCGACAACACGAAGATCCTCGAAAAGCTCAGCTGGGGGCCCTCCATCAAGCTCCGCGAAGGCCTTGCCAGGACGTACGCGTGGATCGAACAAGAGATGCTCGCAGGCAAGGTGCTCGTCGGAGCATCTAAGTAGGTTCTTCAATTTTCTTCAATAGCTAGTGTAAGTATGAAATGTTGTCATTCTGACTCAGAGGGTAGTCGAATGGGGAATGTACCGCATTTTATTCAAAGTGCCGCAACATCCATAATCGGTGAAACTGCCTTAGCTCCCGAGAGTATCGATCTCGCAATCGCAGAACAGGGGCCGCAAATCGGCATCGAACCGGCAAGGGCCACTAACTTCCACCGCATCCTCGGTATCGAGTTCTTCGATGGCTCCGCCAGGGCCGCCGTCGCTCTCATGCGCAGCGGCGGCCTTCTTGTCATCCCCGCCGCACCTGCTCTCAAAGACCTCAACCGTAACCATGGCTACCGCGAAGCCCTCCTCAATGCGGACCTGGCCATTACCGACTCAGCCTTCATGGTCCTCATCTGGAACGGTCTGCAATCGAAGTCCGTCAAGCGCCTCTCTGGCCTCGAATACCTGCGCGCCCTCCTCCTCGACCCCGACGTCCGCCGGCCCGGCAACACCCTTTGGATCATGGCCAGCCCCATCAGCGCAAAGCGCAATCTTGACTGGCTGCAAGAGCAGGGAATCGCCGTCCCTGAAGACAACATCTACATTGCCCCGATGTACGATTGCGGTCCGATCTCCGACCCCGCGCTACTCGACCGCCTTGACCGCCTTCGCCCGCAGCACGTCATCATGACGATCGGAGGCGGTACTCAGGAGCGCCTTGGTCTCTACCTCAAACGCAACCTCGCCTGCCGCCCCGCGATCCACTGCATCGGGGCCGCCATTGCGTTCCTCAGCGGAGACCAGGTCCACATCCCCGTCTGGGCGGACAGGTATTACCTCGGCTGGCTCCTTCGCTCCCTCTCCGAACCGAAGCGCTACGTCCCCCGCTACTGGGAGGCCCGCAAACTCCTCGCCCTGATGCTCCGCCACCGCGACCGTCTCCCCGACCTCGAGTCGTAGCTGTCCCCGTTGCGCTGTTGCCGTTGCCGGCCGCAGTTGACTTTGCAATCGCCGTTGCCGTTGCCGTTGTAATTGCCGTTGCAATTGCCGTTGCCGTTGCAATTGCCGTTGCAATTGCCGTTGCCGTTGCCGTTGCAATTGCCGTTGCCGAAGTCCTCGTCCTTTTTGTTGTCATCCCCGAAGGGGATCTGCTGTTGCCTTCGCTTCTGTTGCCTTCGCTTCTAGGTACCCCAAGGCTTTAGCCTTGGGTCTCCAAATTGGATCCATAGATTGGGGCTTTAGCCCCTGGGGTATGCCTTCTTCTGCGCGTGCAAAAATATGGTCTTCCCAAAACGGGAAAACCGAAAAATAAAGTTGAAAAAGTTGGCATGCTTTTAGCAGCCAGAATAGGCCGTACAACGCACCACAATTACCACGCATTCCACCACAAACTCACCACACTTTTACCACCACGAAACACCCAAAAAACCGCAAAACCCTCACAAAAACCACCCATTTTCCCTCTAAAAGAATTTTCTTCCAAAAAGGCCAAAGAAACCTATGGCCCATTTCACGCATCAGTCGATAACAAAGACAGGAAAACCACACGGTGCCTCGAAAGTTGTATTACCTCCGATGCACCCCCAAACCTAAAATCCTTCCATGCGGCCCTCCCTCAATCTCGGCCAGAAACCATTGATTTCATTGTCGAAATCGCTCGTAATCCTCGCCCTCACCCTTCTGTCGATGGCCCCGAATCTCCGCGCCCAGCGCACCTTCGGGCCCGAAAACAACCTCACAGTCGCCGAGCAATACCTCTTCGCCGCTGCCAACGAAGCCCGCGCCAATCAAGGACTTTCCCCACTTCGTCTGGACCCTGTCCTCACGGAAGCCTCGGCCTTCCACGCCCGCGAGATGGCCAACCACGTCGCTATCTCCCATCAATTCGACGGCGAACCCGAGCTCGCAACGCGTGGAGCCAATGCTGGCGCACATTTTAGCTTCATCTCGGAAAACGTAGGCGAAGCTCCTACCTCCGTCATCGTCCACGATCTCTGGATGCATTCTGCCGGCCACCGCGCCAACCTGCTGGATCCAAATGTAGATAGCATCGGCATCGCCATCGTCTCTCGGAACAACCAGCTCTTCGCCGTAGAAGATTTCGCTAGCACCGTCCAGGCTCTCACGCTCAACCAGCAGGAGCACACCGTTGCCAGCGTCATCGCACAGTCCGGAATGCGAGTCGCTGCGACCACCGACGATGCCCGCCAAACCTGCATGATGAGCACTGGATACGCGGGCCAGCGTCAGCCATGGTTCGTCATGCGCTACACCGCAGCCAGCCTCAACGAGATCCCAACCCAACTCAAGAGCCGTCTCACTTCTGGCAAATACCATCAGGCCATAGTGGGGGCCTGTTCCGCTACCCGTAAAACCCCCTTCACCGCATACAACATCGCCGTCCTTCTCTATCCTTAGAAAGATCCAGAAAGCAATCAAAGATTTCACGCCGCCGATGCCTAAGTCCTCTGAGTGAGCTCCCTCTCCAGAAGGTCGTTGAACTGGTTGCAGAGTTAGCAGACCTGTCGTCGCCGTCGACTGTTCTCCTCCATTGTCCTGCAGCTGGGCGGAGCGATACTCAGATCGCCGCAAAGCTGCGCGGCGCGCCAAACGCTGCCTCCCTGTACCAGATAAGTCGGAGGCAACTTCACTTTTGACCCCCCTATGTGTATTTGTTATAAGTATAGAAGTGCAGCGCGTCCGTATCTCGCGTTCCAAAATACTCCTGAGTAGCTCAATGGCAGAGCATTCGGCTGTTAACCGAAGGGTTGTAGGTTCGAGTCCTACCTCAGGAGCCATAAAATCAAGCACTTACAGTAAGCTCCTTTCTCGACTTCGCCGAATCACTGAAAGACCCCTCAAGTTCCTTCCCTCAACACCCATGTTTTCGACCGGCGCTGTCCAGCCATTGAGTACTGCGGACGTGTGGGAGTTTACCGCCTGTTGCACGCTCGCATCGATCGACTGCACATAGATGTCGCCCGTTGTGCGAATGCTGGCATGTCTCAGGATGCCTTGTGTGTCCTTCAACGTGCCATGCTTTTGCATATCGGTTCCCAGCGTACGTCGCATCACCTGAAAGGTGACAAGACGGTCTGGTATGCCGAGTTTCTGAGCGACAGGACGAATCCTCCATTTGAGGAAGTTCTTCCCCCACCGAGGAACTGCTTCGCCCTTCCGTTTCCCCGGCCAAAGGTGGGGAACATCAGGGCCTCCGGAGAGGTGTCCGGGCAGATTGCCTTCCAGGCCTCGATGACAGGGCGAACCTGATCGGGGACTGAGATGGGTGCTTTGCTCTGTTTCGTCTTCGTCCGACCAACGTAGAGGTTGCCCTCGTAGGCAATCCCGAGCGGCAACAGGGAATCGCCATTCCATGACGCCCACTGGAATCCGAAGATCTCGCTGGATCGAGGCCCGCAGAAGATACCGATATAGAGAAGACACAATCGTGGAGATCCGTGATGGCCCCGAGCAGCGAGAGGATTTGTTCTCGCAGCATCACCGGCTTTTCAACCGATTTGGTTTGGGGCATCTTGATATCCTCCGCGGGATCTTCACTCAGGTACTTCTGTTTCTTCGCAAGGCGAGTGACGGAACGTATGTTGATGAAATGAGCCGTAGGTGGGGAGGCAGGGGCCATCTTCGGTTGACCCCATGCCAGGCCTTCAGCTACAGGTGGCTTTCGTTCGAGGACGTTTGCATCTATGGATTCCCGGATCTTATTAGCGGCTGTCGGCATCTTTTCCTCACTGTTCCGAATTTCCGAGTTTTTGGGGACCTCTTGCTCAAGCGATCAGGTACGCAATGGGCTGAACAACCCGGTTGCTCCTAGGCTGACGGGACAAGAGCGTAACGTCCAATACTTTGCGTTTATCACCTGATAGCTGACAGTTATCGCTCACGATTCTTTCGGCATCGGGCGAAACAACGAATATGAAGCGAGGGTTAAATCTCCCATTGAGGAGTGTGGAGCTGTCGATAAAGCGGTACTAGTTGAGGACAATTTCATAGGCTGAAGTGGGGCAGAAAGCGGATCCCACACTTCCGTAAGTGAACGCTCATACCTTTCAATTAGGAGATTTCGGTATGAACGACTGGGCTGAGTTTCGTCACTTTAAATATTTACTCGCAATCGTCGAACACAAGGGATTCAGAGCCGCGGCTGAACAACTCCATACCGCGCAGCCGAACCTCAGTGCTCAAGCAAAACAATTCCAAGACCTCTCCGCAATCCATCTGTTCCGCAAGGGGAAGGATGGGCGTATCAGGCTGACTGAAACTGGAGTCGCTTTCAAGCCAATCGCTCAAGGACTTCTCGATGCTCGGGACGAGGCTATCGCCGCCTTGGTCGCTATTGAACGCGGAGAGATTAGAACGCTGAAATTCGGATGTACTTCACTGGTGGACCAGGCCCTATTCCATACTTGCTGTCAGATGCATCGAGATATTTTGCCCACTTCTCCGATCCTCCCCGCCCACGGCGATTCTCTCCAACTCTTAGAAGAAATTGCAGAGGGGGAAATCGATGTCGCGGTCGATGTCTTGCCAGTAAACGACCCACGTTTATGCGTAGAAGTTATTCGCCGAGATCGGTTAGTGGTATGCCTCCGACGCGATCACGAACTCGCCAAAAAGATGGTTCTCCAGCCCGCCGATCTCAAAGGCAATCTCACAATCCTCTACCATCCTCAACGTCATCCACACGCGTACCAAAGGCACCGATCCTTCCACTCACCATCTCTATCTTGCCGAGAAGCTGGCAAGGTCGTTCTCCAAACAAAACTTAATCGGGGCTGTGCGCGCTTTAGGGCCAGCTCTTGTTGTCCTCACATTTGCAAGCGCGGCACATGCTCAAGGCACGATGGATTTCTCCGGTGCGCAGACCCTTATGGGGACGTTCAAAACCTTCATCACGAAGGTAGGTTTCCCACCAGGCCGGAAACTTTCCGTCGGGGGTAATTTTCGGGTATCTCGCACTATCGGCGCAAACTCGGTCATAAGTGTAGGGCGGCCCCATGACCATTGCCACATTGCAAACAGCACAGTCATTTTGAGCGCGTTGGGGAATGCGAACGATTATACCAATTAGCGAATGATAACTGTCGCCACAGCCCGTTGCCATTTCTCTGCTGAAAGCGTTCGTCGCTCAGGAGATCGCCGAGGTGCATGTCGCTATCGGATTGGCGAGATGGCAGGTTCAAAAAAGGGGCTCAGAGTGTTTCAGGAGATGGCACTCTAGGCGCGGCAAGTGTCGTGGAGATGACCCGTCTACCGCTCCAGTCGAACCCGCAGCACGCTTCGCGTTCCGTCTGCAGCGTTTTGCGACGGCCAGCCGCGCCTTGCGCATCCTGCAGTTTCTCTTCGAGTCCCTTCAGGGTAGAGCTCTCCTGAGCAATCCGCCCCGACAGGGCGGTGTACTGCTGCCGCACCGCAACGTCCGCGCCGATGACGGTCTCCAACCGCGTCATCTCCGCTTTGAGCCGGGCTAACTGCACCGTCGATATGTCTTCCGTGTCGCCGATGAGCGGCGTATTTGGATCGCCGGGCGGCGGAGGTATGCCTTGCAGCTTCGCAATCTCTTGGTCGGCCCACGCGACATATCCCGTGAGCGCTTTATCAGCATCTCCTTTGTAAATGAGAAGGAAGTCGTCCCACTGGGCAGCACTCAGCCCACTGCTGGGATAGCGAGCCTGCACCTGACGCAGCATCTCGGGCGATTTTGCCGCCCGCATGTTCGTCACTTCATCCTGTAAGGTGACAAAGTTGCGGCGTTGGTTTTGGAAGTTCTGGATTTTGGTGGTGAGCCCTTGCGCCACTTGGCTGAGCTGGGCATGGCGATTTGCTTGAATCTCCGATCCCTTTACTACTAATTTCGCGAGATCAGCGTTGTAGTTCTTGATGAGCTCCCGTTTCTGCGCGGTCTGCTGAACGAGGCCGTCTACCGCACTCTCCTTCTCCAGTTCGACGGCAATGCGATCGGAAATGGCACCAATCGCTTCCACTTCGCGCCGCTGAGCCTGCCGGAAGCGCATCGTTCTTCCATCCAATAACTCCTGAAAGTCCGTCGTTCCGTCGCGCTGGTCTTCAGAATGCGCCTCGAAGATCACGCGCTCGACTTCCTGAATCAGCCCCTCGGAAGCGCCCTGCGAAGAACACAGCTCCTCGACGAACTGCTGCGACAAATACCGCGCGCGCGGGTAGGAGTAAGGCCCATTTGCGTCGCTTCCGTCCAAGGCACGGGCTACCACATCGCCGCCGCCCCATGTCAGGGTTACCTTTGCCTGGCCCAGCGATGGATCTGTCTTCCTTCCCAGGCGGATTAGTTCCTCACGTGTGCAATCGTATCGGTCGCCGAGGACATTGAATTGTAAACGGCTCTCGTGGTCGTCTTTTCAGTCGTGGTGCAGGGAGGTACTCTTGACCTCTTTCTGAAGCGGGTTGGCAGATTCGAATAAGCGGCTGTCTACTGTTCGTTGACTGCACCCTCAGGCCCGCAAAGCGATCAAGCACGGTTTACGCCGTATGCAACCAGAACCTCGCGTAACGTTACGATCCCTTCCAATTTGTGAACATTTGCACGGTTCACTACCGGGAGGATGTCGAGCTGATTTTCGCCCATTCGTTCGAGCGCCAGATCAAGCCCCTGATCAGAATGAATGTGCGGGAAAGGCCAGCGCATCTACCAACTCGCTAAGCTTCTTCTCCGCACCTTCCGACGTCACATCCTTCAGCAAGGATAGGTCGATCACGCCGATCACGCCTCGCCGGTCTGTCACCAGCCACGATTGGAGTTCACTAGCGGAAACCTGTTCCAATACCTCTCGCACGGTCGTCTCGGCAGGGAGGAGACGACTCGCCGCTTCCATGATGCTTTCCACCCGTCGTTGACCGAGTCGATGTCGCGTCTTCGCCGTGGGAAGATGGATCCCATCCTGCACCGCCAGCGCTTCGTAGATGGGCTCGTGCTGCAATAGGGAAGCAACGAAGAGGCTCACCAGATTGGCAATCATAAGCGGAACGATGACCGCATAATCCTGTGTCATCTCGAAGATGATCAACACGGAGGTCATGGGAGCACGAACAACTCCGGCAAAGACAGCGCCCATTCCTACCAGCGCATACGCACCCGGAGTCGCGGTGTAAGCGGGGAATAAGTGGTGTGCGGCGGTCCCGACCGAGCCACCCAACATTGCATCGCGACTCCTCTAGCGTCTCCGACGTTTCTGCTGATCAACTACCAGCTGTCGGAGCACGATTGTTGTTGTAGTGACAGGGGACGCCGAGCGATGAGGAATGGCGATGGGCCAGACGGCCGCTCAAGAAGGAATACGCAATTCCGGCAAAGACGCGCACGGGTCGAGAGCTGCTTCGACCGGGTGGCGTAGTGTCGATGGGAACGGCTACGACAATGTTGTGGGTGGTGTGTCAGGTCGCTATATAGATAGAAGTCCACCCGTTATGGAGGGGCGTGAGGGCTCGTTCATGCCTAGTTGCCCGTGCTCGATGTCGCCGGGGTGGCTACCACTCGCGGAAGTCTGAGGACGCGATAGATCGGAACACAGAGCAGGAGCGCAACCACAACCGTGAGCCCGACCCGCACAGCGTGCACTTTGAAACGCTGCCCGATGGATATCAGGAGGAGCAAGGTGGCGAGCGTTACTGTGACGCGCACGTACTCGTCTGAATGCTCGCGCGCAACGTTCCCCTGCTCGAAGGTTGATGCCGCCTGCTCGTTCAATTTGGCAGCCTCATCCGTCTTGGAGGAGTGAAATGCGCCCATAAGCTGAGGGCCGGCGGGGGCGTTGGGGTTAGTGAGGGGGTCGGTCTTCTTCCATGCTTCAAAGGCTGGACGGAATTCAGGTAGAAGACGCCGTTCGAAGAGGTCCGCGAGCTTCTGTTGGCCTTGCGCTTCGGCTTTGAGCCACTCGACCACGGTTGCGGAGTTGTAAAGGCGCTCCTGGTTGGCGGTGGTTGTGGCTCCCTCGGCCTGGACTCGCAGTTTTCCGGCGATGCTATATAGTTCGGCCTGATGTCCATTCCAGAGTGCAGCCTGATAGCCGCTCCAGGCCGTGAGAATGGCAACGATGGCCAGTACAACCGCCTCAACTGTCTCCAATATCCTGTGTTCCGTAGACGAAGCGTGATGTGCGCTAAGATGATGTGCGACTTCGATGTTTGAGTTACCACCTTCGGACATGCCAGAGCCTCCTTCAACATAATGACCTGAGTTTCAAATGGTAATAGATGGGCGGGGAAACAGGGACGCTGCAAGGCATCTGTAGAGTTTCGTGCCGTACCCTTACATTTCCCGACGCGCTTCGATCGTTTGAGTGAGCCTCCAGCTCACTCCTCCGTCGGTGGAGAGAACGGACCGCCAAAAGAACCGTTCGTGGGAGATGTCAGAGAAGATCCAGCGTTCGCAGCGCCCGCCATAGAAACGTTCCTGCACGATGTCCGAGCCAACCGCGAAGGCCAGCATATCGATCGTGACTCCAAGAACCGGACCGTGGAACGTAAACCGCCAGAGCTTTAGCCTGGGATCGTATACGCGTACACACAAGCCGCATTCATGGCTGCTCGTTCCGTTCGCGCCGCCAAGCTGAGCTCGTGGTGGCACCTGCCATACATCGATCACTGCCCGGCCTTCCAATGCGTATCCAAATGTCCACTCACCTTCTTCTCGACGTTCAGGGCCATCGAGAGGGAAGTATGTGATCAACGTGCGCCAGCGTCCATTCAGGCGGCCAAATAAGTCCACCTCCTTCGTCATGCCCGGCGCTGGGCCGTCGGCAAGTAATGAATTCAGCAATTGCGGATTCATTGGGCAGGCCCCCACTCTAGTCGCCGGTTGCTGATTCCTCGCGCGATGCAATCTACCAATAGTTTGGAATATTTTCCGTGGGGATCTCTCTCAGGATCATAGATGGTGAAGTCGGCTCCGACGATGCGTCCCGAGTGACATAGTTCGTTTATCAATATTCCCAATTGCTGGAAGTTAAAACCCGGTCTCCCCGGCGAGTCTACAGCCGGCATCACGGTTTGATCGAGCACATCACAATCGACGTGCAACCATACGTTGTCCAGCTCCCTCGACTCGAGCCTTGTCAGTACTCGGCGCGCCGTATTGTCCACTCCTTCGGCCAGCACACCTTGAATGGTAATCTGCATAATGCCGGTTCGGACGATGTCCCCGTAAGACTCGTTGAAATCAGGCCCCTCAGCATCGCGCTCGCCAACCTGGACCACGTCCGCATCCTGCACCAGCGGTCGACCGATCTCGAGCCAATGAGTCAGGAGTAGCTCACCTCTACCGCTTGCCAGAGCGAGGTCCATTCCGGCAGCAGAGCTCAGTCGATTGGCTGTGTCGTAATTCCCGGGATGGAAGAAGTCGCTGTGGCCATCGATGTGCACCAGGCCGCGGCCCCCGGCGAGCCGCGCCCCATATAAACAGCCGAGCAAAATGCTGCAATCGCCACCGACCACAAGCGGAAATCGTCCTGACCTGAGTACCTCGTGGACTTTTTCCCCTAACTCAAAGGAAAAGGCGCGAATCGACAGTCCGTTGCGAATTGTGGTACCGAACTGCGCCTCGAGTTCGTAGGCGGGACGCTTAAGTGATAGGACATCAGTTGCACTCACGGCCGCCGCCAAGCCAGCGTTCATCAACACCTGCGGTGCTCGCCACGCGCCAGGCTGACTGCCATTTTCGTTTGGGCGCAAGCCAAGGTTACTTGGAGCTAGTATCAGACTGATAGCGCCGGAGAGAGAAGGAGTTTCGTCTTCAAGAGAACCCGAGATTGCAGCGAAGCTCGCCATCTTTGCGAATTCCCGTCGGTTCAGATTCACTGAAAGCCTTCCCCTTTCTAACCTATAATGAGTCTTTCATCAGTTATAGGGGGGCGTCAACCGTTGAAACACTTGTTACAGGTTGTAGTCGAACAGCACACTTTTTTGCCTAGGGATTTCGTTGGGGGTGATTCGGCTCTCGATTTCCTGAATACTGTCACTGGCCGCGATCAGTCGCCGCGTGACTGGCTGGACAGCTACGCGCGTCTGATAGAGTGGGCAGCCCTCGCAAAACTCTTCCCACAAGACGTTCTGTGGAGGCTCACCAAAGAAGCGAAGAGAGAACCGGCGGCGGCGATGAGAGCACTTACGGGTGCAAAGACTTTCCGTGAACAGTCGTTCGCGCTGTTGGCAAACATCATCAGCGGCAGGTCCCCATCGAAAGATGCCTTGAGGTTGCTCCGGGAACAATGGCTCGCGGGCGTCAGCTCTTTCGAGCTTCGTTTTGAAGGCAGCCGTGTAGTAAAGGATTTTAGCGGGGAAGTAGATCTTGATTCGATCACGAGAATGATCGGCTATCGCATAGTCGAAAACGTTTTGACGTCACCAATAGAGCGGCTCCGCATGTGTCAAGGACCCAACTGCTCATGGCTGTTTATCGACACCTCTAAGGGCGGTCGGCGCCGTTGGTGCGACATGGCGGTTTGTGGAAATGCCGCTAAGTCACGCCGATTCTACGCGCGCACCGGTGGTCTTTTCGGCGACCTCTCAAGTTAAAGGGGAGAGTCCGACAGATGTATCAGCCATTATCTATTAGCATGTCGATCCATTTGGTCGTATAACCGACTTGTCCGGAAGCCGACTCTGACCCTCCCGCAAAGTCAGCTTTCGGTAAGTGTCCGGATTCTCGCTTACATAATCGGCGTAGGTCGCAGCTAATATTTTTACTGGTTCCTCGTTTCTGCCTAATTCGCTAAGCTGCGCAATAAAGGCGGTGTGGGAAGGTCGGATTCCCTGCCAAACAAAAATGACCGATTTGGCATGACAGTATTCGGTGCAATGGGCTAGCCGCTCGAAGGGTTCGAGGAGGAGAGATATCATGAGTCAGGACATCAAAACCCAGGAGCAAACAGAAAAGGAAGGCGGAGGATTCTTGCATCGCCTTTTTGAACGGGTCTCGACTTCCGATGTCCATTCGGCATCCGGCGCGAAGTCGGCACTCGACCTCAACGATATTCAAGGGTTCATTCTCCGGGGCTACAGGATGCCCATGGTAAGGCATTTTTTGCTAACCGTTGGCGACCCTGCAGCGGCGCGGAAGTTGCTGGGACGACTTGTCAGCGGTGACGAGACTGACGCGCCGCAAATCACCACTGCAGAGGAGTGGCAGGTAGGATTTGCGCCCGGCCCAGGAGACAACACTGCAGAGCTTCCACGCCGCAAGCCCGACTATTGCCTTAACGTGGGCATCACCTGGCCGGGATTAATCGCATTGGAGATCAAGAACCGGGTTCCGACGCTCTCGTTCAAATCATTCGAAGCGTTCACAGCAGGAGCCGCCGCACGAGCGGAGTTGATAGGGGATACTGGGCCGAGTGCCCCGGAGAACTGGGTCGGCGGTTTCGGGAAGGGATCCGACCACGTTATGGTGACACTGCATGCCATCAGTCCGGAGGCAATGACCAGCTATAGCGATCGGCTATCGGCTCTGTTTGCCGACGGGAACGCTTTTCGTGAGATCTGGCGCACCGACGGGACGGCGTTGAAAGAGATCGTTGATGGCAAACCTACCTTCGGCTCCAAGCTCCACTTCGGCTACACCGATGGCATCAGCATGACCACCATTCGCGGCGGTCCAGAACGGTATCCGCCAGACCACCAGCAACCATGCGAGCCCTGGCTATTCGTTTTGCAGGACGGAGCCGAGAATTACTATGTACCGGAACCCCGAGAACTCGGTCTGAACGGTAGCTTTGCCGTCTTCAAAATGATTGAGACCGATGTGGTTGGATTCGAAGAAAACCTGCAAAAGAACAAGGGAAAGATAGACCCTGAATTGCTCGCTGCAAAGATCTGCGGACGGTGGCGCAACGGCGTTCCTCTTGCGTTGTCACCGGGGACAGACAGTCCCGCTGGCGGAATTTCGCGGGACCAACTCAACAATTTCGAATATGTGAACGCCGATGGGTCAGGCGACCCAAGGGGATTGCGCTGTCCCGTGGGTGCGCATATACGGCGCGTGAACCCGCGAGGCCAGCCAATCACGGGACAGGGCGAACCCGGTGGCAGTAACAATTCTCACCGAATGATCCGCCGTGGCATGCCCTACGGGCCGATCTATGATCCCACGAAACCCTACGATGGCATCGAGCGCGGACTTCTTGGCTATTTCATCAATGCTAGCATTGAGAACCAATATGAGTTCGTGCTGCGGCAGTGGGTCAATGACGCCGAATTTGCCGGGGCAGTCAGGCTAAATCCCAAATCGAAGGATCCTATGGTTGGCACGCAGGACCCAGCAGAAAGTATCTTTGTGATTCCTCAACCGAATGGCGCTCCCCCGATCGAGATGACCGGGTTCTCAAGCTTTCTTAAGACGAAAGCCACTGCTTACTGCTTCCTGCCAAGCATCACCGCTCTCAAATTTATGTCCAAATTGGGTTGATTGATAAACAGGCCGCACCGGAGATATCTATCCTGATCGCCCGGTGCTTGCCCAAATCAATATTGCCTTGCCACTGAGTTGTTCGTCGCTAAGCAGCCCCTGCCTTAGCGTCGGCGAGCAGAGCTTTGATGTCTTGCACAGCCAAGCCTGGATAGGCACTGTAAAACCCGATCGGGGGATATTCGGCCGCCGCAACATACTTCGTGAACGCCTCAGAGTTCTTCGCCACCGGTAGTGGCGGGGCATTCGTGACAAATTTATAAAGAACGTCAAAAATCGGACCAATTTTTTGTGTGAAGTCCTGCATATACTTCTCGAAGGTTCCATCGTAGACCGTAAAGAAGCCCAGATAGTTGCCCGGAAGTGCCACAAAGTGGGCGAAATGCAGCGTACCAACGGTATCCGCTCCCTTCCTCATTCTGCTCTCCGTGGCCTCTACGACGATATGCTCCAAGGTGAAGGCCCCCAGGCTCGACTTAAGGGGCAGAGGAAGTAGCAAGGGACGCTGTTCGGTAGTACCTGTAAAACCCGCCGCACGGGCGGAGGACTTGACGTCCTGAACCGAGCTGCCCTCGTAAGCTGTATACCCTATCAGCGGATGGCTGCTGTTGTGCTTCACCCATTGGATGAAGGCATCTGAGTTGCCGGCCACTGGGGTGGTAGGAGGGTTCACGACATGTTTGAAGATAGTGTCAAACACTGGGCCGGCTGACTTCGCTAGATCTTCGTAAAACTTTTCAACCTCGCCGTCAATGTCGGCGAGGAACAGGAGTGATTGATCCTGCCAAGGCAAGAAACGGGAGTAATGCACGTACCCGAGAGCATCCTGCACCTTAGCAAAATCGGGCATCAGCGGGGGCAACTCTTCTTTAATAGCCTTTCCATCGGCAGGCGACTTCATCGGAAAATTGATTGTGATATGGTTCTGCATTCCGCTCATATATCGTCCTTTCGGGCTCGTTTCCTCATCGAATCAAATCGATGTCGGGGCTGAATCGAGGTGGTCAGATCGTCGGCAACGAGGCTCTTGGTTAGCAATTCAGGATTGTCAGATGCGATACTCTCGCGTCGAGGAAGCCCTGCTCGACGATCGCTGGGCTTCTCCGCTGGGTAAGGCGCGCCGTTAATTCATCCGACTTCAGGCTGCAGGAATGGGGTAGGTAAACGAAGGTAAAGCAGCGCCTGCGGAGACGAGATTAGTTTATGAAGCTGTGCGCCAGAACGACTACTGGCAAAAGTCGTAGTTGTTGCTTCTTAAAATAGCTGAGAACGCTGAAGCCTCAGTCAGCAAGCTCCCAGTTCACGTCGGGCTTAGCAGTCTCAAGCAGTCCTGCCTATCACAAGTGCTAGTTCGCAAGCGATGCGAAATCTGATTGACTGTTGGACTGATAACTAAACTACCCATCCACGGCGCTAATGGTTCGCGGCTCATCTTCGTGCCTAAGGAGAGAATGACATGAATTCGAGATTAGGTATTCGAAAATCGATACTGACGGCGATCGTGGCTTCCTACGTGTTTTTTGCAACACCTGCTTTTTCTGCCGACATCAAGGGCCAAGTGCTCGGTGCAGGCGTGCCTATCACCCAATCGACTGTGACCCTATTGGCAGCGAGCGCAGGGCCGCCCAAACAGCTCGCACAGACTAAGACTGACAGCGACGGCAAGTTCGTGATCCATGGCACTGGCACGCCAGATTCCAGCCTCTATCTGGTGGCTACCGGTGGCGTGTCTGCTGCCAATCGAGGAGCCGGTAATAATCCGGCGATTGTGCTGATCACGGTGATAGGCAGCAAGTCCCCAGCCAAAGTCGTGATCAACGAGATGACCACAGTAGCATCGGTATGGACGAATGCGCAGTTCCTCAACGATGCGACGCTCCTAGGCCAGCCACTGAGCCTGCGCATCGCCGCGGGCAACGTACCCAACTTCGTTGACCTGGAAACAGGTGGGTGGGGTGATGCGATCCAAAGTCCACTCAACAGTAACCAGACACCTACTATGGCCAATTTTGCAACGCTGGCCGACCTGCTTTCGGGTTGCGTTACGCGGGTGAAGACGAATGCCTGCGGAAGTCTGTTCTCGGCCGCAACGCCTCCGGGCGGTGGGCCGCCGACAAACACGCTGAACGCAGCGGAGGCGATTGCACTTAACCCCTGGCACCAGGCCGACAAAATTTACGACCTGCTCCGCCAGTTCTATCAAGTGTCGCCGTCCAATCACATGCTTGCGGTTCCGTACATGCCATACCTTAACTGGGCGCCCAGCGCATGGGTCTTGCCGCTCAAGTTCGACGGCGGAGGGTATGTCGCGGGCGGTAAAGCCATGTTCGACAGCGAGGGCAACCTCTGGGTAGGAGACAACTTCAGCGTCGGTTGGCAGGGACAGGATTCACTGTGGCAGGGCAACGCGACCAAGTTCGCGCCAAACGGCAAGCCTCTCTCGCCAATCACTACAGGCTTCACCGGCGGCGGGATGGAGGGAGGTACCTTCGGCGCTGCAGTAGACGCCAAGGACAATGCCTGGTTCACCACCTACGGCAGCAAATCAATCGCGGTATTCGACAAGAACGGCAAGCCCCTAACGCCCGCGGAAGGCATCAACTTTGGCGGCAGGCTCGGTCTGATGCAAGGGATCATCGCCACTCCCACTGGCGACATCTGGGTCCTGGGTGTCGAGAAGAGACAGCTCGTGGAATTTCCCAAGGGTGATCTGGCCAAGGCGAAGCTCGTTTGCGAGGGCGACAGCGCAGAGCCGTGCAAATCGTTTCTGGCACCATTTCACCTCGGGATCGACCAGCAGGACCGGATCTGGGTCGCCAATAGCGGAACAGACCACGTCACGCGCTTTCCGGCCTCCGATCCGAGCAAAGCTGAGAACTTCAAGACCGGAATCAACAATAGCGGTCTTGGCATCGACAGCCAGGGGAATGTGTGGATCACGAACCGATTCGGCACTGGGCTGCTAGGCATGGCCCATCTGGTCGACATGGGGATACACCTCAAGACCGAGGGCGTCGAGTCGGCCTCTGACTACCTGACGAAGACGATGTCGCAGCAGAAGGGAGGCACTATGAACGGTGGCAGTGTCACTGTGCTGCGGCCGGACGGAACGCCATATCCGGGTTCGCCGTTCAAGAGCGGCGGTCTCCCAGGCCCGTGGGCCGTTGCCGTGGATGGCAATGACAACATCTGGATCTCCAATTTCGCCGGTCCCAGCAGCCCGATCGTGGTGTTGTGTGGAGTGCACACGGAACACTGCCCGCCGGGCGTACATACGGGCGGACAGATTTCACCTCCAAACGGCTACGTGGGAGGAGGCTTGCAGATGCTGACCGATATTGCAGTCGATCCGGCAGGCAATGTCTGGGCGATGAACAACTGGCAGGATATCGATAGCTGTATCGGCACACCGAGTGAGGCGCTTTCGACTCGATGTGGCGGACAAGGCGTCGTGATTTTCTACGGGATGGCCAAGCCAGTGCATGCACCGCAAATAGGCCCAGCGCACCAGCCGTAGAAAATTGATGTCGGCGATTGGTGACGGCGGACTACTCAAAATAAGAGAGGCCAGACTCAGATCCGATTAGACGGAGGGAAGATGAAAGGCTTTTTCGATCTTACGTTCGTGTGGTTCTTTGTGATTACCGGGATTGGAACTGCCGGCGCCTTTCTTTATGCCTTTTGGCCTCGCTGGACAGTGGTTACGATCGGGAAGATCCCGTTCATTCGTGAGTACACAATCCTTACTCAGCACTGGGGGATCATGGTGGGCCTGATGGGCGTCTTCATGATTGCCGCCGCATTTAAGGTCGAATGGCGAACCCCGATTCTCATCTTCAGCTTATTGGAAAAAGCCTTTATGGTTTGTGTGGTTCTGGCAAACAGGGGCCAGCCGTACTCAAAGGGTTTTAAGGCAGGTGCGGCGATGGATGCGACAGTGGTTCTGTATACGATCGCATATTTCGCAGTATTCGGATTTGCCCGATAGCCGGCAAACTGCGAAACCTCGACAGAACCAGGCACTAATTCATCCTCCGGGGTTTCCATACTGAAGGTAAGTTTGTAGATATTTCAACGCCGCGATTGCACGCGCTTCCTGCTCGAACCGGGACGTGTGTGCTGGTCCTTCAGCTACTTATTGGCGGCGGCGACCAAGACGTGTGTTATCTGCCTTCCACACTTTACCTATGCCACCGGCCCCAAGGGGCGAGAGGATTTCGTAGAGTCCCGGACGATCTTCAGGAACTAAAGGCGTAGCGCGTTTCGGTTGTCCCATGGGGGGCGTAGATTTGAATAGGAAATGGATGACAGGGAAACCAGAAGTAATTTTCGACCGGTGCTAAAAGGGCGAGTCACTCATCGGCAAACTCAGACTACTCGCCGTGCAGCTCTAAAACGAAGCTCTTCCGCATTGAATTCTCCGATCTCCATATCTCGAAAGAAGACTCTATAAAGCCCTGGTGTGATCAACTCCAAGCCAACTCTTCGAAGCGGAATACCTCGCTGATGAACACTCTGTTTTTGTGCCAGCTGATATCGCCGCTATTGTTCACTCGTCGCAGAAGGAGACCCTTCGGGTACGTGAACTCCGGCAACTTGCGTGACAGTCTGACGGAGCTGGGGAGGTAGAGATCCGAATCTCTTTCCAGGGCATACAACATCATCGTTCTGCTCAAAAATACCGAGTAACCATCACCGTCGCGCTTCGCTGTAAACCATGTCTCCGGTCTGTTTTGTAACGGAAGTGCTAAGTACGCTCAGGGGCTCTGCCCCGATCGCGCGGCGCAAGGGGTGTCCCCAATCTTCCGCGCTTCGCTTGTGCAGACCTCCGCTGCGCTCCGCCCTTTCCGTCCCGCCTCCGGCTCCTTCTCCAAGGGTGGGGAGACCCCTCCCCTTGCGCCTTGCTACCCCCGCCTTCGCCAGGGGCGTTCGGCATGTACATGCCGCGTTTCAACGCGGAAAGTGCAGCAGCCAAAACCAAGGAGAAGCCACGATGACCACCCCAGCCCCCACCACCATCGACAGCAAGAAGCCCAACACTAAACAGGAACTCATCGCCGCCAACATCAAGCTCTTGATTGAGCAGTTGGAGGCCGGACACTCCGACGCCCTCACCAACTACCTCACCGCCATGAGCCGTTTTCACAACTACAGCTTTGGGAACGTGCTGGAGATTGCGCGGCAGATGGCCGAGGCTGATGTCGTACCTTCTCGGCCAGGCGGCGGATGTGGGCTTCGCACTCTCTCAGAGCGAGATCATCCGGGAAGGTGTCCTCCGCTGAGATCTGTTTGCGTACACGATTCGAAACGACAGGGTTATGGTCAATGCCGCGTGCCAACTCGTAGAGACGCGAACCGTACCTGATCCTTGCTGAGAAGTTGTTTCACTGTTCCTGCGGCAAACGAGATGCTGCCGCTGTCGGTCCTGTTCGCAGGCATATACCGAGAAGTCGGCTTCTCGCTAGCAACTGTCCTGAAACGGGGTTATCGGCAACTTCGAGGCGAACTTGCCGAAAAATGGGATGAGCCGGTTTCTTAGATCGGAGAGACTATTTCCCATGAAAAAGCCTATGCATCCCCTCATCGCGGAAGTTCCACGCAGTGTCACCAAGGTTGGGATGACGATCGGGATCGATCTTGGGGATGTCTGGAGCCATTACTGCACGCTCAACGAAGATGGAGAAGTGGTTGACCGGGGGCGGTTTCGCACGACACTCTCGGGAGTCGAGAAGTGGTTTACCGATGTGCCCAGGGCACGGGTTGCGATGGAGGCTGGGACCCATTCGATCTGGGTCAGCGAACAACTCCGAGAACTGGGCCACGAAGTAATCGTGGCCAA
>DATHQG010000116.1:0-5242 GCA_035483075.1 Edaphobacter sp. | reverse complement strand
CAACGATGGCCCCGCAACACCCTCCTGGTTCGGTCCTGTGTCACTGCGTTTCTCATGCTGTCGTTCCTGGGGCTATCGTCGGAGGGCGTGCAGGCCGCGGTCCGCCGCCTCGAGGCGAGGCAGCATTTCGAGTACGACCCTGTTCATTTTGATATCGCAGCGAGCGCGCCGCTACCCGAAAAGAATTGGGACGTCATGATGACGGACATTACCGACCTGCTCGTATCTCCGCTGCCCAGAGGATTGACAGTGGCCTCGACGGAGGTCGGTTACCTTGGAAGCCGCGCGGCGCAGATCAATGTCATCGATCTGGCAGGCCTCAACGACACGGACATTGCCTTGCACGGCTTTGACATGGCCTCGCTGATGCTTCGCAAGCCGGACATCATTTGGTTGCCGAACAGCAGCTACACCTATCAACGTGGGGTAATGTTTGCGGACCCGGCACTTTTGGCACAGTATGACGTTTACGCCGGGGCGGCAAACTATGGACTTGCGATTCGAAAGGATTCTCCTTTCCGATCGCAGATCGACCAGCAGATGCAGACGTTTTGGAACACGGTCTACCCCGGATACCGAATGAATGACTATCTCGTACGGTCTGCCAGCTGGTCAGGACAGAAGTTCAAAGTGATCGATGAGTAGTGCGTTTGTTTAGCAGCTTTGATCTGCGCAAACACACATCTCGTGGCCAGACGAAATCTAAGCTATCCGCCGTCAAGAACTGACATTAAGTCGGTTGATGCTGCTCACGAGCTAATGCCGGCTGCCGGGCCACGACGAAACGTCGACCGAAGCGGATCATTGGCATCTCAATCAGGTAATAGCTAGCGACGGCGCAGACGAAGCTGCAAGCCACTGCAACGATATTTGACCGTTGCAGGTGATGGATAGCACCTGGATAGGCAAAATTCCGCGTAAGAAACAGAACTTGCCAAAGGTAAAGACTATAAGAGATGCGGCCGACGAACCTCAAAGGGGCAGTCTCGAGAAATCTCGTGATAAGACTCTTCGGATGCAGGACAGTGCTTAGGAGCAGGAGTGGGAAAAAGATAGCTTTGCCCAGCACTATCCGGAAATAGTGCGATGCGGTACCTTCGTGGTCGTAGAAGGTTATGACTGCAGCGACCAGACAGAGCAACCAGGGCGAGAGAAATCGTATCGCCCTGTCCCTGGTGACGGCGGACCGCAGCGACATCGCGTAGATCGCGGGTACCAGCAACGCACTGATGCAAAACTCCGTCCTCTGTTCCCAAAACGCGGGCAAAATCTTCCCGGACGGGACGAGCAGAAAGATTGCAAGCCATCCCCAGGAGACAAATGTCAACAGCAGCAAAGCGTTTCGGCGAAAGCGCGGGAGGAAGACCACAATCGACGGCAGGAGAAAATAAAAGTGCTCTTCCACGCTCAGCGACCAGAAGTGGCCCGTAAAACCGCTAAGCGCGGTCGCCCCAAAGAAGTAGTGCCAATAATTGCGGTAAAACAGAAGCGCCGCGAGCCAGGAGGACAGATTGAACGGTATGACATGCAGGGCCCCCAGGAGAGCAACTACCAAGAGATATGACAGGGCCGCTGGAAGGATCCTGAAAGCTCTCCGGACATAGAAGTTTCGCAAAGAGGCCTGGCCGTAGACAGACTCTTCGTCGAGCATGCGTGAACAGATTAGGAGGCCGCTAATGGCGAAAAACAGCCACACCCCTGATACCCCACTTCTCTGCAGGTGATGCTGAATGACGAGAGGCCCAAAGGAGTGTACGTGATCGAGCACGACTGCGACGACGGCGATAGCACGCCAGCCGTCGAGGCTATGGAGATAGGCCCTGCTGTGCTCGTTAGGGCGCACTTAGACGATGGCTCCTCCTCCAACTATACAGTGGACTGAATCCTTATGGCTTCCGGAAGACGGGTGGCCGCTGTCTGATCGTTCCCGTCAGCTTCGACCGCAATTTCCCCCACGCTTGATTGCTTCAAACCCCTCGTGGCAGGCCATCACCGCCAACCGGCGGCGACGCCGGATACTTGCTGCCCTGCGCGATGTATTGGGCCGCCAGTTCGCGAAACGCGTTGATCTGCGCCTCCACCCACGAAGCGTCCTTGCCCAGTTCCTTAGCAAGAAGTGCTGCGACTGCCGGCGCGACCTCGACTGCCGCACGTGCATTCAGCAAAAGCGCACGTGTTCGCCGCGACAGAGCATCGTCCACTGTGCGGGACATCTCATTTCGCGCGGCCCAAACCACCTCCGCCCCGATGTAGGGCAGATCGGGATGCAATCGTTCGGAAAGCTTCGGATTCTCCTTTGCCAAAGCAAGAATCGCCGCCGCGTCCGACCCGTACACGGCCAGACTACCAAGCTCCTCCGGGCGCTCATGGTAACCGTGTATGTGCGTTCCCGCCGTCACACAAAGCCTCTCGTCGAGCCCACCGAGCGTCACTGCATGGTCCACGCAGTCCTCTGCCATATGACGGTAGGTCGTCCACTTCCCGCCGGCGATCGTCACGAGTCCGGTGTGGTCGATATGGATCGTATAATCGCGCGAAATCGCCGAGGTCTTGCCTTCCGTGGCCCCCACGGCCTTCGCCAGCGGCCTTATCCCAACAAACACGCTCAAGATGTCTTCGCGCGTCGGTTTGTGGCTTAGATAGCGGCCCGCGGTTTCGAGAACAAACTCAATCTCTTCCTCAAAAGGCAGCGGCTCGTATGAGATCGCTTCGATCGGCGTATCAGTCGTCCCCACCAACGTGCGGTTATGCCATGGAACGGCAAACAGGACACGCCCATCGTCCGTATGGGGTACCAGAAGCGCGGTGTCGCCAGTCAGAAAAGAGCGGTCAAAGACAAGATGGATCCCCTGACTCGGCACCATCATCGGTTCGGCCCCCGGCTCCGCCAGCCGCCGCGTTTCATCAGTAAAGATCCCTGTCGCATTCACCACGGAACGGGCCGCTATCTCGTAACGTTCCCCGCTCTCGCCATCGACAGCTACTACGCCTTTGACAAAACCGTCGCCGTCCTTCGTCAGTTCGACGACACCTGCGTAGTTCAGCAATGTAGCCCCGTGCTCTGCTGCCGTCATCATCAGATGCACCAGCAGCCGCGTGTCATCAAACTGCCCATCGTGGTACATCACGCCTCCGCGCAGGCCGTCCTGGCGAATTGTGGGCAGAAGCTCCAGCGTCTCTTCGAGCGAGAGCGTCTTTGATTTTCCGAAGCTGTACTTGCCGGCGAGAAGATCGTAGACCTTCATTCCAATGCCGTAAAACGGCGCCTCCCACCAGGAATAGTTCGGCACGACGAACCGCAGATTACGGACGATGTGCGGCGCGTTCCTCAGAAGCATTCCGCGCTCCTTCAGCGCCTCCATCACCAGAGAGAGATTGCCCTGCTCCAGATAGCGGACTCCACCGTGAACAAGCTTCGTCGCGCGGCTTGAAGTACCCTTACCGAAGTCCTCGCGCTCCAACAACAGAACATCGTAGCCGCGCGTCGCCGCGTCGACGGCGATCCCAGCTCCCGTAGCTCCGCCGCCAATCACCACGATGTCCCACGGCTCTTTACGATTGCGAACTCGTGCCACCATCTCGTCGCGATTCATTTAGCTCTCCCTGTTCCAGTTGCGAGAGCGCTGGACGGCCTCTCTCCAGTTGTCCTGCAATCGTTCCATCTGTCTTTTATCGGCCTTCGGAGTGAAGACGGTGTCTGCCGCACGATGCTTCTTCAACTCCTCGACATTGTTCCAGAAGCCGGTCGTAAGCCCTGCAAGATAGGCCGCGCCGAGCGCCGTAGTCTCCAGCACCGCGGGCCGGTGAACAGGAACGCCAAGCAGATCGGCCTGAAATTGCATCAACGCATCGTTTGCGGCGGCGCCGCCATCCACGCGAAGCTCCGTAAAGGGACTCTTCGTGTCCTTGTCCATGACGCGGAGAACGTCCGCGACCTGAAAAGCAATGCTCTCGATAGCAGCGCGCACGATATGCCCAATCTGTGTCCCGCGCTGCAGACCGATGATCAAGCCTCGCGCCTGCGCGTCCCAGTACGGTGCGCCGAGACCGGTAAACGCCGGTACAAAGACCACGCCATCGGAGTCCTTCACAGAATCCGCAATCGCCTCCACCTCAGACGATTTGCGGAAGAACTTCATGTTGTCGCGCAGCCACTGCACCACGGCCCCGCCGACAAACACGCTACCTTCCAAAGCGTAGGCAAGCTTCTTTTCTGTGCTGCACGCCAGCGTCGTAATCAGCCGCTCCCCAGAGAGAGTGAACGTGCCGCCGTTGTTCTGCAGCAGGAAGCATCCCGTTCCGTAAGTGTTCTTCGCCTCGCCTGGCGAGACACAAAGCTGCCCAAACAACGCCGACTGTTGGTCCCCTGCAATCCCGGCGATCTCGACCTCGCCCAGCCCCAGCGTGGTCGTCACCTGACCCACTCTTTCGCTCGACCAGAGGACCTCGGGCAGCATCTTCGCGGGGACGTTGAAGAGCTTCAGCAGATCGTCGTCCCACTTGTCTTCAACGATGTTGTAGAGCAGGGTCCGCGAAGCGTTCGTTCTGTCTGTGACGTGTCGTCGTCCGCTAGTCAGGTTCCATATCAGCCAGCTGTCCACCGTGCCAAAGGCGAGTTTGCCCGCCTCGGCCCGCGCCCGCGCTCCATCGACGTTGTCCAGTATCCACGCGATCTTGCTAGCAGAAAAGTAGGGACTTAGCAGGAGGCCCGACTTCTGGCGGACCATCTCCTCAGCGCCCTCGTCGAACAGCCTCTTCGTCAGCGGTGCAGTGCGGCTGTCCTGCCAGACAATGGCGTTGTAAACCGGCTTGCCCGTCTCACGGTCCCATACAATCGTCGTCTCCCGCTGGTTGGTGATACCTAGCCCGACCACGTCCCGCGGCCGCACTCCCGTCTTGCCCATCACATCGACGGCAGAGCTTAGCTGCGAGGTAAGAATGTCGAACGGATCATGCTCCACCCAACCGCTGTTCGGATAGATCTGCCGGAACTCGTGCGCCGCAGTCCCCGCAATCTTGCCATCGTGATCGAAAAGAATGGCGCGCGAACTTGTCGTTCCCTGGTCGAGCGAAAGTACATACTCCATTTTGTCTCCTCAAAATCCGAGTCAAATACGTGCATCTGAAATTGTCGGCCTGGCCACGCAATACCGGGTCGTTAGACCTTCGCCTCATCGAGCAGCGCACGCCCTCTCGCCGGCAGGTAAGGGAGAATGAGGAGTTGGTAAGCTCCACCACCCAC
>DATHQG010000115.1:0-4977 GCA_035483075.1 Edaphobacter sp. | reverse complement strand
GGCCTTCGCCGGCGCGGGGCGGTTGCACGCCGCGGAGTTGCGGTTCGGCAGGAGGTGCTGGCGAGGCGGCGGTGGCCATGGGGACTCCTTCAGATCACGATGAATGCACTGTTAGGGAAGGAAAAGTGCAGCACAAAGATTATTCCGCTCCTGTTCTACCAGCGTCAAGGAAAGCGCTGTGTTTTGTGCGGTTATCGTGATGTTTGTGCGATTAAATTGCTTTCGCGAATGGGGGACGGCAGTTGGTGCGGGGGATTCGGGTCGTTCTGGGAGCGGCCTAAGCTCAACTTGTTTTGCGGGCAGAGAGGAGCATGGGGCGTAAGATTGCAAAGCAGAGATTAAGGTGCTCTTTTTTCACGATTATCAGATAGGCGAGTGATGAAGCCCTTCGCGCGGTTTGCAGCAGTTGCACAGTTATTGTTGAGTGGAGTGTGTTTGGCGCAGATGCCTCAGACAGCGACAGCGCTGATCGAGGCGAGTATTGCCAACGCTGACGCGAATGCCAAGGAGGCCTTCTCCTATACCTTCCATGAGGATGACGCCAGCTTCGTTGCGGATACAGCCGGCGTGCCGCCGAGACCAACTTTGCCGGGGAGTCAATGGGGCATTTCACCTGTGATGGTGAACGCAGAGTACAAATGGTCGGTGCAGTACGACGTCCTCTTCGTCGAAGGGATTCCCTATCGCCGGGTGATCGGCATCAACGGACAGCGGCCGTCGCCCGAGATCGCCGCATGGGAGAGCGAGCGTTACGACCGAGCCGTTGCGGCCATCCATGCGCTTTCTCCGGAGCAGCGGCAGCAGCGGTTGAAGGCACCAGAGGGCATCGCTTCGATCATGACAGACCCGAAGCTGCTCACAAGTTTGTATGACTGCAAGATTACCGGTCATGAAAAGGTGGAAAAGCGTCCCGCGACGGTGGTCCACTGCAAGCCGCGTCACGATCTTCCTCAGACTGATACGGCGGCGCGGATGAGTGGACCGGTTACCCTCTGGGTGGACGACCAGCAGCCGTTCTTCCACCGCACTCGCATGGTGCTCGATCACGCGGTCGGCCGATACGACGCGGGTACGGTCGTCACCTTTACGTGGAGCCTGCTTGATGGGGTATGGCACCACACTTCTACGGATCTGGTCTGGGTGGGCGCGGAGAAGACGACGAAGAACATCGATACGCCAACACCTGGAACACAGATGAACATCGAACAGGTCAATCAAGGAAGAGTTGTCGTTACCTTCTCCAACTTCAAAAAATTCCGCATAGAGTCACGGATTATTACTCCTGACTCCTCGTCGACTGTCCCCCTGCCGCCGCAACCTTGAGGAGTGAGTGTGATCCGGCGGCGGGGACTGTGTCATCCGCGTTGTTGAGATAGTTCATGGAGGAGAGCGGCGAAGGCCCGTCCTCGATGGCTGAAGGTGAGTTTGGTTTTGATGTCGAGCTCGGCCATGGTCTTGTTTTGCTCGGGGAGAAAGAAGAGGGGGTCGTAACCGAAGCCTTCTTTGCCGCGTGGGGTGGGGAGGATCTCGCCTTCTACCGCGCCGTGGCCTATGGCGAAGACGTGGCCCTTGCGTGCGGCTGCGAGGACGCAGTGGTATCGGGCGCTACGTTCGGTCAGTGGGATACCGGTGAGGAGGGAGAGGAGGTAGAGGTTGTTGCGCTCGTCGGTCGAGTAATGCTGCGCGGTGTGAAAGTTGTGGTCGTCGGCAAAGCGGGCCGAGCGGACTCCGGGGGCCCCGTGTAGAGCGTCGACCTCGAGGCCGGAGTCGTCGGCGATGACGATCTCGTCGGATGTGTGGCGGGAGTAGTAGATGGCTTTGACGCGGGCATTGCCTTCGAAGGTGGGTTCGTCTTCGGCGGGGGCAGGGATTTCTTTTATCCCGGGGAGTTCGGCGAGGGTGACGTGTTGCGATGTTGCTGCGGCGAAGTCGCGGAGCTTGCCGGGATTGGAGGTTGCTATGTAAAGGGTCATTGTTTGCTTTTGGCCGTTTGCTGAAGAAATGCTTAACACCGATTTACACCGATTGCACCGATTTGGGAACAGGCAAGGGGTCTTTGGGTGATGGTTTAGGACGATGTTTCATTGTTGTGGGTGAAGAGGGCAGACTGGGTGGGAGAGTCGTCGATGGCATTCGGATCGCGGAAGTTGCTGAGGCCTACGCCGACCAGACGATAGCGTTGTCGTGGTGATGCGTTGACTCTTTCGCGGAGCCCGAGGGCGATGGAGGTCAGCTCCTCGCATGAGGAAGGTGCAACGGGTGGAGTGTAACTGCGGGTGAGGACGTTGAAGTCACTCGTTTTGAGTTTGAGGACGACGGTGCGGGGGACGCGGATTTCTTTGCGGGAGACTGTCCAGACTTTTTCGGCGAGGCGCAGGATCATAGGTTCGAGTTCGGTCAGAGGGACGTCTTGCGCGAAGGTGTCTTCGGCGGAGATGGACTTTGTGGGGCGGTCAGGGACGACTGGGCTGTCGTCGATGCCGCGAGCGAGCTGGTAGAGGCGGAGGCCGTAACGGCCGAATCGAGCTTCGAGCGTGGGGAGGTCCTTGGTGCGGAGGTCTCCCACGGTTTTGATGTTCAGGTCTTCGAGATTCTTTTCGGTAACTTTGCCTACGCCGGGTATGCGTCCGACGGGAAGGGGCAGGAGGAAAGCCTCTGCCTCCTGGGGTTGGATGACGAAGAGACCGTCGGGCTTGCGCCAGTCGGAGGCGATCTTGGCGAGGAACTTGTTGGGGGCGACGCCGGCGGAGGCGGTGAGGTCGAGCTCTTCGCGGATCTGGTGACGAATGGTGCTGGCTACGCGTGTTGCCGTGGGCAGTCCGGTTTTGTTTTCGGTGACGTCGAGGTAGGCCTCGTCGAGGGAGAGTGGTTCGATGAGGTCGGTGTGTTGCTGGAAGATTTCGCGTGTGGCTCGGGAGACGGCGCGGTAACGAGTGAAGTCAGGTGGGATGAAGATTGCTTGTGGGCAGAGGCGCTCGGCACGGACGGCGGGCATGGCGGAGCGGACGCCGAAGACTCGGGCTTCATAGGATGCAGCGCAGACGACGGAGCGGTTGCCGCGCCAGGCAACGACGACCGGTTTCCCGCGAAGGTTTGGGTCGTCGCGTTGTTCGACGGAGGCATAGAAGGCGTCCATGTCGATATGAACGATCTTGCGGTTGGTCATCTGTGGAATATGGTATGCGTTTTCGTCAGCGTTCCGGTTTGAGATGAGCAGAGGTGCGTCGCGGACGCATCATTTTGTGATGCGAAAGCGGATGAAGACGACGACTCCCCACGGATGGGAGCCGTAGGTGGAGACCAGGGGTTCGGGCGCGGTGTAGGTGGTGAATTGGGCGCCTGGAGCGGTGAGGATGTGGGGAATGAAGCGGAGGTCGCGGTCGTATCCGAAGGAGTAGGCGGCGACGTGGCCGATGGGGGACTCGGTGAAGTTGGGTGGGAGCGCGGAGCCGGGTGGCAGGAGGAGTTCGCTGGAGCGGCCGGCGTTTTCGATGCGTGTCCAGACGTAGTTGCGGGTGTGGAACTGGAGGAGGGATTCGAGGAGGTAGCTGTTTTCTATGCTCGAGTCGTTTCCATTTTCAGGGAGTGATTTGGTGCGTCCCCAGAGGAGGGTGGTGGACCAGTTGCCGGTGGTGGGAGTGGTCATGTCCATGCCCGGCATGCTGGTGGTGTCGTGATGCGCGCCGATGGGCCGGTTGTACATGATGGATGCGGTTTGGCGTTGCTGGTTCTCGTCGGGGTAGAGGGCCTCGGGGCTGGTGATGTGGGCGATGGAGTATTGGCTTGTCCAGTTGGGGGCTGGGGAGAAGGTAATGCGGGAGGAGTAGCTGTCTACGGCGTGGCCGTTGGGGGAGGGTTGGAAGCCCCAGCGCTGCTCGGTGGGCTCGGCGCCGTGGAAGCCAGACTCTTCGAAGCGGACCCAGCGCCAGGTGATGCCGCCGGTGAAGACGTTGAAGGCGATGTGAGTGGAGTCTTCCTGGTGGTGGCCGAGGGGGGCGATGGGGTCTTCGGAGGCGGAGAGACGGTGCGGGTAGGCCGTGGGGCCGATGGCGGGGTCGCCGACGGGTGCGGCGTAGAAGCTGAGGAGTGTGCGTTCGCCGAGGCGGATGTCGTAGAGGGCGGCCACCTCCATGAAGAAGTCGTGAGGGTGCTGGCCGTCGATGATGGGCTTGCCGAAGGCGGTTTCGCCCTGCTGGAAGAGTTCGGGGTATTCGCGGGCGGTGATGGTGGCGGGTTCGAGCGAGAACATCGTTCGGAGGGTGAGTTGGCCGGGGCCTAGATGACGCGTGGCCATGGGCATGAGCCAGTTGGTTGAGAAGAACTTGTCGCCGCCGCGGGTGACCGGGGTCGCGCAGGGGACGTCGAATTGCTCGCAGGTGGCGGGTGAGGGGTCGGTCGGGTCGGAGATGGCGTGTTGCTGGATGTCGGTGATGAAGGCGGCACCGTGGAGCATGAGCGTCCATCTTGCGTGGTGGGACATGATCATCAAGGTGGGAGTGGAGGCCGGCTCGACGCTCGTGCCGGAGGTGGTGTGGTTGAGCTCGACTTCGATGAGGGTGGTGGCGGGCTTCATGGTGTCCATGTCCATGTTCATCGGACTTGCGGAATTGGTTTGTTGCATAGGCGTCTGCATGGAGGACATGTCCATGCCGGGCATGTCGGGGGTGGAGGTCTGTTTGGTCTGCGCATTGGTTGGGAACGCAGCCAACAGAACGAGTGGAAGCGAGATCGCTGCCAGTCTGTGAGGCATGGTGGTTCCTTCTCTTGAAGATTGCATTTCGGGCAGGCAGCGTGAGACAACGCTGCAGAGCGGCGAAGGGACAAGAGCGGAATCAGATTCGAAGTGCGATGCGGGGTGGTGAGTGAGGTGGGGCTGTCAATCTTGTTACAGGAACGGAACGGATGGGAGTGGTCTCGTCGGCGAAAAGGGAGACCTGAACGGGGATGGATTGAGCGGGACGCTCAACTGTCGCAGTG
>DATHQG010000114.1:0-20041 GCA_035483075.1 Edaphobacter sp. | reverse complement strand
CCGATGTTCATCGCGTATGCGATCAACGGAAAGGCGGGATCATCATAGTCATGCGTGGCCGCACATACATAAGCGTCCTGCGACAAAATTGCATGCGACCCCAGCGAAACCGGCGCAGGATTGTAGATCTCGGCGCCATCTCCTGCTGTTACCTGTTCGGCACAGATCAAATTCCACGGCGCCCACACCCTCGATCGCGGATAGAAGTGGCAATTGGCCCCCATCGTCGCCCCAAACAGGCGCAGAAGAAACGATCTCCACGAATGGAACGGTCTCGGCGACGTTCGATACAGCACAACCCAGCAGATATTCCAGTTCAGTCGCCGCAGCCTGTCGCGAAACGAAAACGCCGGCCGCAGATACGGATCGGCCGCCGAATCCGCCGCAATGTGCTCCGCCGCGTTGTAATGGATCTGCTTCGGCATCGAGTCATACCTATTCCGTATTAACAGCGGCGGGAGTAAGGACTGTGGCGGTCCCAAACAGCCGGATGATCGCCTTTGCATTCTCTCTCATATCGTATCGCCGATGGAAACATTGATACGCAAGCTCTGCCATGTGCTCCCGTTCTTGAACGGTCATCCCGATCCACCGTTGCAGCAGCCGCAGTGTTCCCTCCGCGGTATCCAACTCCATCAGCCCCGCGCCGTCATCGGCAATCTCCTCTGCGATATTCACCTTGTCCGCCAGCAGCACGGGCTTTCCGCATCCCAGGGCCTCCGCCACGGCAATCCCAAAGTTCTCCTGGTGCGATGGCAGAACGAACGCCTCGGAACCGAAGAAGGCCCCCCACTTTGCATCGCCAGTGATCAGACCAGGCCAGAAGACGCGGTCCCCGATCCCTGCGCTCGCGGCTGTCGCCTTCAACTTCGCGCTCCAGAGCTGTTGATCAGGCCCGGCCATCACCAGATAAAGGTCAGGATCACTCGCGGCCACCTTGGCAAAGGCGTCGATCAGGAGATCGCAACCCTTCTTCCGATGGATGCGACCGAGAAAAAGAAGATACCGCTTGCCCTTCGCCTCGGGGCATTTGGCAAAGAAAGCCCGCTTCTGCACCTCGGCATCACCCGATGGCCCGCTCGCACCGTACGGCACGACGTATGCGTTCCAGCGATGGAGCCAGAAGCTCTCCTCAGCCAGCCTCTTCTCTGCCTTCGACGTAAACAGCACGCGATAGGCGCCCCGCAGGATCCAATACTCCGCCGGCACCCAATAGAGCCATTTTTTAATATGTTTCAGCGGAAACGCGTGCTTGAAGTAAGGGTCGAGCATACCGTGGGTGAACACAACATACGGCGTATTCCCCGCCAGCGTGCGCCACGCCGCATACCCGCAGTATTGCCATAGCCCATTCACCACGACACCATCAAATCGATGGCGGTTGTCTCTCAGCCACGGCAGCAGCTTGGAATTGAACCCGTACTTGGTATTTGTTGGCCCCAGTGCGTGCACCGGAAAGCCGATATCGTTCAGGTAAGGTGCGGACGGATCATCCAGTGTGACGACCTCGCCCGTATAGCCGATAGGGCCGTAGCTCAGCAAGACCCTCACGGACTCTGTGGGGCCCCCGGCCGCCGGGTCCAGTGTTCCGATTATGTGGAGAATCCGCATCAGTTTCTGCCCATTCGTCTTCAGAATATCAGCAGGGCTATCGTCGATTTGGTGATAGAAATTCGTTGCCATTACGCTGTTATCTTCCGAGTGACCTCTGCGATCGCCTGCCTCAAGCCGCGAACGTCCTCCTCAAAGTCCCACGCACGGACCTTCGCCAGTCCCCGCTGCCCCATAGCAACGGCCGTCTCTGGCGTAGCCAACACCTTGCGTAGAGCATCGGTCAATGCCGCCACATCTCCGGCAGGGAAGACACAACCTTCCACTCCGTCCTCAATTAAGTCCGGCTGACATCCAACATCATTGGAGACGATCACGGCCCGACCGGCATTCATTACCTCATTCACAATCAACCCCCAGGGCTCGTGCCGCGAAGGCAGCACGAAAACCGTCGCCAGGTCGAAGAACCTGGGCAACTCCGATTGGTTCCTGAACCCGCAAAACCGCACCCCCTCCAACCTGCTCTCTGCCACTTGCCTCTCCAGCGCGGTGCGCTCTTCGCCGTCCCCAACAATCACAAGATAAGGCCACGGCTTACCGCCCGGAGAGAGGTCCTTGTAAGCCTCCACCAGGTCACCGCAGCGCTTGCGACTCTGTAACTTCGAAGCAAACAGAATCACCGGCCGCGCGGGATCCAGATTTAACTCTTCCTGCAGCGCGGGCCGCCCCTCGCGTGCCTCCTCGCTCCGGTCCTGAAAGTAATGGTTGTCGACCGCATACGGCATCCGATACAGCGGAAAATCCTCGCCCATATAATGTCGCCAATACTCAGCATTCAGCGTCCCGATCGGAAGAGCACCATCGACTAATCCACGCAGCAGCATAAAGAATAGTTGCTTTACAGCCAGCGTTGGCCCACTCCGGTCACGGTCCCCGAGCCATGGCTCTGCCCGAACCAGCACCGGTATACCCAGAGACTTCGCGGCCAGCATTCCCTGCAGCGTATTCAACGAGGAGTACCCATGCACCCACAACACATCGAACGCCGGTGCTCTCCTGCTCCCACGGAGACGGCTGAAGATGCCGTAGTTCAGTGGACTCAGCGCCCCTGGGTTGGCATTGTCGCGAAGCACTGGCAGAAATTCATGACGGTACCCATCCAGCAGCGGCACGTCCCACTTCACGCCCACGCCAAATCCCGCGTCCTTGTAGTCGCGGACCGAAAAGTCCGAGCCGAAGAACACAGTCAGATCAATGTCCGGCTCTTGTGCGACCCGGCGCAGCAGAGGTGCCTGATACTGTATGGGATGGCTCACCAGATAGGCCAGTCTCACCTTGCGTTTCAATCCGTTGCCCATCTCTGACGAAGGTAAAGCCATATTCTGTCGGGTCTCATGCGGCCTTTGAGCTTGCCTGCCTGGCTGTTGATACTCGTTGCCTACTGCCCGGCGGCAACCAGCAGAATTGACACAATGCCCAGCAGGGTACCGATTCCCCCTGATTTAATCGCGGCCTTCCACGCGCTGCTCGGCAGGAAGATAATGTCGTCCGCTTGAAGGACAGGGTCTGGGGCCTTTCCGTAAAGCACCTTCTTGAGATCGACCCGAACGACCTGGCGACTAAGTCCAACCGAACGAATGATCCGGAGATCCTCTGTCTTGCCTTCAAATCCGGCGCCGCCAGTAAGCGCAGCCACCTTCATCAGAGTCAGAGGAGAGTTTTGCTGGAGCGGTATCGCGCCCTGGGTCTTGAACGCTCCAAGCAGATATACGACCCCAATTCGCGGGACGATGATCGTGTCCCGGGGAAAGATCGGTATGTCGGCGAGAGAACTCTTTGCGGGGTCTGTTCCAAGGTCGATCACGATCGGCTCCGCCACACCGGGACGGTTGATCGTAATGACGTGACTCGCTGACGCCGGCAGACCGCCTCCTCCAACGACGACAGTCGTTCCTGCACCCGTACCTCCCCCGCCGCCGCTACCCACGGCCGCCAATACCTCGAAGAGGCGCCTCTCCCCCAGGATAGGAACAATCCCATGCAACTCTCCAACGACCGTGGCGATCAAATTTGGCGATTCCACAATCTGAATGGACACCTGGGGATCGCGGTACATCCCCGCATTTATCAGTGTCTGCGCGATCAGGTCCTCGGCCTTATGAGTGGTGAGCCCTCCCACCTCCACACTGCCAATCAGGGGAAGTTGGATCTTGCCGTCGAGGCCCACACGTGCGGTCGGCGTATAGTCTCCACTTCCAAAAATATGGACCGTGAGAATGTCTCCAGACCCGAGATATACGTCGCGATGGCCCGGATAGAGGATTGCCGGATCCGTCGTTATTGTCACCGGCGGATTAATCACGGTAGAAGCGCCAGGCGCGGGCCCATTGAACTGGGCCTGCGCAGACCCTCCCCAGACAGCCACAGCAAGAAACAAGGCGAAGACGAGCAACGCGCCTCGGCTGCCGAGCTTCAACACGGCTTCGACCGCCCAGCCAGTTCGGAGATTGTTCTGTCCCTGACTCATCGTTCAGTCTCCTCGGCCTTGCGCGCCTCGTCGCCGGTGGCCGCCTGCGACTCCCAGCTATCGGAATCCACGCTCGCGTACGAGTACCCTGAGTACCCGTAGTACCCGTAGTACTCAGGCGAGTTGAGATCGACCGCGTTCAACACAATACCGGTGATTCCTGCACCCGAGCGCAGCAGGATGTCTCTTGCTCGCCGAACCACATGTTTGCTCGATTTGCCGTGACGGACCACAAGTACGACAGCGTCCGCCTGGCGGGCGAGAATCACGCCGTCTGTGACCGAGAGAATCGGTGGAGAGTCGATAACAATATAGTCATAAAGCTCTGCACAGCGCTTGAGGACGGCCTCCATCGCTCCTGAACTCAACATCTCAGTCGGAAAAGGCGGGACAGGTCCACTCGGAAGAATGTCGAGATTTGGAATCTCACGCACATTCTGCACTGTCTCTTCCAGTGTCGTCGCGCCGGTCAGCACAGTTGTCAGGCCGACCTTTCCATTCAACCCGAACCGGTGATGGATGTTGGGCCGGCGAAGGTCTCCGTCAATTAGCAGTACGCGCGTGTCCCGCTGCGCCAGGATAGCCGCCAGATTGCTCGCAGCCGTCGTCTTACCTTCCGATGGCGTAGCGCTCGTCAGCACAATGATCTTCGGAGGATGTCCCGCAGTCGATAGCAGAAGCGACGTGCGCAGGGACCGGAACGCCTCCGCGAACTGCGACTTCGGCTGCGTCAATATGCCAATGTTCCTCTGCGCCGTGGTCAGGGTCCCTGCCTGGTCGGCGGAGGTCCTCCGTGCCCGCGGAATGATGGCCAGCGACGGCAGCTCCGTGATGCTCTCGATCTCCGCGATACTCCGCAATCCAGTGTCCAGGCTCTCCATTAGGAACGCCACCACGATGCCGGCCAGAATACTGAAGACCAGCGCGGTAAGGATCACGGTCGACTGCGGCCGCAGCACAGGGTTGGCCGGAGGCAGCGCCGGATCGACGACATCGATCTCGAGTGACTCGAGGCCCGACTGCACGCTAGCCGTCCGCAGACGTTGCTGCAGGCTGTCGTACAACGTACGGTTCTCTTCAAACTCCCGCTGGCGGATCGTATATTCCACGAGCTGGTCCCGCAGCTTATAAGCGTCCGTCTTCTCCGCCTCCAGCGTGGCAGTCGTCTGGTCTTCATTCGCGCGGGCGACGATGTAATTCTGTTTTGCCTGGACCAGCAGACGGTTCTGTTCAGCGTTGATCTCTTTTTCGAGCTCCGCAATCTGCGCCTTCAACGCCATAGCTTGAGGATGACTTGGTCCCAGGCCCATGGGAGACGTCAGCTGCGCATAACTGGCCCTTGCAATCGCAAGCTGTCCGCGCAGAGAATTCAACTCCCCCGGCGCCGTCCCGGGTGTCAGCTCAATGGTGCCTTCAATCGTGTCAGGGTCCATCCCGCTCAAAACACGGTACCGTGCCTCTGCAATGATGCGGGCCAGCTTCGCCGTCGCCGCCGCCTTGGCAAGATCGTCCAGCGAGCTGCTGATTTGGTTATGGTTCGGGTCGAACCCGAGGATACCCAGCTTTCGCTGCATGTCCATCATCTGCTCTTGCGAGGTCTCCACCTCTTGCTTCAGGCCCTCCAGTGTGCCCGAGAGAAAGTCTGAAACCCGCCGCGAAGACTCGAATCGCGTCTGATAGCTGCGATGAATGTAATCCTGAATGACCCGGTTGACGATGTCGGCCGACAGCTTCGGATTCAGGCTGCTGTAGCTGATGCGAATGATATCTGTCTTCGGGACTACCGCGACGTGCAGATTGCTCTGCAACCGATGGACCGTCGTCTGCCTGGTCTCTCCATCGTCCAGACTGCTGTGTGGAACGGGCCCCTTCCTCTCAAGAAAATCCGCATTGTTCGAAAGGTCCATCTCGCGACAGACCTTGAGCATCAGCGAATCGCTCTTCAGTATCTCAATCTCGGTCAGCATCTTCGAGCTGGAATCGCCGGAGTAGCCCTGTACCGAGCTCACCCTGTACTCATTCGACGATCCCGACCGCACCTGGATCCGGCCATACGAGTCATACAGCTTCGGTTGAGACTCTGCTTTAAAGACTCCATATGCCAGGCCCACTAGTACGGCAATAATAAGGACCCATCGACGTTTCCGTAGCACGATCAGTGCTTCAGACAGCGTAGTATCTGCAACCGTCGTACTGAACGCAGTCTGGTTCGTCTCCGGAACACCCACGAGCGGCGGCTGCGTATTTTGTGGACCCATCGTTCCTAGTCTACCCGAGTGTGCCGTCAGGTAGGAAGATTAGATCGACACGCAAGCGCATCGGTCCCAAAGAACACTGATTGTCCCTTGGGGAGCTCTCGATTTTCTCAACATTCGGTTATCCTCAACAATAAGGAATAACGCCACCCACTATGAGCGAAAGCATCAAAATTGCCGTTGTCGGATCAGGATATGTAGGTCTGGTCGCTGCTGTGTGTTTTGCAGAGATGGGCCATGAAGTCATTTGCGTCGACAATGACGAACGCAAGGTGGCCGCTCTTCAGGGTGGCGATTCTCTTATCCACGAGAACTATCTGCCCGAACTGCTCGAGAAGTTCCGCAACACCAGGGTTAGATTCATGACCGATCTCGCCGAGGCCACCCGAGAGTGTGAAGCCATCTTCATCGCCGTCGGCACCCCGCAAAGCGAGGCCGGCGACGCGGACCTCTCCTATGTTGAAGCCGTGGCCTGCGAGATCGCCCGTTCGCTCACCAGCTATAAGGTCGTCGTCGAAAAAAGCACTGTTCCCGTCTACACCAACGAATGGGTCACGCGTTCGATGGAGCGCAACGGCGTCGCCCGCCACCTCTTCGATGTCGTCTCCAACCCGGAGTTCCTGCGCGAGGGAACCGCCGTCGCCGATTTCCTTCATCCCGACCGCATCGTAGTCGGGGCGGACAGCGAACGCGCCGCCGCTGTCCTCAAGCGGATCTATCTCCCGCTCACTGATGGCACCTATTACATGCAGGGCAACGCCATCCCCGGGACCTGCAACGTCGCCGCACCGCCTCCGCTCTTGTTGACCTCCACCAAAAGCGCCGAGATCATCAAGCACGCGTCTAATGCCTTTCTCGCGCTCAAAATCTCTTTCATTAACGCTGTTTCGAACCTCTGCGAAGCCACCAACGCCAACGTCGAGCAGGTCGCCCGCGGCATAGGCCTCGACAGCCGCATCGGCCCCAGGTTCCTTCGCCCAGGCATCGGCTACGGTGGCTCCTGCTTTCCCAAGGACGTAGCGGCCTTCCGTTCCGTTGCAGAGCAGTTGGGCATCGACTTCAATCTTCTGACTGAAGTCGAAAAGATCAACGGCCAGCAGAAAAAGCGCTTCCTCAATAAGGTCCGCTCTGCCCTTTGGACCCTGCGCGGCAAGCGCATCGGCGTCCTCGGCCTGGCCTTCAAGGGAGAGACCGATGACATTCGAGAGTCCCCCGCAATCGATGTCGTCGAAATGCTGCTTGCCGAGGGTTGTTCCATTACTGCCTACGATCCCGCCGCGCTCAAGCGCACCCAGGACGTCCTTCCCGCCGGCCCCAATCTTCTTTATGCAGCCGACGCATACGCTGCTGCCAAAGATGCCGACGCTTTGCTCATCCTGACCGACTGGGCCGAATTCGCCGCACTCGATCTCGACCGGCTCAACAAGAACCTTCGTTATCCCATCATCATTGATGGTCGAAATCTCTACGATCCCGATATGATGGTGAAACACGGATTTACATATCTCAGCATTGGTCGGCCCGCAGCGTATCCTGTGCGGGACCTCGCATCACTATCCACCAGCTAGCATCTGTGTGTCGACGACTAGAGCGGCCCGCCGAAGGTCTCCGCCCCCCGCCAGATTACGCAGAAGACAGTATCAAATGGCGGATAGTTCAACTGGAGAAAGGTAATACATGACGTCTCGAACGATTCTTGTCACAGGAGCGGCCGGCTTTCTCGGCTCTCATCTTTGTGACTCGTTGCTTGCTGCAGGAAATTCAGTAATCGGAGTCGATAACCTCAGCACAGGCAACGCCGACAATCTCAGCCATCTCGCACGGGAGGACCGCTTCAGCCTCCTCGAACGCGACATCACGAAGCCCTTCGACGCTGGCAAAGTCGATTTCATCTTCAACTTCGCCTCCCCGGCCAGTCCCATCGACTACACCCGTCTTGGGGTCGAGACCCTCCTGGTAGGCTCTGCCGGCACCATCAATACCCTTGACCTCGCCCGAAAATATGGCGCAGGCCATCTCCACGCCTCCACCTCCGAGTGCTACGGCGACCCCGAGGTGCATCCTCAGGTCGAGTCCTACTGGGGCCACGTCAACCCGGTAGGCCCCCGCTCCGTCTACGATGAAGCCAAGCGCTTCTCCGAAGCCGCCGTCATGGCCTATCACCGGTACTATGGCGTCGACACCCATCTCGTCCGCATCTTCAACACCTACGGCCCCAGGCTCCAACCCAACGACGGCCGTGTCATCTCGAACTTTATGATGCAGGCCCTGCAAGGCCAGCCGCTGACCATCTATGGCGATGGCTCCCAGACGCGCAGCTTCTGCTTTGTCTCTGATCTCATTGACGGCATCCTGCGTCTGTCGCGCTCCTCGGAGCATCTCCCCGTCAACATCGGCAATCCGGACGAATGGACCATCCTCGAGTGTGCTCACGAGGTCCTTGCCGTCACTGGAGCGAATACCGGGATCCTCTTCCATCCTCTCCCGCAGGACGACCCCACGCGCCGCCGTCCTGACATCACGCGGGCAAGGGAAATCCTTGGCTGGGAGCCGAAGATCAAATTGCGTCACGGCCTGGAAAAGTCTCTGGAATACTTCAAGGCGAGCGTCCGTCAACCAGCCAATTGAGGGCCGGCCGCCTCGGTGCTAATGGAGCGAGGGATAGTTGTGCAACTGCGGAAACCACGTCAGGCTCAAAGCGGCCGACGTATCTTTCTGTAACCCCGGCTTGTAGATCGGGGCCTTCCACCCTTCGTATTGCACCCAGGCGTTCAGCTCCAACTCTTTGCCGAACCGTTTCACAACGTTTGCCTTGAACTGGTTCTGCGTCGTTCCACCCGGGATAAAGTCGTTCTCGTTCTTTTTGTGCAGATACTCCACCTGGACCCACTCATTTCCGGAGAGGTTGTAGGTCAGCCATGCCTGGCCGCCCTTTGCCTCACGTCCGATCCAGTCACCCATGATGTTCCCTTTGTTGGTGTATCCCTCTTTTTGGACGACCTCCCAGTAGTTGAACTGGCCGGCGAAACTTCTCGCCACGCCCGGATCGGTCGTTACGCCTTCCATTTTGAAGTCCAGCTTCCTGATCCCTGGAATCTGCGAAATATACAAGCCGGTCCGGTAAGCCGCGCGCCGAGGTGCACTGATCGGAGTCACGTCGTCATGACACTCCGAATCCAGAATCAACATCGCGTACCGCCGCACAAACGGCAACCGGTAAGAGAAACTGAAGTCGCTGAACCGGGCCCCGGGATCGTCACGCGAGTACTTCTCCGCGGGGTCGGTATCATTCGTATCGAAAAAGCTGTGAAGAAAGGTGTGCAGCGTCACCGGGGTATGACCTTTGCCACCCCAGATGACCGTTCGCTGAAATGCAAATTCAAAGTTCACTGTGGGGCGGAAGGAGAACATTGTGGAGTGCACCCACGGGGCATTCAGGTCTGTGTGCCCTTGTATGCTTCCCACAAAGAAGTCATACCGGACCGGCCCAAGCAGCTTCGACAGGTACTTGATGTTCAGCGGTTCGATGCGGTCCAGGTGAAACGCATAGACGTTCTCGGCGTTATTGGACCACGCCATCGCGCTGCCGTACCCGGGGCCAAGCCATGAGTCGATCTTGCCTCCCGAAAGCTCATGTCCCAACAGATGAAAGGAGGCATACGCCTCTATGAGTCGAAAAGGGTCCTGCGCCGCAAGCTGACCCTGAGGCATCACGTCCGACGGCCCTTCATTCGGGATCTCATCGTTGATGCCCAGCGTATCGGCCATCTCTCGCGAGTAACCGGTGCCGGACGGAGCATGTTCGTACTCGCCCCTGACATACAACGAAAATGGCCCCCATTCCTCGGCCGTTGAAGCTCCCGCGATAGCATTAAAGCCGCTCTCAAACGGTCGTCCGTAGTCATTGCTGATCGTCTGCCCCAGATGGAAGCTGTCGCGCAAGATCGGGCCACCGATTCCCAAAAACCGCGTATACGACGAGTCCACTCCGTACACAAAGCCCCGCGGAACGTTGCCGTCCGGGACCTCCGCGCTCAATCTGTACAGGATCTTTGCCAGAATGTCCTGCGCCTGTATATTGTCACTGCTCAGAATCGCGTCCTCGGACGCCTGCAGCATATGCAGCACACTGCGCCGCGTATAGGGCCGCATACTCAGGAACATCGTGTCGAGGAACCCCATCCCGTATAGCCGAGTCAACTCGGGATAGATCCAGCTATCCACTGGGATGTAAACCGAGCCCAGGCGGTCCGGCGGAGGCTTCACCTCCTTCAACACCACAGGCGCATACGGGACATACCCGACGTATGGGGCCTCGGGTGTCGGCTTCGCAGGGGGCGCCACCACCGGTCCTTTCGTCTCAGGCGGCGGCGCAGCTGGAATTTGCGTCTTCGGTTGCGTCTTCGGTTGCGGCTGCGGTTGCGGCTGCGGCTGCGGTGCATACCCCGGATACCCCTGAATAGTTCCAGGAGTAGGCACGGGCGCCGAATCGGGAGGAGGAGTGACAGGAGCGGGCGGTGTAGTAGGCGTCTGAGCAAAGGCCGTTGAGGCAATACATACAGTACATACAGTCAGCGCTGCATAAGAAAGAAAGCCCCTGGTCCGCACTCGCACCTCATACCTTTGACTCAACTGCAGCTCCAGTGTAATCGCGGAAGACTCGCACTGGCAGTTGTAAACAAGCGTCTCCCTAAGTGCAAGGTTTTACTACCCCGCCGCCGCGATCCGTCTGCGCAGCCCATCGCCCGCGCCCTCAAGCCAGGCCCTGGTGCAAACCTTGCGGCCAAGCAGAAATCCGCGCATCTGGGCCAGAGGATCAACCGGCGCCCTAGCGCCCCTGCCCTCCACTCGGAACTCCCTGCACTCGATCAGCACCGGCCCGTCCCCTGCTCGAGTCCGTCCCATCGACTCCTGCGCCACCCTGTACAACGCTACAGCGTCCCCCAAATCGACTGGGATCCCTGGCACTCCGTATCGCCGCGACTTGTTAGACAGCTTCGTCACCCCGGCACCTCGCGCGGCCTTCGCCGACGGCAGAACCACAAAAATCACAGGCAGCTCCAGCTTTGACGCGAGCCCCAGCACTTGCCGCCATACCCCCTTGCCGATCTCGCCCTGGCGAACATAGGCGACCACAACATTCGTCATTCCCAACGTCTTGAAGGAGAGAGCTGCACCCAGCGCCATCCTCAACCGCTCGGCCGCATCGTCAATCCACGGAAGCACCCGCCGGGAGGCCCCGACTCCCTTCGCTCCCTTGGTCTTTTTTCCCGAACGAAACTCAACTACACGCTTTAGGAGGGAATCGACCTTCTCTCCGGCGAGCAGATTCATCACCACTCCCACCTGAGAGTCGCTCACCAGATCGCCCGGCACCAGGTCGATCGTCGTACTCACCCGGCAAGCCTCCTGCCCTCGCGTCGAATCCAACCTCCGCCGCCCCTTCGCGTGCCTCTGCAACCTGGCGATATATTCATCCAACTCGCGTGCCTCGGCCATCGCCACATACATCTGTTGCAGCTTCTTGTTCGGCACCAGCGGATTCTCGTGCAGCCCCATCTCGACCAACTGACCCTCCATTTGCAAAAAGAGAGGGCCCAATGGACCCTCTCTTGATTGACTCAACGCCGGAACCTCTAAGTTCTGGCCGGATCGCCCGCTTCCGTATTCAACCCGAGTTCGCCCATCGCCTTCTGCGCGTCCTTGGCTTTGAACTTACCTTCGCGCGCCAGCTTTGACAACGTCGCGCCAACAATCGACTCCGCGCTGATCTCAAAGTGTCTCCGCAGGTGCTCTCGATTATCGCTTCGTCCAAACCCGTCCGTCCCAAGCGTAACCAGGCGCGACGGCAGCCAAGGAGACAGCACGTCCGGCACCGACTTCATGTAATCGCTAGCGGCAACAATCGGCCCCTTCGCATTGCCCAACGCCGTCAGCAGGTACGGCACCCTCTCCTTCTCTGCGGGATGCAGCCGGTTCCAGCGCTCCACCGCCAGCGCATCGCGCCGCAGTTCTGTATAGCTGGTCACGCTCCACACATTGGCATGCACGCCATACTTCGTGGCCAGAATCTCCTGCGCGCGTAACACTTCATTCAAAATCGTTCCGCTTCCAAACAATTGGACCGTGGCCTCACCCGCCGCCGCCTTCAGCTTGTAGATGCCGCGCAGAATCCCCTCAGCCGAACCCTCCGGCATCGGCGGCATGGCATAGTCCTCGTTGTACATCATGATGTAGTAGAAGATGTCCTCGCCGTTCTCATACATCCGTCGCATTCCATCCTGAATCACAACGGCCATCTCATACACATACGCCGGATCGTAGGTCAGGCAAGTCGGCACCGTGCTTGCCAGCACCACACTATGCCCATCCTGGTGCTGCAGGCCTTCGCCCAGCATCGTTGTCCGCCCGGCAGTTCCGCCCATAAGGAAGCCTTTGCCTCGCGAATCCGCAAACGCCCACACCATGTCTCCGATGCGCTGAAATCCAAACATCGAGTAGTACATGTAGAAGGGAACTGACGGCACCTTATAGTTTGCATACGCCGTACCCGCAGCCGTAAACGACGCCATCGACCCGGCCTCGGTGATCCCCTCTTCGAGAATCTGTCCGTCCTGCTCCTCGCGGTAGCTCAGCAGCATGTCCTTGTCATGCGGCTCATACTTCTGGCCCTCCGGAGCATAGATCCCCACCTGTTTAATCGCCGACTCCAGCCCAAACGTGCGTCCCTCGTCCGGCACAATCGGCACAATCAACTTGCCGATCGCCTTGTCCTTCATCAGGTGCCGCAGTATGCTCACAAAACCCATCGTCGTCGAAACCGCGCGTCCGTTCGATCCGCGAGTCCACTCAGCGAACTCCGTAAGCGGCGGAGTCTTGAACTCCAGTCTCGTTACCTCGCGCTTCGGCAGATACCCGCCCAACTCCTTGCGACGCTCCTGCATGTACACGAGCTCCGGCGCGTCCGACGCCGGCCGATAGAACGACCCGTCCTTCGCCGCGTGCTCGGGAATCGGAATATCGAACTGCTTCACAAACGCGGCAAGCCCCTCATCGGTCAGCTTCTTCTCGTTATGCGTCGCATTGCGAGACTGTGACGTTCCCATCCCATAACCCTTCACCGTCTTGGCAAGGATCACCGTCGGCCCACCCTTATGCTCCATCGCCCACTTGTACGCGTTGTAGATCTTCGCCGGATCGTGCCCGCCGCGATGCAACCTCAACAACTGCTCGTCCGTATAGTCCTTCACCAGCTCCAGCAACTCAGGATACTTGCCAAAGAAGTGGCTCCGCAGAAACGCTCCGTCCTTCGCCTTGAAGGTCTGGAAATCGCCATCGACGCACTCCTCCATACGCCGCAGCAGCAGCCCCGTATGGTCGCGTTCAAACAGCGCGTCCCAGTCCGAACCCCAGATCACCTTGATGACGTTCCATCCCGCCCCACGGAACACGCCCTCCAACTCGTCGATGATCCGCTTGTTCCCCCGCACCGGGCCGTCAAGTCTTTGAAGATTGCAATTTACAACGAAGATCAGGTTGTCCAGCTTCTCCCGCGCCCCCAGAGAAATCGCACCCAGCGAATCCACCTCGTCCGTCTCGCCATCTCCAAGAAACGCCCAAACCTTGCGGTCCGTCGGCTCAATCAGCTTCCGGTTCTCCAGATACCGCATAAATCGCGCCTGATAGATCGCGTTCAGCGGCCCAATCCCCATCGAAACCGTCGGAAAGTTCCAGAAATCCGGCATCAACCAAGGGTGCGGATAAGAACTCAACCCAGGTGTGTCCCTCAACTCATGCCGGAAGTTCTTCAGCCGCGCCTCGTCGAATCGTCCTTCCAGATAGGCCCGCGCATAGACCCCCGGCGAAGCATGGCCCTGAAAATAAATAAAGTCACCGGGCTGGTCTCCATACTTCGCTTTAAAGAAGTGATTGAACCCAACCTCCAGCAGCGTAGCCAGCGACGAGTACGTAGAGATATGCCCGCCAATCCCCGGGTCCTTCTTGTTCTGGCCATGCACCATCGCCATCGCGTTCCAGCGAAGCAGCGACTCCACCCTCTTCTCCAGCTTCCTGTCACCCGGATACGGCACCTCATCATGCTTGGGAATCGTGTTCCGGTACGGCGTCGTCATCTCGCTCGGAGTCGGCACCCCGGCCTCGCGTGCACGCCGCCGCAACGCACCCAGCAACTCCGCACCCTGCTCCCAGTCCTGCGCAACGACGTCGTCAAACGCCTCAATCCACTCCGATACCTCAGCTTTAAAGTCCTGCTTAGCGGCGTCTTCCAGCTTCGTCGTCATAATCTTCGTCAACACTCCAGTCACAGAGATTGCTGCAAATCACCACCGGGCAGCGCAATCGGTCACACTTATAACGATATAAGGCTTACGTGAAAACGTCATCTACCGAACGCCACTTCAGTTCGGTTGCGCTGCCGCCCGCCCCAGATCGCCCATATACTGCCTGATCGAGCTGTCCTCACCCAGAACGTAGTGCCCCACAAACCGCCAGATCGCCGGCCCTGTCGTTCCACGCTCCGTAATCGTCACCTTCGTCACGTCCGCCGTTACAGGCTCCAGCTCATAGGTCCAGTTCCCGCCAAAAGGCAGCTTCGGATCGGCGATTCGCACCACCTGTCGTGAAGGCGCCTCGCGCACGTCGGCACACAACGGCATCGTCATCGAACTCTGCACCTCGGCCCAGCAAGGCGCGCCATTCTCCGATGGCAAAATCGTCACGGCCTTCAGCCCGGTCCGCCACTTCGGCATGGCCGCAGGGTCCGTAATCAACCCCCACACCTTCTGCTGCGATGCAGGAATCGCCTCGGTGACACTCGCCGTATGCTCCAGCGGCAATCGACTGCCCATAAAAATAGCCGCACCGATTGCCAGCGCAATCACCACGCTCAGCCATCCCAGGAACCGCAGCACACGCATAGATCACCTCGAGCAATCTCACCGAAACCTTACTTCTCCGCAATCAAGCCCGAACAACTATTATGGCCGCGTCGACTACAAACTACGTCGAATAGTCCGCATTGATCCGCACGTACTCTTCGGTGAGGTCGCAGGTCAGAAATCGACTCTCAGCCTTTCCCAGCCCCATATCCAGCGTGATCGTGTAGTCCCGCGCCATCATCGCAGTATGGGCAGCGGCTTCATCAAACGACGGTGACCTCAACCCCAATTCAAACACCGGCTGGTCGCCAATCGTAATATTAACCAGCATCGGATCGAACGCCACGCCACTATATCCGGCCGCCGCCAGCAGCCGTCCCCAGTTCGGATCGCCGCTCGACCAGGCCGTCTTGCAGAGCGGAGAATGCGCGATTGCCTTCGCGATCTGCTTCGCCTCCGCCTCAGTCCGCGCCCCCATCACACGCAGCGTCACCACATGCCCCACGCCCTCGCCGTCGTCGACAATCTGATAAGCCAGTGACCCACAAACCTGTTTCAGCGCGTCCGCAAACGCCGCATTGCTCCGCTCATCCAGCTTCACTCCACTCGCCCCGCTCGCCAGCAGCAACACCGTATCGTTCGTCGAAGTATCGCCATCGATCGAGATGGAGTTGAAGCTCCTCTCCACCGCCGGCTCCAGCACGCCGCGCAACTGCTCGCTCTCGGCCGCAATGTCTGTGAACAAATAAACCAGCATCGTCGCATGCGGCGGACCTGCGGAAACCCCCAACTGCGGATGGATCATCCCGGCCCCTTTCGCCGCGCCAAAGGTCCGCACCTCCAGGCCATCGACATCAAATGAAGCCTGTGCCACCTTCAGCTTCGTGTCCGTCGTCATGATGGCCCGGGCAAACAATTCCGCATGCGCCGCCCTATCTCCCAGCTCGGCTTTCAGTGCAGGCAGTGCCGCAACCACCTTCTCAACCGGAAACGGCACACCGATAATCCCGGTCGAGGAAGGGAAGACCTCATCAAAAATACAGCCAAAGCTCTCCGCCGCCGCCGCACAAGTCTGCACGCACGCGTCGATCCCCGGCTGCCCGGTCGCGCAATTAGCGTTCCCCGCATTGACCAGCACCGCGCCGACACGCCCACCCGTAGCTGAAAGATGCCTCCGCCCCACGGTCACTGGCGCCGCGACCAGCTGGTTCTTGGTAAACATTGCCGCCCCAATCGCGCCCTTTGCCGCAACCGCAACCGCAAGGTCCAGCTTGCCACTGGCCTTGATCCCCGCCTTCACCGCGCCCCACATAAAACCCTGTGGCAGCCCCTCTACTCTCACTGTTTCCTCGTTCTGCATAGCCTCTACTCTATCAAGCGACCCGTAAAGAAATCGCAACTCCCCCGCAGTCAGCTATTCTTGAAGCCGGCGAACGGCGACTTCCTCAATCACACATAAAATCGTCCACCGTTCGCTCACGGAGGCCGGAACCATGCTCCTCAAAGAACTTCGCACCCAGGTCCTCGAAGCTAATCTAGAACTCGTCAAGCGTGGCCTCGTCCTCTACACCTTCGGCAACGCCAGCGGCATCGACCGCGCCCAGGGTCTCATCGTCATCAAGCCCTCCGGCGTCGACTACGACGAGCTCGTCCCCGAGTTCATGGTCGTCACCGACCTCCACGGCAAGATCGTCGACGGCAAGCTCAAACCCTCCTCCGACCTCGACACCCACACCCTCCTCTACCGCGAGTTCCCCTCCATCGGCGCCGTCGTCCACACCCACTCCGAGTTCGCCACCAGCTTCGCCCAGGCTGGCCTCTCAATCCCGGCCCTCGGCACCACCCACGCCGACTACTTCCACGGCCCAGTCCCTTGCACTGAGCCCTTGCGCAATGAAGCCATCGTCGGCCGTTACGTTCACGAAACTGGCGTAGCCATCGTCGACTGTCTCCGGCTCAAGGGAATCGACCCGCTAGCCATTCCTGCGTGCCTGGTCAACGGCCACGCCCCCTTCTGCTGGGGAGTCGACCCGCACACCGCCGCCCACAACGCCGTGGTCCTCGAAGCCGTCGCCCGCATGGCCTACCGCACCCTCACCTTGAACGCCACCTGCGAAGGCGTCTCCCAGGCCCTCCTCGACCGCCACTACCACCGCAAACACGGCTCCGCCGCCACCTACGGCCAGTAGGCACCCCTCAAATTTTTCTTGACGCTCTTCTCGACAGAGGATAAGTTCGAGGCCTTACGGCACAGAGCAGACCGGGCCCAATTGAGCAAAACCGGAGGCATCGATGTTTTTCGCGCCTGACGATCTCCCCGCAGTCAACCTCCCCGCGTTTTCCATGCCTGCGCTCACCAGCGCAACCAGCGTCATCATGGCAGTTGGAGCCCTCGGCACCGCGGCCTATGGCCTCGTCGACGCAACCAAGGGACTCGGTGGCGGCGTCTCGACCCGCGGTCTGGCCTACATCCGCAAATCGCTCACGCCACTCCTGCCTGACACGCAAATCGGCGCCCCGGGATCGATGCTCTCGCGCGACATGGTCTTCGAAACACTCAAATCGAACTGGATCAATGGCGTCGCCGCCTCCGACCAGAAAGCCATCGCCAAATCTCTCATCAAGCTGCGGATGGACGCCGACAGCGCCCCCATCTTCGCGAAGATCACCGGCGTAGACGCGGCCACCCTGCAAACCGTCCTCATAAAAATGTCCAATGGCACGCCCCTCGACATGCCGGAGACCGACACCTACGGCCGCTTCGACCTCGTCCTCACCACCATCATCGACCAGGCCTATCAACGTGCCGATCAGCAATACCGCAACACGGCAAAGCTCCTCGCTGTACCGATCTCCGTCCTGCTCTCCTGCACCGCAGCACTCATCGTAAGCAGTTGGAACTGGCAAAAAGCCAGCTGGGGAGTCGCAATAGCGCTTGGCATCGTCGCCACCCCGCTCGCTCCCATCGCCAAGGACGTCTCCAGCGCAGTGCAGACCGCGGTCCAGGCCCTGCAGTCATGGAGAGGATGACCCCATGACCTGGCTCCTCAGCTGCCGCGCTCTACCCGGTGGAGGACCGGTACGCGACGTCAACGTTCTCTCCAACCCTCCGCAGCTGATCGACACCAATCAGGCTGCGATCGCCGCTCTCTGCCGGGGCCATGACGTCCTCATCGCGACCCACGGCTTCAACGTCAACCAGCAGGAGGGCGTCGATCACCTCACCGAATGGCAGCCGCTGCTCCAGCTCCCGGGAGGCGCAGTCTATCTCGGCTTTCTCTGGCCCGGAGACTCGGTCTGGCTCAACGCCCTTGTCTATCCGGCCGCTGCAAACACTGCCATGCAGTCAGGCGACAGACTCGCCGCATGGCTGAACCAGAACCTGACCGGCGCCGCCAGCCTCTCCTTCGCCTCGCACAGCCTCGGCGCACGCGTCGTCCTGCAAACCATCAAGGGACTCGCCTCCTCCTTCCGCGTCCGTCGCCTGCTTCTCATGGCCGGCGCGATCGACTCAACCTGTCTCGGCGAGGAGTACGCCAAAGCCGCCGCCCGCGTCGAGAAGGTCTCCGTCCTCTCATCCTCCGAGGACGATGTCCTGAAATTGGCCTTCCCGCTCGGCAACCCCATCAGCGGCATCTTTGCCGAGGGCCACCCCTTCTGGCACGCCGCCATCGGACGCGAAGGCCCCACCGAAAATCCGCCAACTCCCGCCCAACTCGATCTTGTCTGCAGAGTGCCGAACCAATGGAACTTCGGCCACGACGACTATCTCCCGCCCTCACCCGCTCCGGCCGGCTACACATCGATACCGTATCCATTGCCCGTCAATGCTCCGACGACAGACAACACGCCCGCCGCCAACACCCCCGCCGGATATCAAACTGCACCAAACGTATGGGAGCCCTTTTGGAAGAGCGCCTGGTCCGCTGCAATCGCATCCACTCGCTTTCCATGACCCGGCAACCACCGCCTCTAGTCGAAGTTGACCTTCAAAGTCCGCCCCGACGCGCTGCTCTCCCGCGCCATCTCCAGCAATCGAACCACTCGATATCCATCCTCCGGCGTCACCGCCAGCTTCGCCACTCCGTTGATCGCGTCGCGAACGTTCGCATAGTAAAGCCGGTAGTCGCCCAACTCGGTCTTCACCTTCGTCCGAGTCAGCTTCCCCGGATCGGCCGGCTCCGGAGCCACCGTCAGGGTTCCCCACGCCGATTCAGGCTCTGCCAGCCACTCACCCTCACCCACGCGCGGCACCTTCGCCCCTCCAACCAGCGCCGGTTCCTGCGGATCAAGCCCATACTTCTTGAAGCTCCCCCTCGTGCCATGCAGCAGAAACCTCGGTGCAGCATCGCAAGCCAGCATGCTCGACCGGCAGTGCGCCCGCAGCCGTGGATACTCGAGCGTTATATCGAACGCATCTTCAATCTCAGTCTTGTCCCGGTCCTTCCGAACGCTCGCCGTAATGCCAACGGGAGGCCCAAACAGCACCAGCGCCTGGTCCACAAGATGTGGTCCAAGATCCATCAGCAGCCCATTCGCCAGGTTCGCCCCTTCCTTCCACGTGTTCTCACGCGGCAGCGGCCGAAACCTGTCGAAGTGCGACTCATACGTCACCAGCCGCCCCACCGCACCTTCTGCAAGCAGCCTCTGCACTGTCAAAAAATCACCGTCCCACCGCCGATTATGAAACGGAGCCAGCACCACACCCTGCTTCACCGCCAGCTCCTTTAACTCCTTAGCCTCGGCGCTCGTCGCAGCAAACGGCTTATCAATCACCACATGTTTTCCCGCGAGCCACGCCTGTTTCGCCA
>DATHQG010000113.1:0-15473 GCA_035483075.1 Edaphobacter sp. | reverse complement strand
GTGCCGTTGGAGCGGACGATGACCTTGGCGTCTTCGTCGGGGAGGTTGGGGTCGGTCCCTTCGTAAGCAATGATGGCTTCTGTACCGGCGCGGCGCATAACGTAACAGCCTTTGTTCTTGCCGGCGGTCTCGAGGTAGAGGACCCCCTTCTCGAGCATGAGTGTGCGGGCCGCGTCCCAGAAGTGGAGGGTGAGGATCTCGCTTTCGCGGGGAAGGAAGTCGTACTCGATGCTGAGGCGCTGCATGGTTTGGAGATGACGGCGAAGGACGGCGGTGGAGATGAGATCGGCGATCTCTGCCGTTTCGTTGTTGCCAATTTCGAGGGCGTGGAGGGTGTCGAGGCGAATCTGCTTGCGCGCGGCGATGTGGTCGGGGTCGGCGGCATACCACTGGGAGACTCGGGCGTAGAGGTCCCAGCAGTAGAAGTCGATGCGCTGGTTGGTTTCGATAAGTTCGGTGAGGAGTTCGCTGGTGCTCGAGAGGGTCTTGCCTTCGAGGTAGACGAGGCCGACGACTACATCTGCGACCTGGACGCCGGTGTTATCGATGTAGTTTTGCACGCCTACTTCGTAACCGCGCTTGTAGGTGTCGGGGCGGAGGAGGCGCTGGAAGGTGTCGCCAAGGATAGCGTTGCGGAGGTGACCGATGTGTGCGGCCTTGTTGGGATTGATGCTGGTGTGTTCGACGAGACGGAAGCCGGGGCCGCCGATCTCTGCGTGCTGGTCGGCGGCGATGCGGCGGACGGTGGCGGCGCGGTCGAGACGGACGTTGAGATAGCCTGCGCCTGCGACTTCGACGCTGGCGACGCCTTCGAGTTCGGGGAGTGCGGCGGTGAGTTCGGCTGCGAGTTCTGTCGCGATGGCGCGGGGGGCCTTGCGGAGGCGCTTGGCTAGTTCGAAGGCGACGGGAAGTGCGAGTTCGCCGAGGGCGATGCTGGGGGGCTGCTCGACGACAAGGTTCGTGAGCGTGATCTCGTACTTGGCGAGGAGGATGGCCTGGATACGGGCCAACAGGGACTGCTGGATTGTGCGATACATGCTTTGTGGTTCACCGCGTTCAGGAGATGTGTTCAGTTTACCAGCGCATGTCCTGTCGGACGGATCGCCTGCGCGGCGAGCGACCACTTTGTGGTGCGTGTACCTCGTTTAGGCAGGATGAGCTGTAGGTGCCCTCGCGTTGCTCGGCGATCGATTCCTATGGCAGCTCGGTGGGGAGCTGTTCGATCTCGACGAACAGCGGCTTGCGGTTGTGAATACGGATGCGATGTGTGAGGAAGATGATTCCGCCTGCGCCCGTGATGGAGACCAACATCCATGCGTGGATGGCGAGGCCGAAGACAGCGGCTTGTCCGACGGAGGCGCCGTGGTTTACAAGCGAGGTCTTGACGGCGAGTTCGAAGGGACCGATCGCTCCAGGTGAGCTGGGGACCAGGTAGGAGAGATTGGCGAAGGAGACCGCTAGCCAGGGGGCGATGCGATCGACCGGGATACCGAGCAGAAAGATCGCTGAGGCGAAGATCATACCCTCACAGGTCCAGATGATGGCGGTCTGGAATAGAAGGAGGAGAGAGCCGGTAATGCCCAGGCGGCCGGTAGCGTCAAGAGCGAGGGCGATCCAGTGCTCGATCTTTGTGAGTTTGGGACGTGCAGGCAGACGGGTGAAGATGCGTTGAATGGGCGCTTGCAAACTGCGGGCCGCGACGAGAAGGACGAGCAGGCCGATGGCTGAGATTGCGAGCGAGATGTTCGCGATGAGGCGCAGATGTGGAGTGGCGACGCCGCCTACCGTGGCGACGAAGATCAGGACGAGGACGAAGACGTCGAGGAGCTTTTCGAGGATAACGGTGCTGAGGATGACGGAGGGCGAGGCCCCGAGGTCGCCGGCGTAGGTGAAGACGCGCATGATGTCGCCGATGCGCAGGGGAAGAATGTTGTTAGCAGCAAGGGAGGTCATGAGGACGCGGGCACAGACAAGGAAGTGGGCCCGTATGGAGCGCTGGCCGCGCGGCATCATCTGGCTCCAGCGAACACAGCGCAGAGTGTAGCCGGCGATTGTGAAACCGAGAACACCGAGTCCCCATGCGGGACGTACCGCGCGCAGGGCGAGGACCTGGTTGAAGGAGATCCCGCGGAAGGTGTACCAGAGGAAGAAAGCGCTGATGAGTAGACCGGGGACGGTCTTGAACAGGTTGCGGTTGCCGGTGGATGTGGTTGCAGAGGTCATGCGGGTACCTGGCCCAGCAGGGTGCGCTGGGTCGTACCATGGCAGCTAGATTGGTTCGAAAGGCGATGAGGCATGCAACTCCGATTGTATCTTCCTGATCTTTGCTTGCAGTCTCTGAGAGAGCTGTGTGTACGAGGTCTTTTTGGTAAAGACTTTGTAACTGTGTAAACCGCTGAACTCCGTTAGCAGTCTAATTTCTTGCAGGAGCTTTCGATATCCTGACTGAAGTGGCTCGTAACCGGGGCCGTGCGTCGGATTGATGTGGTCTGGGTCGTGTAGGAGACAATGTAAGAGCGGCAATGGAGTTGTAGCAATCATCTTGCGGCGGGAGCAACAGGTATTTGGCGACATCGTTAGCATCACCCATCTCTTCGGAACAGCTTAGGCGGGAGGAGTATCGGCGGGAGCGAGGGTCTGCTGCCGTGATGGTGACGGCGCTGACGTTTTTTGCGGTGTTGCTGCATGGCTACCACCCGTATGCCGAAGATGGGGGCGTCTATCTGCCGGAGATCAAGCGGCTGCTCGATCCGGGGCTTTATCCATTCGGGTCTGGATTCGTGGTGGAGCATCTTCGGTTTTCGCTCTTTGCGCCGACGATGGCGGGGTTAGTTCGTGAGTCGCGCATGAGCGTGGAGATGGTGTTGCTGCTGGTGCATCTGGCGACGTTCTGGGCGACGCTGTTTGCGGCGTGGCTGCTGGCGGCCCGGTGCTATGCGTCGCGCGAGGCTAGAAGTGGTGCGGTCGCGCTGCTGGCGGTTTGGATGACGCTGCCCATCGCGGGGACCTCGCTGATGCTGATGGACCCTTATGTGACGGCGCGAAGCCTGTCGACTCCGTGTGCTCTGTTGGCGCTTGTGGGAGCGATGGAGTTTCTGCTGCCTCAGTTTGAGGTGGATGACGAGCCGGCACAACAGAGGTGGCGCGGGGCCGCTTTGTGTTGCGGGGCACTGGTGGGGGCCGCGGCGATGCATCCTCTGATGGCCGCGTATGCGCTTGGTTCGGTGCTGCTGCTGGGGGCGTTGCTTTCTCCAAGCAGGCTAGTGCGAGTGTGGGGCACGGCGGGGCTGGGTTTGACCGCGGTTGCGATAGCGGCCGGGCTGTATCTGTCGGCGTCGCCGGAGAGCGATATCTATCGGCAGATCATGCTGACTCGGGACTACTGGTTTTTGAGCAAGTGGCACTGGTATGAGTGGATTGGCTTGATCGCTCCACTGTTGATTCTGTCGGTGGTGGCCACGAGACTGCGAATAGATGACGATGCCGCGAGAGTAGGACTAGCGCGCATGGCAGTTGCTGCCGGGCTGACTGCGACGGCAATCGCGATGGTGTTTGCGCGGACGGGAATGGCTACACATTTGGTGGCGAGAATGCAGCCGTTGCGGATATTTCAGCTGGTGTATGTGGTGATGATTCTTATGCTGGGGGCGGCGTTGGGGGAACGAGTGTTGCAGCGGCGGCCGACGCGGTGGATCGTGACGTTTTCGTTGCTGGCGGCGGTGATGGTGGCAGCGGAGCAGAGAACGTTTCCGGCGTCGAAGCACCTCGAACTGCCAGATGCGCTGGCGTGGAGTGGATCCCCGGAACGGAGGAATTCGTTTGAACGGGCCTTCGCGTGGATCGGGAGGAACACGCCGAGGGACGCGATCTTTGCGATGGATGCGCAGTACATTACGAAGCCCGGGGAGGACGCTCAGAGCTTTCGCGCGATTGCGGAACGGAGTGTGCTGCCGGACTATTCAAAGGACGGCGGCGTGGTGACCAATAAGCCGGAGCTTGCGACCGCATGGCTGCAGGGACAGGTGGCGCAGGCAGAGTTGAACACAGAGCCGGACACCGAGCGTCTTGCCGCGTTGAGGCCGCTCGGGGTGACCTGGGTGGTGCTGGAACGGAACGCGACGACGGGGTTTGTGTGTGCGTATGCGAACGTGGCCGTGAAGGTTTGCCGCCTGCCCTGAACGTCAGGACAGACGGCTTTGTGTCAGTTCCCCGTTGGAGTTGCTTTGGCGGCGGGGGCAGCGGTGAGTACTACGGCTTCCTGGTCCTTGTTCTCAAATTTTGAATAGAAGCTCCGCAGGCCGGGGTAGTCGGTCGGCTTGAAGATAATCTCTCCGATGACGTAGTCGCGGCGCACGGTAAAGCTATTGGAAGTGGACAGAGTGTTCAAGTTGTAGACTGCAAACTTTTCGAAGTTGATCTTATCGCTGGCGGGTAGAGACTCTACGGTAAGGTCCGCTGGAAATTTGATCCGGACCGCGTCCTGGTCCATGTGAGTGTATTGAAAATAGACTGGAATCTCGCGCTTCTCGTGGGGGAAAGCGGGTTTGGAGTTGGCGCGGAAGATGTCGGCTGGAATAAGCAGACGCTTGCCGGTGGAAGAGCCGAGGGTCCCACTAACCTGCAGGGTAACAACGAGGGGCTTCTCATAGTCTTCGAGTTTGCTGATGGAGGTGACTTTGACCTCAACACCCGGAGGCATGAGGTGCTCGACGCTGGTCCGGACTGCGCGTTCAAGACTGGTGGCATCTCCGGTGAGCGAGCGTTGACGCCAAGTTAAGCCGGAAGAGCCGGAGTAGGTCATGGTTATGACACCGCTGACTCCGCCCTGTTGGTCAATAACAAGGTCAGCAACTCTCTGGGCGCGAGAATAGGTGTAGGACTCACCAGGAGCGTGGATGAAACCGGCGCCTCCTTCAGTCTGGCGAATACCACTTGCCAGGGTATGTTTCCAATCGAGGTGTTGATAGGGACAGTAGCGGGCGCCGGGGTCGAAGAACTGTTCTTCCCCGTCCACGTTGACGATGGCAATATAGTCGTCGAGCTGAGAGAGGCTAAGGTAGGCAGTGAGAAAGAGACTGCGATCACGATTGGTGACGGCGGCGAGGTAGGCCTTCATTCCAGCGGCGCGTGCCATGGCGACAAAGAGTTCCGTGATCTGGTCATTGCTGCCACGCTTGCGCGTCCAAATGTCATCGGTGTTGTGGACGTCCTTGAAGCCCTGCGCCTTTTCTTCTGCGCTCGAGTGTTCGCGAGTGAAGTTGGTATTTTCAAGTTGCATGACGGCGGCATAGATCTTGCGGAGCTTTTGGGCCTGGGTATCGGACGGCGCGACGAGATCGTGAACGGCGGCGGTTACGAGCGGACCGGGTCCGATGAACTTGTCCCGCTGCTTGGCCCAATACTTGGTTTCACCCTTCCAGAAGTCATCGCCCGTGCGATACGGAGAGTAGTAGAAGAGGACCCGGTACGTGAGGCTGGAGACCGGGGGCATGAAGTCTTCGTTGGGCGCGGGCATGATGTCGTGCATATTGAGGTCGAAGATCAGTTGACCGTCGTGTCCGAATTGGGTCGGCGGCAGGCGAGTCTGTTTGAGTTCGACGCCTGCCGGCAGGATAGGTGTCCAGGAGATGGCGTTGGTGAGTTGGCCACGGTCATCGCTAGCGATCAATTCATGATCGGTCGGCTGCCATTGATAATGGGCCTTGCGAGTGAAGAGATCTGACTGGATGTACCACTGGGGAGCGCTGAACCACCTGTCGTCTTGGCGCAGATGGTAACGGTATTCGATGATGCTGCCGACCTCGACGTCGGGCAGAGAGAAGACCTTGGCCATGACTTTAATGCCTTGTGTCTTTTCGACCAGCTTGTCATATGGCTTTCCGGTAAACGGAATGACGGTGCCATCAGGGTGGATGGTCCTGCCCTGGATGTCCTCAACCGTTTGGGCACCTTCGCCACGAGCGTAATTCAACTCGACGTTGCCGTATTCTTTGCCGCGTTCGGTCAGGATTTTCAGGCGGGTATAGATGCTGAAGATATGCATCTTGTCGTCGGTGGTTTCTTCGCGATTGAGGTAGACAGCGGCCGCGCCGGGAACCTCCGGTTGCGAGGTCATAGAGAGTTCTTCGGGTGTCGGCGCCGTCCATTGCTGGGCGTGGGAGTGAGGAGCGGCCAGAGAGACAATAGCGGCAACCAAGGAGACGTAGAGGAGGCGATGGCCGGTCGTGCGGGTCATTTTAGATTTTCTTTCTTCGGTTGGTTTCAGTTAAGAGTGCCCATCAGACGGCATGGGCGAAGACGTTTTGGGGTTTTACTTCTTTTTGAGCACAGCGCTGCTTCGTTCGTCGGCCGCGATGACGCCGGCCAGCTTCTGAACATCAGGGTATTTGTCCGCTGGAAGAGTGACCTCGCGGACGGTGTAGGTGCGAGAGTAGTGGAGGACGTTGTCTCTAACTGTGCTGGCGCTCTCGTAGGAGGCAAAGCCCAGATCGAGCTTTACCGGATCAGGTATCTCGTCGATCGCATAGCCCGTGGGTAGCTCGATGGTGTAGTCGTCCTGCTCCTGCATGGTCTCGTCCAGATTGATGGGGACGTCCTTACGCTCCTTGTGATCGGTCTCAAGCTCCTCGCTACCGAGGACGCGGGGACGAACCATCAGTAGAGGGCCCATGGACTTAGCGAAGCTGTCTGCGGTGAAAGAGTAGGAGGTGGTTAGGTCTTTGTTCAGGGCCTCGGCGTTTTGCACCTTGAAATCGGTGACAGTAAAGCTGGTGAAGTCCTGTCCGAGTGACCGGTCGAGGTATTGGGTCTGCTGCTTGGCATCGCCCATGGTGTAAAGGTAGCGATGCCCTTCGGAGACGTCGCCGAAGCGCTTTTCAGTGACGGTGCCCTTGAGTGACCCGTCGGGCCGCAACTGGAAGCTGGCGGTGCGGCGGATTGTGTTGAGATCAGGGGGAAGGACTGGGAATTGGATGATCTGGCTTTCGGGGCCTTCCATCAGGACACCGTAACCGCCCTGGAGGTTGTGCTCGAGTTGGCCGAAGGCGGTCTTCTCCCAGGTAGGGTCGAAGATAAGGTATCGACGACCGGTCTTTGCGGTGACGACACTGTGAAGTTTGGCTGAGTTGTAGCCTTTTGGAACCTCGATCGCTGCGATCATGTGGTCGCCGACGATCGACGGTGCGTCCGGATCGACGACGCCGCGACGGTGATCGACCATCACCAGAGCGCCGTGGACGCCGACGGTAGAGAGCATTGCCGTGAGCAGGGTGGCTTTGTCTTTGCAGTCGCCGTAGCGATTACGGAAGATGTCACCGGCGTAGTGGGGCTGGTAGCCGCCGATGCCCATTTCGATTACGAAGTAGCGGACCTGCTTCTGGACGAACTCTGCGATGGCCTCGGTCTTGTCGTAGAAGTCGATCTTGTCGCCGACGAGCTCCTTCGCTTTGGCGGCGATCTCCGGAGTGGCGACCAAGCGGTCTTTTGATAGGGTCTGATACCACTCGCCGATGCTCTGCCATGTGCCCACAGTGGCGGCCGGAAGGGTGGGGCCGGCGTAGTGAACGGTCATCCGGCCTTCGAGTGAAAACGCTGCTGGACGGAGCATGACGTGGGCGAGGTCAACGGGCGGAGTGTCCTTCATCTCCCAACGCCAGCGTTGATGCTCGAGATCGACGGGCCGCACCTCCCTGGTGTGGGCCCAGACTGTGCCATAGGTGAAGCCTGGAGGAAGTTCGAGGGTGAAGCTCTGATTGAGGCTGGGCAGATCGCTCTGGAAGAACCAGGTCTTTTCGGTGAGATATGGGTAGGTTCGTTGTTCGTACTCGTAGGCGACGATGCCGCCGGGGTCGCGGCCGGGTGCGCTCGCCATCCTTACCTTATCGTCCACGAAGAAGTTTCCCTCGCCGTAACCTCGCTCAGCCATCTCGTTGTCTTTGACGGCGTACTCGTGGCCATCCGGTCCGATGCTCCAGACATGCATGGAGAGTATCTTGGTGTCTTTATTGAAGGGGACCTCAACGATACCTTCCTTTCTGCCCTGGGGCCGGAGGATCTTGACGACACGACGGAGGTGCTCGACTGCGCTGCCGTCGGGGGCGACGGTGTAGGTGGTGTCTTCGAGCAAAACGACCGCATTGGTCTCGGGGGAGTAGGCGGGAAGCTTCTGCTGGGCGGCAGTGCGGACCCAATCGGGAACGTTGTCCGACTTAAACGCAAAGGCCGGGGTCCCTGTATGGCACAAGAGAACGACAAAGACTGAAAGGTACATAAAAGGTCTGCGCAATTGCTCTGCTCGCTGTGCTGCTCGTTCTGTCATAGGGCCCTGAATACGATCCGGCTTTGCCGCTACCACGACAAAGGCAGAGTTGGAGAGGCGTTGGGAGGTACGTGCAGATTTATACGTTGGAGGAGGCTGCATTACAAGAAAATTAAGACGGTTGATGTCCCATGAATGGGTGATTGTTTTGGCTCTGCGGAATCGTTTGATAGAAACGACTTCTGCGCACCGAGCTATGGGACGCGAAGCGTACGGAAGCCGCTGATTTGGAATAGACCGATCGGGCAGCACTAGGAAGGCGCCAAAGTACCAGTTGGGACCGGCGGCGCGAGGGGTGGGGCGGTGGCAGAGGGTGGAATGGTTGTCGGTGCGGGTGAGGGTGCTGGCACAGATGCGGGTGCTTGCGAGGTGTGCTGGCTGCGAACCGTTCGAGGTATTGTGTGGGGTTGGGGATACTGTTGGCCATAGTTGTAGCCAGCTGGCTGGGGCACTTGCTGATGCGATCCGGAGAGGTTGGTATGGGACGAGTTGATCCGCATCGTCTCCGTGTTTGGCATGTGACGGGCAGTGGGCTGGATGCCGGAGGCTTCGGGCGATTGTGCGGCCACAGCCTGGGTCGGCGCTACGTAGGGGACATAGGGGCCAAAGACGTCCTGCTGGGTAGGGGGGCCGGCTGGCACAGGGCTGTTCAACGCCTCAGGCTGGCTGTTCTCCGCTGTCGTCCGGCCCGGGGCCGCAGGTTTGGCAGTACGGTTGGCGGGGGTGGACATGTAGGAGGGGACGATGTTTGAGTTGTCCTCCTCCTGGGCCACGGCGTCCGTGCCGTTGTAACTGGGGAGATACGGGTGTGCCGGCGTGGTCGAGTCAGGTGTGCTGAGCAGCGATGCCAGGTCTTTAGGATGCGAGGGAGCGGGGAGGCTCGCCACCGGTTGGGGCTGGCTGAGTTCGGCGGCGAGCTCGGCCCCGGGGTCGCGGGGAGGAAGAGCGGCGAGCGAGGCGCGATAGTAATCGGCTGCACGGTTGCGGTTGCCACGTGCCTGCTCGAACTTTGCAGCGAGGGCCAGCATCTCGGAGTCTTTTGGATACTGGTCGAGGCCGTAGCGCAACCAGGTTTCGGCGATCTTCATATCGGCGGCGGCGAGCGCAGCGCCGACGGCAGCCTTGTAGTCGGAGGCGGTGGCCGTCGTCATGTCCTGCGACTTGAAGATGAGGACGGCCTGTTTGGGAAGGCCAGCACGAGCATAGCCAGAGGCCAGAGTACGTAGGACGGCTGGGTTGTTCGGAAAAGTGAGGGCGGCGGCATTGAGGATGGCCAGCGAGCGTTTGAAGTCGCCGGCGGCAACGGCCTGGTTGGCGCGGCGCACTGCCCAGCTTGTCCAGATCATTTGAACGGAGCGGCGCTGTTCGTCGTTGAGGTCTTCGCGGCCGCCAAGCAGCATCAGTTGGCGATAGAGGCCTGCATCGTTGCCGCTGTTGAAGAGCAGCCACGCGTCCTGTATGTCGATTTCTGCCGGTGCCGCTGTGCTCTCGGCCGCGTAGTGCTGCTTGATGCGGTCCATGAAGACCATCGCCTCTCGCGGCTGGCCCAGACTGTTGTAGATGGCGCCGACCGTCTCCAGATACTCAACGTCGCTTTCAAGCTGCCGGCGGACGGGCGTCGGAATCTGGTGGACCTGCGCGAGGGCCTCCCGGTCGTGGCCGGTGGTGTGGAGCGCAGAGAGCAGGCCCTTCCATGCGTCGGGACGATCACTGTTTTCCGACAGCACTGCGCGGTAGATCGGGAGGGCACGCTGCGGATCGTTGCGGGAGAGATAGATTTCAGCAAGCGCGAGCGAGGCTGCAGCCGACGGCCTCTTGCCTGCGGCGGTTTGCTGGGCGACGGATTTTTCGAGAATGTCCTGGGCGATCTCCAGCTTGTTCTGACTCTGGTAGACGGAGGCGGCGGTGATCTGAAAACCGGGACCGCGCATCACCGCGTCGTAAGTGGATGGCGGCATGGCCTGCAAGCTCTGCAGGGCCTGCGGGTCTTCCTTCATGGCGTGCTGGATGCGCACGAGACCTTGCCATGCTGTGACGTTTCCGGCATCCACGGCGAGGACTTGCTTATAGAGCGCCGCGGCCTGCTCGAGACGGTTGGCCTGCTGGAGAAGACTGGCATATTGAAGTTGGGTCTCGACCTGAAGACCCTGGGCTCCGGGGGGGACTGGCAGATCGAGAGCGGTCTGCAGGGCCCGCTGGGCATCGGCATCACGGCCAACGGACGTGTAGGCAGAGGCCAGCGAGCGGAGGAAGACGGGATCGCGCATGAGCTGCGCACGAACGGCAGGCGGGACGCTGCGCTCCGTCAGCAGGGCCTGAGAGACGTTGCCTGCACCGAATTGAGCCAGGAAGAGACCGCGCCAGGCAGCGGGAGAGGATGGCTGTACCTGGACGTCGTGCTCGAAGACTTCGACTGCAGCACTTGGCTGTTGGGCCTTCAGCAGTGTGCCGCCGAGGCCGTCGAGGGCCTCCGGACTGGCTGGGCGCACAGCCAGCGCGGCGCGGTACCGCTGCTCGGCTGAGGTTAGGTCGTTCTGGTTGAAGGCCGTCGAACCCAGGCCAATGAGCAGGTAAAAGTGCGCGCTCTTGAGGGCGGAGTCGAGGCCAGCGTCGTGGGCACCGTTCTGTTTGGCTTGCTCAAGAAAGCCGATCGCTCCAGCGAAGTTGGACTGCTGCATGCGCACGTAACCCATACCGGCCAGTGCGCTTGCGTTTTGCGGATCTCTTGCGAGCACCGAATGAAACCGTCTTTCGGCCTCAGGCAGGTCTTTCGCGGTGAGCGCATTGTAGGCCGCCTTTTGCGGCGGGACTTGGGACGAACGCACGGGGCCAGGCTTGGGCTGGTTGCGAAAGCCCTGGCCCAGTTCGGGTGCATTGGGATTGATGGCCCTGATGCGATCCAGGTACGTATTAGCGAGAGCAGGGCTACCACTCAACCTAGCGGAACGGGCGAGACCGGCAAGAGCGCCCACGTTTTTCGGATCTACGAGCAGGACTTGCTGCCATTCTTGCGCGGCCAGATCAATCCTTCCGCGGGCCTCTAATGCTTGGGCCCGATCGAGCAGGGAGTGGGTCGCGGATTCGGTCGTCTGGGCGCGTAGGATTGACTCGCTCACCATGAAGACGAGCGTGCCTAGCAGCAGCGCTGTTGCTAGCGGCCGGGATGACCAAACGTTCTTCATAAAGTCTGCTACAAAGCCAATGCCTACAGCGACGAGAGAGCGGTAGAGACACTTCTGCCGTCCTTCTGAGGTTATCGTTTTTTGTTGCCATATTGTCTGTTTTGTTGGGGCATTGACTGGTTTGCTACTGACTACTTCGCGACCATTTCTGCTATTGCGAACGCTGCTTCATGGCGAAGATCGCCGTCCCTGTAGAAACGATCCGTGTGCGTCTAGTCATTCCCCTGCAGGCGGGAGCGGGCCTTCTTGCGCAGAATGGTGCGAATGGCCACAGCCATTAGGAAACAGAAGCTGAGGATGATGATAACCATCAGCCACTGATAGCGTTCAAAGAACATGTTCAGACGGATCCAGAGTGAAAGAGAACCGACGTTGTAAGCGTCATTGCCAATGCGGTAGGAGGTAAAGCGCGTGCCATGCAGAACGCTAACCGATTGGGAGATGTCGGAGGACTGAGACGTTTTTAGAAACACTGACAGGAAGTTAGGGACCACGTCCTTGTCGCGCAGAACCACGACAACGACGGAGCGGTTCGACCCGCTGGGCCACTCTATGCCTTCGATCAGCGCGTCGGGCAGGCCGCCGGCGGTCTCAAGCTGACCGGACTGGACGCGGTCCGAGCTGCGGACCTTCCACCAGGCGTGTTGCAGCTGCGCGAAGAAGCCCTGGGTGTCCTGAATGTGCAGGCCGCTGCCGTCTACCCCGACGGGCAGTGATGGATTCAGGCGGCCGATGGCGGATTGATCGTCGACTGTGCCCAGCACCAGATAGTCCTTCTGGCGATCGGACTTCATACCGGCAGCGTTGGTGACGGAGACGTTGAGGACAGGGTAGCCGGTTTGCGCGCCGAAGTGGCCCATCAAGGTGAGGTATATCTCGATCTCCTCCGAGCCGGGAGTGTCGGGCAACACGACTGCAGCGTCGGAGAGGTCGGCCCGCCGGGTGAAGGGATATCCGGCGTTGGCGAAGATCTCGAGATTTGGGAGGGTCGTCCAGTGAGGGACTCCCTGAATGTCGAGGTAAGAGTCTTTGAGGACTGAGCCCTTCAGGTTATTGGGTGCGACGTCCTGACACTCGTCTTTATTGGGCTGCAGGAAGATGAACCTCATCAACATGGAGTTCGAGAAAGGGCGGATGTCCGAGACAGGAAGAGGCACGATGGTCTCAAGTTCCGCAGAGGCCTTGTCGGTGTGCGGCAACGGTGTCGAACTGACATAGGAGTCGTTCAGAGAGACCTGCAGGGTGCTATCGCTGGAGATGGGAATGCCGTTATAGCGGTAGCCCAGATGAAAGCCGAGGTTTCGCTGTGCGCCGAAGTAGAGATCGGGCGGAAGGCGCATGTAAACGGCAACGGGGGCGCCGCCGTCCGTCTCGAAGTTGCCGGGCTGTGCGATGTCGCCTATGCCGGTGCTCTTCTCTGTGCTGAGCCAACGTGGTGCGTCGTCGGGCTGACGGGGCGCGGGCATCTTGATCGACTGCACGCGGACGGTGGCCCCTTCAAGCAGGTCGCGCTGCAGGGTTAGCGCCATGGCTGTGGTCAGCACGTCGTCCGCCGAACCACCGGTGAGGACGAGGACCTTTGAGTATGGGTCGGAGGGGTTTGCGCGCATGGCGATGGTAGGGCCCGAGGCCGTGTTCACCTGGAGCGAGGCCGGAAGGGTCGCGCTGCTCTCGCTGATGACGATCGCGTTGCCCGGTGGAATAACGCCCACGGATACGGGAAAGCGGACGGACCGCGAGTCCGCAAGGATTCCGAACCAGGACGCGACGATGCCGGCTGCCTGCAAGGCCCTGGGTGAGGGTTGAGTCAAAAATACGATGGGGACCACCGGGTGAAGATCGACCATAGAATCGTAGAAGGGTGCCGGCAGCAGCTTGAGGTCGTCATGCAACGCAACCAGCGAACCTGCGAACTCGATCGTCGAAGTGCTGTCGACATGACTCCATAACGTGGAGTGAGACGGGTCCTCGCACTTCATGGTGTAGTGGCCGACGAACTCGAAGGTTAGTTCGTTGTTTGGCGTAAGCATCTCGGCAGGGAGCGTAAGGGTCGCCTCCAGCAGCGCGTTGTTTTCGGTGTGTGCGCCGTTCGTTGTCTGCCCGGGCGCGGGCTGGGCGATCGGATCTGGCTCCATTGTTACCGGGAGCGTGGCGAAGAGCGTGCCGTTCAGACCCACCTTGAGATGGCTGAGAGAAGGTATAAGCCCAGGTGAAAAGTGATAGCGCAACCGCATGGTCGCGGTCTTGACGATCTGATTCTGCGGGAGTGAAAAATGGACCGTGTCGAAGGCGTCCACACCGTGGAGAACGATGGTGTTGGGCACTCCCAGGTCGGCGAGAGTGAAGACGTGGTCGAAGGTGGCCGGCGCTTCAGGGGCGCTCGACGCGGGCGCGCTATTTACCTCCTTGGGTACCTGCGCCGACAGGATGCTGGTGCTTAGAACGGTCAGCAAGACCAGCGGCACGACGCTGGTGGCAAGTTTTCCCTTGGTTGGAGATTCCCTGGGCTCCGTCCAACTTCGGAGCGACCTTCCCAGGCCGTGGAAGGCGAGTTTGAATATCCGGGCCAGACTGGTCAGAGGCCTGTCTGCCTCGCGCGTCTCGCCCCAGCCGAGCCAGGTGTCGGCGCGGGAGTAAAGCACCATCGTGAGCGCCTCTTCCTCCTGCAAGGTGAGCGGATCGAACTGTGCCCGCAGAATACTGCCGCTGATTCCCACGATAGTGGCAGGCAGTGTCGCGTTGCCGTCGAGGACGGGGAGGGTGAGCTTGATGGAGTCGCCCAGGTTCGCGGTAAAGTCGCGCTCCATGCGGACCATGAGACCGCCGCTAGAGACGTCGGCGGTGACGCCAGGGACGATCGCCCCGCTGGCGAGCTGCACATCGGCTGGAACCGTCATTGGAAGGCGGACGGTCTGCCGGCGTTGGCGACTCTCCCACGCAACCGAAGTGGCGACTCCAAGGATGACGAGGTTGAAACAGCCCCAGAGCAAGTTCATCACAATCGTGCCGACGTGATTGCCGTCATACATTTTGGCAGGTAGGTTGAACGGAAAGACGAGACCTGCGCCCGGAAACTGAAAGAACCTCGGGAACGCGCAGAGCAACCCGACGAAGTTCATCGCGATCAGGAGAACGAAGGGCTGCGCGACCCGCTTGTCAAAGAACCCGCGGTTCACCACGCCGCCCTTGGCCGTGACGTCGAAGCTGCCCAACCTGGGATTGATGAGAGCAAAGATGGTGGGAAGAAGGATGTAAGGCGCGAGTACGGTTTCGTAGATCTCGTTCCAAAAGGAGTGGCGGTGCTGGCCCTGGATGCGCGAGTTCGCGATGTTCGAGAGCACCAGGTGCGGGAAGGCGTAGGCGAGAATCGCCGCCCAGTAGCCGGGAATATTGACGTGGCCGAAGACGAGATAGATCAGCGGCGCGGTGAGAAAGATCAGTCGCGGCAGAGCATAGAGAAAGTGCGTCATCGCATTGAAGTAGCAGAGCCGCTGGGCCACGCTCAGGCCGCGGGCGAAGAGCGGATTGTCGGTCCGCATGATCTGGACCATGCCGCGCGCCCAGCGGATGCGCTGCTTGACGTGTCCACTCAATCGTTCGGTAGCGAGGCCGGCCGCCTGCGGGATGTTAATGTAGGCCGTGTTCCAACCGTTCATCTGCATGCGCAGCGAAGTGTGGGCATCTTCTGTCACGGTCTCGACGGCGATGCCGCCGATCTCATCGAGCGCGGAACGCCGCAGGACAGCGCAGGAGCCACAGAAGAATGTCGCGTTCCAGAAGTCATTGCCGTCCTGGACGACGCCGTAGAAGAGTTCACCCTCGTTGGGGATCGTGCGGAACTGGTCCAGATTGCGCTCGAACGGATCGGGCGAATAGAAGTGGTGGGGGGTCTGCAGCATGGCCAGTTTGCTGTCGCGGAGGAACCAGCCGAGGGTGACCTGCATGAAGCTGCGCGTGGGGACGTGGTCGCAGTC
>DATHQG010000112.1:0-2819 GCA_035483075.1 Edaphobacter sp. | reverse complement strand
CGGCATCTCAGCTTCATTGTCGTGGGGGCAGGCTTCAGCGGCGTCGAGGTCGCTGGAGAAATCAACGAACTGGTTCGCAGCAGCACCCGCTTTTACCGCAACTTCAAAAAGGAAGACGTTGTGGTCACGCTGGTCCATTCCCAGGACCATATCTTGCCCGAAGTGGCGCCGACGCTGGGCGAGTTCGCTAGAAAGAAGATGGAGGAAGCCGGCATCAGCATCCTGCTAAATACGCGTGCGGTCGCCGCAACCCAGGAGGGCATCGAACTGAACAATGGAAAGATGGTGACGGGAGCCACCGTGGTCTGCACCATCGGAACCTCGATCTCTCCCCTCGTCCAACAGCTCGACGTTCCCAAAGAGCGGGGACGCATTCGCACCGCTCCGGAAATGCGCATCGAAGGCCAGACCAACGCTTGGGCAATTGGTGATTGCGCGCTCATCGTCAACGCCTTCGACAACAAGCCATCCGCTCCCACGGGCCAGTTCGCGGAACGCCAAGGTCGCCAGGCGGCGCTCAACCTCGTTCGAGTCCTGAAAGGCCAGCCCACCAAACCATTCCGATTCAAAGCCCTCGGGCAGCTCTGCTCCATCGGCGGTTACCAAGCTGTCGCGGAAATGTTTGGCATGCGCGTCTCGGGTTTCCTCGCCTGGTTCCTGTGGCGCGGGGTATATCTCTTCAAGCTGCCGACGTGGTCTCGCAGAATCAAGGTGGCCCTGGACTGGGCATGGGACTTGCTCTTCCCGCGCGATCTCAGCTTCCTTAATACCGATTCGGCACAACAGCTCTATCACGCCTACTATCGTCCAGGCGATTTCATCCAGCGACAAGGCGAGTCGGCCCGATTCTTTAGTGTTATCGAAGAGGGCGTAGTAGAGATCCTGAAAGCGGAAGAGCCGAACACCGAGCCAAAAATCGTCGCCGTCATGGGCAAGGGTGACTTTTTTGGCGAGGCCGCTTTGTTGGGAAACCGCCCCCACGAAACAAGCATTCGTGCCCGCACCGTCGTTCGCCTGGGCCAAACCGGCAGCGCTCTTTTCTCGCAAATCGCCGGGACCTTCGCACCTCTCCGCGACGCGCTGTCCAAGGCTGTCATTCGCCGCTCTGGCGACTTTTGGCACCACCTCGCCTTGACCCAGTCAATTCTCGAGCGTGAGCCCCTCGCCTCTCTCCTTGACCCGCTGCCAGCAGAACTCCTCCGTAAAGACACTAGCCTGGCCGATGCCATTCGGGCGTTGAAGGAAAGCTCTAGCGGCGAACTCCTGATCCTCGACGAAGCGCAGCGTTTATGGGGAACTTTCGACCGCAACGACCTCGATCAAATTGTCGCTCGCATCGCTGTCCTTCCGACGGATCAGCACGGGGAGACCACCCGCTCGAAGCTAAGTGAGTTTCTCGTGGCGAGTCCAGTTTATGTAGCCCTCGACGATGCGACGCTGGTGGCGGTCGCTACCATGCTTGATCGTGGCATCTCGTGGTTACCGGTTGTCCAGAGCAAGAACAATCCCCAGCCCGTCGGTTATCTAAGAAGAGAAAAAATCCTCGACCGAATGATCGAAAGAATCGGGCAGCAGCAAGCGGAGCATGCCCAGGTTGCAAGCTGAAGACTCCTATGATCGAGCTCGCTCCCTCCATCCTGTCGGCTGACTTCGCTCGCCTCGGCGCGGAAGCCCAGGCCGCTGTCGAAGGGGGAGCCACCGTTCTCCACGTGGATGTGATGGATGGTCATTTCGTGCCGAACATCACGATCGGGCCCCCCGTCGTTGCTTCTCTTCGCAAAGTCTCGAAAGTTCCGCTCGATTGTCATCTCATGATTGAACGGCCGGATGAGTTCATTCCCGCATTTGCCGAAGCCGGCGCTGATTGGATCTCCGTCCACCAGGAAGCCTGCGTCCATCTCGATCGCACCCTTCATTTGATCGCCGCCCACGGATGCAAGCCCGGAGTAGTTATAAACCCGGCCACACCGGTCCATGCTCTCGACGAGGTTCTTCCTCTGGTTCATCATGTTCTGGTCATGAGCGTGAACCCCGGCTTCGGTGGCCAAACCTTTATCCACTCTTCCCTGAAGAAGATTGAGTTGCTGTCGAAAATCCGCGAGTCCCGCCGGCTCGGCTTCCGCATTGAAGTTGACGGCGGCATCCATCACGACACTGTCGCCGCCGTAGTGCGTGCCGGTGCCGAGATCTTGGTCACAGGCAGCGCCATATTCGAGCACGGAGAGCCTCGTGGAAATGCCAGGCAGCTCCTGAAATCCGCTCTCGACGCCGCAGAGCAACCTGTTCAAGGTCTCTCGTCTCGAGTGGCAGGAGGGGTTGCGGGCGATGGCGGGAACTCGTTAAGCTTGCCCTGATCGCCGTTCGTCTTCCGCGGTGAATCGTTGACGTTCTCCACCAAAGCCGCGACTTCCCTCTCCGGCCAAACCACCGTCAAAATGAGCGCAACGCCAATTCCGATGGACACCTCGGCGAAGCGGTGAAAGGCGGTCTCCCAGGCTGGACCCGCCCGCGGGATCAACAGCACAATGGCCAGTGTAATGCCCCCAAACCGGTATGCACTTCGATCTGCCAGGACAAGAGGGCAAAGCAGTCCTAGCATGAAAACGCTAGCGCCAAACACCAGAACATGCGGCCCGAAGTGACTCGCGACAATCGCGCCAAGTACCGCTCCAAGCGCTGTTCCGACAAAACGCTGCCAGGATACCTTCAGCGCCGCTCCCAGCGACGATTGTGTAATCACGATGGTTGTGATCGGTGCCCAGTACGCCTCTGGCAGCCGGAACAAGCGCGCGACCAGCACCGAAGCAACCGCCGCCACG
>DATHQG010000111.1:0-5772 GCA_035483075.1 Edaphobacter sp. | reverse complement strand
GGTGAACTTGTAGCCGCGGACGCGCACCTTATTGGTGGCGAGGCCGTAGAACATGAAGGCGTCGTCGGAGTCGGGGCTGTGGGCGATGCTGATCTCTTGAATGGCGGTGCTTGTGGCAGTCATGATGCGTTCAATCCTTCGAGGAGGTGAAAGGTGGTGAGATTTGGAGAGTTCGTGTGACTGCACTGCGTGGGGAGGGGCTCTCGAGATTCTGGGTCGCGGTTATGACTGCCGCCAGCGCTGGAGAGTGTTGAAGATACCGGCTGCTGCGGTGATCTTAACGATTTCGCCGGGAATGAAGGGAGCAACGGCGAGCGACCATGTCGCAGAGGTTCCGAGATGAAGAAAGTGGGCCAACCAACCGGCACCGAGGAAAAAGACGGGGAGGGTGGCTGTGATTGAGGCGACGAGGGCGCTTCGAAAGCGCGTGGTTATACGCAGCATGGCACGCACAACCCAGCCGGCAGTTGCGGCGGCCAGCGGGTAGGAAAAGAGGAAGCCACCGTTGGGGCCGAGCAGATGTGCCATGCCTCCGGCAGCGTACGGGGTGAAGACCGGCAGGCCCAGGGCGCCTTCGGCGAGGTAGAGGAGCATCGCGGAGAAGCCGGCGACGGGGCCGAGAAGCATGCCTACGATGAGGACGGCGAAGGTCTGCAGCGTAAGAGGCACCGGCGTGAAGGGAAGTGGGAGCGAGATGTGAGCGCAGGCGGCTACGAAGGCGGTCGCGCCGACGACGAGGAGTGCCTTGCCGGCGAGGGAATCCTGAAGCGATCCCAAACGGGTTGTGAGCAGTGGAGAGGAGGCGGCGGATTGCATATAAAGCAGGTCCTTTCGTGCTAGAAGGGCTTTGAGGAGGTTAATTGGTTGCCGATGTTGGCCTGAAGAGGGGGAACTGGTAGCGCATTTTCGTCAAAATCTCTTTCACGCTTTGTTGTGCGAGGGGCCGAGGTCTACGCGAGTCTTGGTCTGCAGCGTCGGCGAAGAGATGCTGGGCAAAGTCCCGTCGCCGATGAGTCGATGTTCGGCTGGAGCGCATATGCTGGGCGATGGTGAGGGCCCTGAGCGCGAGCACGAAAAAGCAGAGAACCGAGATGGCAAAGAGGATATACATGCGCCATAAGAAGGATATCAAGGTGCACGGCTTCGTGCAGCTTATTCGATCGTTCGCGGTGATTCGGCTGGATATTACTGGGAAGGCCCGACGTTTTGTTTATGTGCATAACCGCTCGGGATGGTGAGGTTGTCACACGTGCGCTTTGGCCCGTGCGGCTGTATGAACTAGGTACGTGCGCGCGCGAAATAGGTTTTCCACTTGACGGTGGCGGATGTGAAGTTTGTACTTAGTTTCAGATGACTCGTTCGAGCAAGGTGCGTACGGAGGTAAAGCAGTCGAGTGCCGTCGTGCGTCTGTTTGAGCGGAGTCGGGTGGGCTGGCGAAAGGTCGCGACGGGAACTGCGGCTTTTCTGGCGCTCGCAATGGGGTACCACGTCATCTTTGGGCAGAACGGACTGACAGCATATCAGCAAAAACGGCAAGATGCGCAGAGCCTGGATCGTCAACTACATAGCCTGCAACGGGAGAATGGTCTACTAAAGGGGCACGTCGACCGGCTGCAGAACGATCCGAATGCGATTGAACATCAAGCCCGCGAGGAACTGCATTACACCCGCCCCGGCGAGGTGATCTACACGCTGCCTGCAAGCGCAGCAACCACCGGTGCGACCAGCGACCCGATCTCTGCAAAATAGTAAGTTCTATCGCGTTAGCGGAATGGGGTCTGTCCGACGGACCTGGATGTTTTGGGTGCCGTCCTGCCTGCGGTATAGCGCCGTTTGGATTATAGTCGTGGCGAGTAAGGATGGGGTATGGGTAAGTGGCAGGTATGGGTGAGCTAGGATAGGCTGCTGAAGAACAGAGGGAGCCCGTTAATGATTTTTGATATGGAGAAGCCCAAGGGGCGTGAGGGTTATAACTTGCTGATCGGGCTGGTCGCGCCAAGGCCCATTGCTTTGGTGACGAGCATGAACGTGGACGGCAAGCTGAACGCTGCGCCCTTCAGCTCCTATAACTACCTATGTACCGATCCACCGATCATCGGCATGGGGGTCACGGACCGCCACAACGGAGGGTTTGTGCCGAAGGACACGGCAAGGAACATCAGGCGGACGGGTGAGTTCGTGGTGAATGTGGTGACCGAGGACTTGATGCCGAGGATGAACATCTGCGCCACGGACTTTCCGGCCGAGGTGAACGAGCTGGAGATGGCGAGGCTGACGACCGCGCCGTCGCAGGTGGTGAAGGTGCCGCGAATTGCGGAGGCCCATGCAGCGCTCGAATGCAACGAGTTCACGACGATGGAGATTGGCAGGTCGCGGATCATACTAGGCCGCGTCGTCTCGATCTACATCGAAGACAGGTTTGTCGATCCGGCAGGGCCGTATGTGCGGGCAGAAGAACTGCATGCAATTGGCAGGATGAATGGGCTTGGTTCGTATGTGAAGACGCGGGATTCGTTTCTGACGATGCCGCGTATTTCGTATGAGGAGTGGCAGAAGGGAAACCGCTAGGCCTTAGGAGAGGTATTCCTTGAGCCATGGGTCGGCGGAGTGGACGAGTTCGTGGGTCGTGCCGTCGAAAACGACCTTGCCTTCATTCAAGACAAGGAACTTGGTGCTGTCGTCGATGCCGCCGTCGCGAATCGGTTCTATTTTTCCGGTCTGCTGATTGAAGTGGTTTCTGGCGAGAAGGAAGGCATCCTGCAGGCGGTGAGTAATTAACAGCGATGTGGTGTGGGTGACGTCGCGTTGCTTGATGACAAGATCGATGATCGTGGTTGAGGTGATCGGATCGAGGCCACCGGTGGGAGAATCGTAAAGGATAAGGTCGGGCTTGGTGATGATGGCGCGGGCGATGGAGACGCGCCGTCGCATTCCGCCGGAGAGCTCAGGGGGGAACTTCGCGATAGTGTTCTCAAGTTCAACGAATTGGAGGACCTCTATGACACGTTTGTGCGCCTCTTCTTCTGGAATCTGTTCTTCGTGGAGTCGATAGGCCACGTTGTCCTCTACGGAGAGGGAATCGAAGAGGGCGGACTCCTGGAAGACCATACCTATACGTGCGCGAAGCTTGAAGAGATCTGTCTCGCGCATCTGGGTGACGTCTTCGCCAAACACGCGAATGGTGCCGGAGTCCGGCCGAATGAGTCCGTTGGCAAGCTTCATCAGAACAGATTTTCCACCTCCGGCTGGGCCGAGAATAATTCGGGTCTCTCCGCGAATGACCGTGAAGGAGATATTTTGGAGGACAGGCTTGATGTCGAAGGTAATGGAGACGTCTTCGAACACAACGACTGGCTCTGCAGAGTCAGGGGATTGCTGGGTCTGTGTAAAGCTTCCGGTGGCGAGATCTGCTGGCATGGTCAGGTCACCTGCCGAAGATGCCGATCATCGCTCGGCTGACGATGAAGTCGACAATGATGATGAAGACTGAGGAAATGACGACGGCCTGGGTGGTGGCTTTACCCACGCCTTGGGTGCCACCTTTTGTGTTCATGCCGAAGTAGCAGCCGACGGTGGCGATGATGAATCCGGAAAAGAGAGGCTTGGTGAGGCCTTGGACGACATCGCCATACTGGAGCGCACGGTAGGAGTTGTGGAAGTAGGAGGAGGCGTTGAGTCCCATGAGGGTGACGCTGACCAGGGCGCCCCCTGCAATACCGACCGCGTCTGAAACGATCGTTAGGAAGAAGAGCATGAAGACTGTGGCGTAGAGGCGAGGGGTGACGAGCTTGCGGATGGGGTCCGTACCAAGGGCCCGCATGGCGTCGATTTGTTCGGTGACCTTCATGGAGCCGATCTCTGAGGCCATACCGGAGGCATTGCGTCCCGAGACCATAAGGCCGGTGAGAACGGGGCCAAGCTCCTTGACCATCGATAGGGCAACGAGATTACCGGTGAGGCTGACAGAGCCAAACGCCTGGAGCGAGGTCGCCGATTGTAAGGCGAGAACGCACCCGGTGAAGAAGCCGGTGAGGACCACGATGGGCATGGATCCAACCCCGATCGAGTCCATCTGGGTATATATATCGGCCCAATAACGGGGGCTGGAAAAGAGATTTGCCACCGCGCGCCAGCACAGGATGGAATAGTCCTGAATGGAGGCGATGGTCTGCTTGGCGAAGCTCTCTGGAGAGACAAAGGGCATTTGTTATGTGGCTCAGGTTATCAGATGCGTGACCTTTGCTGGCAATCGCGGGTTTTCTGAAAGACCGCTTGGGCGTCGGAAGGTGCATCGGACCGGTTCGGAATGAGAAGATAGAGGGAATGATAGCTGAGATGACGGCGGCAGTACTCTATGGCAAGGAAGACCTTCGACTGGAGCGGGTGGCAGTACCGCAGGCCGGCCCGGGAGAGCTTGTCGTCCGGGTCGGCGCCGCGCTGACCTGCGGAACGGACCTGAAGGTCTATCGGCGCGGATACCATGCCATGATGCTGAAACCGCCGATGCCGTTTGGCCATGAGCTTGCCGGAGTCGTTGCGGAGGCGGGAGCCGGGGTCACGGCGTTTCGTGAGGGTGACAGGGTTGTGGCGCTAAATTCCGCCCCCTGCGACGTCTGTTTTTTCTGCAGGCAGGGACAACAGAACCTGTGCGAACACCTTCTGTTCAATAACGGGGCCTACGCGGAGTTCATTCGGATTCCGGCGCGGATTGTGGAGAAGAACACCCTGCTGGTGCCGGATGGAGTTCCGTTGGAGCACGCGGCGTTGACGGAGCCGCTTGCCTGCGTTGTCCGTGGCCTGGAGGAGAGTGGCGCTCACGCGGGCGACACGATAGTGGTGATTGGCGCAGGTCCCATCGGGCTCATGTTCATCCATGTCGCCGAGCTAGCCGGGGTCAAGGTGATTGCGGTCGTGAAGCGGGAGGACCAGATTGGTGCGGCGAAATTGTTTGGAGCCAGTAGCGTCGTGCGAGTAGGAGCAGCGGAGGACGTGGTAGCTGCGACTCGCGCCCTGACACCTGAGGGACGTGGTGCTGACATTGTCATTGAGGCTGTGGCTAGCCCGGCAACGTGGGAATGGGCGGTCGATATCGTGCGAAAAGGTGGGGTCGTCAACTTCTTCGGCGGACCACCCAGTGGAACGAAGGTGCAGCTGGATACGAACCGTCTTCACTACGGCGATATCACGCTGAAGGCGAGTTTTCACCACACTCCGGCAACGTGCCGGACCGCGTTTGGCCTGGTCACCAGTGGACGCTTCAACTGTTCTGATTACATCACCGGCCGAGCAGGACTGGACGAGGTGCCTGCTATCTTTGCGCGGATGATGAGTCGGGACGGCGGGTCTCGGGAGATTAAGACCGCGATCTTTCCAGGCGGGGTGCTGCGGTGAGCGACGGGATTGTGATGCAACATGCGCTGCTGGGCGCACCGCCGGAGTACCTGACACCGTTGGAGCGGCCGACACTTGCGGAGTCGCAGGCCTGGTGTCGTGATCTCGCGACGAGGCATTACGAGAACTTCCACGTCGCGACCTTCTTCCTGCCGCGCAAGGCGCGACCTCACTTTGAGAGCATCTATGCATATTGCCGAGTGGCCGATGACCTGGGCGATGAGGTCGCCGATCCTGCGGTTGCGACTCGTCTACTTGATACGTGGGGCTTGATGTTGGACGAGTGCTATGACACACCGGAAAGGTCGATGCATCCGGTCTTCGTGGCGTTGCATGAGACGGTTCGCGAGTGTGGTCCGCCTCGACAGCTATTTGCAGACC
>DATHQG010000110.1:0-56435 GCA_035483075.1 Edaphobacter sp. | reverse complement strand
TCCAACAGGGAATCAGTTCTGAAGAGACAACCGCAATTCGTGAACGGCGCTTACCAAAGGACAAGCGATTTGCTGCACTTTCCAAACTGGCAAAGACGCTGATTGAGAAACGCGGGCATTTGAGCGAGCAGGAACTCGATTTCCTTGATCTCGCCAGCGAGCGCCGTCTCCTGCCGGTCTTCCGGGATCCCAAGGCCGGAGGTCACATTCTCCTTGTCATCATTAAGGTTAAGGTTGGTAGCGGACGCCTGCGGCACGTCACTACCCTTCGATGTGGCTGCCAAGTCCCTCCTGGCTACCTCGGTGCCGGAGGTCGGGTTCGGCAACGGGTTGCTCACGTGATTACCAGGGATCGAGTGGCTCTGGCTCCCGAAATCGGCGGTGACCGGGGACGGCTTGTGCTGGCTCCGGACGCCGGGCAAAGCCATCTTTGGCTGAGCGAGCTTGTCCAGCGGGGAATGCTTTGCCGTATTGGGGACCGGGGATGCGCCTTCAGCGGGTTTGACAGGTGTGAGTTCATTCATTGACATGACGACCTGCGCGGCACGACAGGAGGGATTGGCTTGCTGGCTACATTGACATCCATGGATTTGTTTCTCCGGTATTGCGATTTACGTGCCGGGCCACTACGGGCCCAGTCATTCAATACCCCCCGACGGCGGCCTCCTCCAATTAAGCGGCAAAGATTTCTCAAGGGCACCCAGCCCGTTCCTTCAACCTTTGTTCCCCGTGATCTTGTGTGCCGCGTGCCCGTCGTCCTGTCGGGCCCCGGTTGCGGGGAGAAGTGACCGTGACCGGTTTCCTGGGAATGATCCGCCGTCATCATCGATCGGGATAACTGGAACCAACTCCACATTGCGCCGTCCTGACGTTAGCCAACCCGTTGGCTTTCGTTCGCGCCACCCGACCGTCCCAAAATAAATACTCGTGCGTAATCACCCTCCCCGCCTCCGCATGGGTATTGATCTCTGAGGCGCTAAGTAGACCTGGCACATTAGCCGGAAGCGCACCAAAGGAGCATCACCACCATGGATCCGAAGAACCAACCCGCCTACCCTCTGCTCGAAGCCCTGCTCTACGTCAAGGAGCTCACGTTGCAGGCCACCTACACTAACGCCGACGTCGCGTCCTTGTTCGACGTGTCGGTCCGCACGATCCAGAGCCGGGCCGCCGATGGAGGTCTGCCCAGCCGGAAGTTGATTGGGCGGGCCCGTTTTCTTCCCGTTGACCTCGAAGAGTTTCTTTCTGGGAGCAAGAACTCTAAGGACGTTTAGCTTCGCTGTCCTTCGCTTGGCGTCGCTATATCTCGGGAGTCTGCGGGTTATGCGTGAACTTCCGAGTTTGGCAGTAATCAGCGCCTAGCTTCGCATTTTATATGCAAATTTTTTATGTAATAGGTTCCGTTACAATTGGAGAAATACATATATGTTTTCAGCCTATCAACCTGATGGAACTCAAATTGCTTATGTAGCCTACGAAGGCTGCGACGCCCAAACCGCCCCATCCACCCTTCAGGATCTCTCCCTCGTAGTGACCAAGACAGCGGGCAAGCAGACGGGCATGCTTTAGTCAACCTTGAATCAGTTTCTTCGGTTCCTGAATAAGCATGCTGAAGAAACGCCAATTGAAATGCTGGAATCTGAGAGGGAAACCTTCGTCCATTATCTTCGTTCTGGCGCGTACAAGCCGAGCTCGATACGGAGCTATAGCAACTACGTAAGCGCTCTGCTTAATGTTGCTACTAAGTCGGGGTGGGTGGCTCCCTTGTTTGAAGTTTCTAAAGAGTGGCGTAACGTTTGGGACGTAGCAGATGCGCCTTCCTCGAGGCAGATTATTAGGTTTGCCGTGAAGCTTGGCAAGAAGCCGAATAGTCTGAGCGAGGATGACCTTACGGCCTGGCGCTTGGATAGCCATCACTTCCTTAGCGCGGACGTAGCTAGTCCGCTGCCTGAGCTGGTTGACAATTGTATTTAGTGGAGCTCCGTGTCGCTTCATGAAGGCTAATACCCGCCCGATCATGTCGACCTTGAATATGTTCGCCAATAAGTTTGTCTTCGGCATCCCGACAGCTTGAACATGCGGCTACCTTCACGAACGCGAAAGTGTTGTTGACCTGCTCCCGGGTCTTCTCACTCTTATGGTCGCTTGCGGCGAGATACTTCAACGTCGTCTCCAAGTCGGAGTGCCTGAGCCAAAGCTGGATTGTACGTGCCGAAACTCTGGCCTCATGGTGCATGGTGGCGAATGTTTTCCGGAACCGATGAAGCTCGAAACGCTTGCACACAGGATTCGTTGCGCAACATTTGCCCTTCTTGTTGTAACAATGCCCGCAGTTCATGCCCGCACGCAGAGCAAGTCCCTTGAGAATGCGCAGGAAGTGACCATTGGGTTTTCCGCCCTTACCGGGAAAGATCAGGCGACTGTCAGGATACTTTTTGCGGCGGGCCCGGAGCCTATCGATCAGCGAATCGGGGATAGGAATCTCCCCTTCCTCCTTATCTTTCGGAATGAACCCGAGGTCGAGCTTTTCAGTCACGCTGAAGGTCTTCGCGGTAAAGTTCACGTCCCGCCATGTAGCGAACGGCCAGGAGGGCATTGATCTCGTGAGGCTCATAGGCGGAGACGACCTTGTCGGTGAACTTCACCCGGTCGGTCTTCTCGAGTGGCCAGGTGATTTTGTTGTGGTTGAAGAAGATCTTCAGGAAGTTCGAATAGTTCGCTACGGAGCGTGGCACGTTGCCGGACGTCTTCAGACGGTCGAGGTAATTGAGGACGTCACGCCGGTTGATCTGTTCCATGTACTACCGGGAGCAGCTCGATGCGAACACCGTGAGGGTGCGGGTGTAAGCGTAGAGGGTACGCTTTGACTTTGCCTTGGCAGTGTCGCTGAGATATTCCTTGATGGCAACAGCGAGGTCAGTCTTGCCTGCGGTTTTGATGGGATCCGAATCCGTGATACCCAAAGAAACCGCCTGAAGCTTATGCTCGACTCGCAGTTTGGCGGTCAGGGCCAGCTGAGCATCGGTGCCGACGGCATCCCACACGCGTTTGCCAGCCTTGAAGTACCGGAGGTTGTAGACGCCTTCTAGATGATGTTCAGGCTTGCCGTTCACGACCGCGTAAAGCGGCTTCAGCTTTCCATTGGAAGAAAAGACCGGGTCGACGTAGGCTCGGCTTCCGTTGGAAAGCCTCACTCTGATTTTTAGGCGGACTGCAGGTACGGGCATCTTGAACTCCTCAAGGGTCAATACCCGTCAGGAGCGGCTCGTACCGATTATCACTTTACGATTGTGTAACCACTAGTGTAGCCAATGTCGTAAGCTATTGATTCTAAAAGACTGGCGGAGAATGGGGGATTCGAACCCCCGATAGAGCTTTCGCCCTATAACGGTTTAGCAAACCGCCGCCTTCAGCCACTCGGCCAACTCTCCGTCTCTGTGTTACTTGAGCAAAAAACCTGTTTCTGCTTGTTTCTTTTGCTCCGGCTGAGGCCATTATAGCTTGAGGCTGGGGGATGACGGCAAGGTCGGGTAGATTTGTGTCTGCTGGGAAAGTACGAGGGGGTGGGGTGGCGCGAGGGCTGAGACGCTCGAAGAAGATGCGGCTGCTGCCGTTGATTGCGGCGACCTATTTTATGGTGTCAGGTGGGCCATATGGGTTGGAGGACATCATCGGAAAGGCGGGGTACGAGCGGGCGCTGCTCCTGCTCGCGCTGGTGCCGCTGGTTTGGAGCCTGCCGACAAGCCTGATGGTGGGAGAACTGGCTTCGGCGCTGCCGGAGGAGGGTGGGTACTACTGCTGGGTGAGACGGGCGTTGGGTGGGTTCTGGGGATTTCAGGAGGCTTGGCTGAGTCTGGCCGCAAGTGTGTTCGACATGGCGATTTACCCGGTCATCTTTGTGCTGTATCTGGGAAGAATTGAGCCGGCGTGGACGGCGGGCGCGCGCGGGACGTTGTGGGCACTGGCGGTGGTAGTGCTGTGTGCGGTGTGGAACCTGCGCGGAGCGAGGGCCGTGGGTGAGGGCTCGGTCGGGTTGTTCTGTCTGCTGCTGTCGCCTTTTGTGGTGCTGACGGCGGTGGGATTGTGGAAGGGGCTGGCCGGTGGGCACCGCGGGTCCGAGTCCTTTGGAGGAGTGCCTACGGCGGGAGCAGACTTTGCCGGTGCGGTTTCGGTAACGCTTTGGAATTACATGGGGTGGGACAATGCTTCGACGGTGGCGCAAGAGGTGGTGGAGCCGCAGAAGAACTATCCGCGGGCGATGCTGGTAGCGGTTGGTTTGGTGGCGATGACCTATATTCTGCCGCTGGCCGCCGTGGCAATGGCGGGGATTCCGGCGGACAGGTTTTCGACGGGGGCTTGGACGGACGCGGCGCGGGACGTGGTCGGGCCGTGGCTGGCGCTATGCGTGGTATTGGGTGGGACGATTAATGGATTTGGGATGTTCAACGCACTGATGATGAGCTATACGCGGGTTCCCTATGCGCTGGCTGAAGAGGGATTGCTGCCGAAGATGGTGACGTGGAAGACAGCGGCGGGAGTTCCGTGGGTAAGCGTCGTGCTGTGTTCGGTCGCGTGGGCGCTGGCGCTGGGGTTGTCGTTTGAGCGGCTGATCTCGATCGACCTGGTGCTCTATGGGGCTGCGCTGGTGCTGGAGTTCGTCTCGCTGGTGGTGCTGCGGGTCAAGGAGCCTGGGTTGATAAGGCCGTTCCAGGTGCCAGGCGGTTTGTGGGGTACGGTAGCGATGGGCCTAGGGCCGACAATGCTGATTGTGTTTGCATTGTGGGCAGCACGGGCCGAGCACGTGGCGGGGCTCCCCGCGTTGGGTTTCGCTGCGATCGTGGCCGCCGTCGGGCCTTTGATCTATCTAATTGCGCGGGCGGCGACTCAGACGGGAAGAAAAGCCGTTTAGTCGAAGGCCCTTCTCTGTTGGTTCTCCGCCTGCTTGATGGGGACGGGCTTCGGCCGAGGGGTTATTTTGTTGTCGATGAAGTTCTGCTGGGCTTCGGCGACCTTGGTACGGGCGAAGGAGGCGTCGCGCCAGCCTTTGACTTCGACGCGCTTGCCTTCGAGGTCCTTGTAGATGGAGAAGAAGTGGGTGATCTCGCGGAGCATGTGGGGGTAGATCTCGGAGAAGTTCCAGACGTCCTTGTAGCGGGGGTTATTCTTGCCAACGCAGAGGACCTTCTCGTCACCGAGGCCCTGGTCGAGCATTTCCAACATGCCGATGGGACGGACCTCCATGACGCAGCCGGAGAAACTGGGTGCGTCGACAAGAACCAGGACGTCGAGTGGGTCGCCGTCGTCTGCCAGAGTGCTTGGAATGAAGCCGTAGTCCCCAGGGTAGTGGACGGGGGAGTAGAGGTTTCGGTCGAGACGGAAGACGTGGAGTTCCTTGTCGTACTCGTACTTGTTGGAGCCCTCATAGGGGATCTCGATAACGGCGTTGATGACCTCGGGACTGTTCGGCCCGACGGGGAGCTCAAGATAGTTCGTCATAAAATCGGGTTTCTCTTCTCTATTGGGAAAAACTTCGTGGTTGCAGGTGGATGCCGGTAGCGGCCTCGGGTATACCTGGGTGGCCCTGCAGTCGTGGGAGGCAGAAGCGGCACCTTGTCTATAATCAGTCAGGATGAAGGCCCATGTCTATGTCACGCTGAAACGAACGGTGCTGGATGCCCAGGGGCAGACAGTTGCAGATGCATTGCGGCGAATGGAATATCGCGGCATTGCGGATGTACGGCAGGGGAAGTATTTCCTGCTGACTCTGGAGGATGGATTGGAACAGAACGTCGCGCAAGCCGAGGTGGAGCGGATTGCGCGGGAAGTGCTGACAAACCCTGTAATTGAAGAGTTTACGTTCCGGCTTGAGGGCTGAGCGGGCGGAACTCTTGGGTTGTTCGGCGTTAATTTCTGAGCGAAATTCTGGTCTTTCATTAATAGCGGGCCGTGAGGCGAGTGCGCGGGCGCGGGGGCTGGTGCTAGGCTCAAAAGAGGATAGAGGAAGCCCTTTTGAGTGATGCATTCGTAGGTAGTGCGGCGGCGCAGCGGACCGTCGATGAGGTTACGGGTGGAAGCCGCTTTGTGCGGGCTTGCCTGCGGCTCCCTGTGGATCGGACGCCAGTCTGGTTTTTGCGGCAGGCCGGGCGGTATATGCCGGAGTATATGGCCGTCCGGAAGCACCATTCGCTGCTGGAGATATGCCGGACGCCAGAGATTGCGGCGGAGGTTACGATTACTGCTGCGGAACGGCTGGGTGTGGATGCGGCGATTATCTTTGCCGATTTATTGCTGCCGTTTACGCCGATGGGACTGGACTTTGAGTTTGTCGCAGGTGAGGGGCCGGTGGTGCATACGCCGGTCCGGACGCTCGAGCAGGTGCGGGCGCTCAGGACCGACCGCGTTGACGAACTGAACTATGTGGCGCGGGCTATCGAGAAGGTAGCGACGCACTTTGCCAGGCCGAGGGCCGGTGGGGACCCGCTGGGAATTATCGGTTTTTGTGGCGCTCCCTGGACGCTTGCCGGGTACATGGTCGAGGGGGGGAAGCAGAGTGGTGGAGACCGCAATTACATCGAGACGAAGAAGCTGATGTACTCGAACGAGGCAGCATGGTCGCTGCTGATGGAGAAGATTGTCACTGTTTTGGTTTCGTATGCCCGGCAGCAGGTGGAGGCCGGGGCGGACGTGATCCAGGTCTTCGATAGCTGGGTGGGCAAGCTGAGTGTCGGCGACTATACGCAGTACTGCCTCGGCTGGACCAGGGACCTGGTGCAGCAGATCAAGGCAATGGGCGTGCCGGTGATTTACTTCGGCGTGGAGACCGCTTCCCTGCTGCCGGCAATGGGCAAGACGGGTGCCGACGTGATTGGGCTTGACTGGCGGGTGCCATTGGACGTGGGCTGGAAGGCCGTGGGTCAGGGATGTGCGGTGCAAGGGAACCTCGATCCGATTGCGCTGTTTGCTCCGGAGGAGGTGCTGAAGGAGCGCGTGCGCGAGGTGCTAGACGCGGCGGCGGGACGACCTGGGCACATCTTCAACCTGGGACATGGGATTGTGCCGGCGACTCCCGTCGAGAACGTGATACGGGTAGTGGAATGGGTGAAGGAGTTGAGCGAGCGGTGAGCCAAGCAACGGGGAGTCTGGAGACAGCAAAGAGCGCAGTGTTGCTGCTCGCGCATGGGACGCCAGACGTTCTGGGTGAGATGGCGGAGTATCTGAGTAAGGTGACCGGTGGGCGAGCACTGCCGCGGGAGGTCGTGGAAGAGTTGCAACATCGGTATGCGCAGATCGGGCTGCGGGAGACGCCAGGTGCGGAGGCCCCTCCGCTGACGAAGTGGACGATGACGCAGGGCCATCTGCTCGAGCAGGCGCTGGGTGGCGAAAAAGTGTACGTAGGAATGCGGAACTGGCATCCATATGTTGCAGACGTCATTGCGCAGATGCGAACCGATGGCGTGACGCACATCAAAGCGGTGTGCCTGGCTCCACAAAATTCGCGTACCAGCGTTGGGCTGTACAGGCGGGCGGTGCTGGCCGCGGCGGCGGGGATCGAGGTGGAGTTTGTGGCTGGATGGGCGGAGAGCCCGCTGCTGGCAGAGGCGTTTGCCGAGAAGCTGCGGCCGGTTTGGGCAGAGGCCTGTGCCGAGTCGGGATGGCGGGTGCCGGTGCTGTTCACAGCGCACAGCGTGCCGTGCCGAACGATCATGACGGGCGAGGCTTCCGTTACGGGAGCGAGGCCGGGAACGCCGGTGCAGAGTTCGCCCGATCCTTATCCCGTTGAGGCGAAGCGCACAGCGCAGTTGGTGGCGGATCGAATGGCTGCGGTTGGTTTCGGTGATAGTGATTGGTTTTTTGCGTTTCAGAGCCAGGGCATCGGCGGTGGACCGTGGATTGGACCAACGGTGGAAGATACCCTGAAAGCGATCACGGCCGAGGGACATGCGGGCGTCGTGATGCAACCGGTGGGCTTCCTGTGCGACCACGTGGAGATTCTTTACGACATCGATATCGCGTTTCGACAGACGGCAGACGAACTGGGCTTGAGGCTGTGGCGGGCAGAGAGCCTAAACGACTCACCTCTGCTGGTGAAAGCGTTAGCGGAGGTCGTCTCCGGCGAGTATAAAGCGACGGTCGATGAGATAACGGTGCCCGCACAGGTATAGGCTGTCGAGAGGCCCGGATGCGGGGCCGCGGTTTCGGCTTTTTTGCAAAATTTTTATGGAGAGACGATGAAGCGAGTTGCCATTGTCGGCGGCGGGGTGGCTGGGCTGACGGCAGCGTATGAGTTGGCACGTCTGGCCCGCAGTGGCGCCGACATACACGTTGTGCTGTTCGAGGCTTCGACCCGCCTGGGTGGGATCGTAGAGACGGTGCGTGAGGGCGGGTTTGTAATCGAGGGTGGACCGGATGGGTGGGTGACCGAAAAGCCATGGGCGCTTGAGCTCGTGAAGGAGTTGGGCCTGAGCGATGAGGTGATCGCTTCGAACGACGCGAGTCGCAAGACCTACGTGCTGATCGACAAGAAGCTACAGGCAATGCCCGACGGGATGCGCATGATGGTGCCCGTCGATCTCGATGCGCTCGATTCATCGGAATTGTTCAGCCCGGAGGCGAAGCAGGCGTATCGCGACGAAGTGGCGCGGGCGGACGAGTTGCGCGCGAGCGCTCCTGTGGAAGACGAGAGCGTTGCGGAGTTTGTGCGCCGGCACTTTGGCGACGAGGTGCTGGAGAAGATCGGGGCGCCGTTGCTGAGCGGAGTGTTTGGCGGCGATGTCGCGAAGCTGAGCGTGCGGGCCGTGATGGCCCCGTTTGTGGCGATGGAGCGGGAGCACGGCAGTTTGATCGCTGCGTTGCAGTCGCGCATCTCTGCTCCAAATGCTGATGGGATCTTTACAACGTTGCAGAGTGGCATGGGGACGCTGGCGGATCGCATGATTGCCGCGATTCCAGAAGATTGGGTGCGGCTCGCGGCAGAGGTGCAATTCGTATCGTATGGCGACGAGGGCTGGCTGGTGGGAACGGCCAGAGGTGTGGAACGGTTCGATGCGGTGATGATGGCGGCGCCGGTGGATATGGCCCGTACGCTGCTTGGGCCCGTGGATGAGCGTGCGGCCCAGTTGATGGAGATGGAGGCAAGTTCGGCGGTGGTGGTAGGGTTTGGATTTCCGGACGCTGCAAAGTTCGCGGTACCGCCTGGGTTTGGGTTTCTGGTGCCGACCGGTGGGGACAGCCTTTTGCTCGCGTGTACGTTTGTGGACCAGAAGTTCGACGACCGGGTGCCGCAAGGTGGGCGGCTGGTCCGGGCGTTCTTTGGTGGGAAGGCAGCCGATCGGCTAATGCGCTGCGGCAACGATGAGACGGCTGCGGTGGCACGGCTGGAGCTTGCGAGAATATTGGGACCTCTGCCGGAGCCACAGATGACCGTCGTTCGGCGACTGCCGCGCAGCCTTCCGCAGTACGCTGTCGGACATCTGGAGCGAATGGCCGAGTTAGCGGAAAGAGTGCAGAAGCTCGATGGATTGTGGCTCCTGGGCAATGGTTATCGTGGGGTGGGGCTTCCCGACCTGGTGCGGGATTCGCGGGCCGCTGCGCGAGAGTTTATCGAGATGAAGTAACTGTCTTCGTGTAGTCCTGCCTCTTGTCACAATTTGACCGCGGGGTGTGGGCGGGATAGTCTTTTCCTAATCTGGTGTTGGGAAGACGGTGCGAATCCGTCGCTACCCCGTAACTGTAAGCGCTGAGAGTTTTGACAATTTCCTCTAAGCCACTGGGCGCGTCCCGGGAAGGTGAGTCAAAGCTTGGTGAAGCGCAAGTCAGGAGACCCGCCGGAGGCCTATCAGGCTTAATTCAGCTTCGCTGGGAGAGCTGAAGAGCATTCTCGCTGACCTTGGAAGAAGGTCTGCACGAGCGCTGCCTAAATTAATTCCCGCTCTGCTCCGTGTTTGTTTTTCGCACGAGCAAGGAGCTGACGATGCAGGAGACGCGCCAAGGTACGGTGACATTGGTGCTTGGTGGTGCGCGCAGCGGCAAGAGCCGTTACGCGCAGCAGCTTGCCGAGCAGTCGCGTCGCGTGGTGTTTGTGGCGACGGCAAAGGTTTCGGACGAGGAGATGGGAGTGAAGATCCAGCGCCATCGCGAAGACCGGCCCAAGGACTGGCTGACCGTCGAGGAGCCGCTCGAGTTGTCGAAGGTGCTGGCCCAATACGAGCTCGAATGCGATGTGATCGTGGTGGACTGCCTGACGCTATTTGCGGCCAATCTTCTGGAGGCAGAGGACGAGGGCGGTGTCACAATCGAGAGCAGGATCGAGGCGCTGTGCGAGGCGCTGCGGACGATCCAATGCGCGGTTGTGGCGGTCTCAAACGAGGTGGGGAGCGGAGTGGTTCCGGAGTATCCACTGGGCCGCAGGTATCGCGAGCTGTTGGGTGAGATCAACCAGAGGGTCGCAAGGGTCGCCGATGATGTGGTGTTGATGGTGGCTGGACTACCACTTGCCTTGAAGGGACATGTCGAGGTGACCCTGTGAGAGGACTGCTGGTATCAGGCACTGCGAGTGGTGTCGGGAAGACGACGGTTACGCTGGCGATCATGGCTGCGCTGCGACGGCGCGGGCTCGCGGTGCAGCCATTCAAATGTGGCCCCGACTTCCTGGACACCGCTCATCACACGAGGGTATGCGGACGGACGGCGCGCAATCTTGATACGTGGATGCTGAGCGTCGAAGCCAATCGGAGTGTTTTGCGGACCGCGGCCCGTGATGCCGATGTGCTGGTTGCGGAAGGCATGATGGGGTTGTTCGACGGCAAAAGCGGCGCTACGGAGAGTGGCAGCACCGCAGAGATAGCTAAACTGATGCAGCTGCCGGTGGTGCTTGTCGTCGATGCCGCGAAGAGTGCGCGAAGTGTAGCCGCGGTCGTGCTTGGGTTTGAAATGTTCGACCCAGAGTTGCGGCTTGCCGGAGTGGTTCTAAATCGTGTGGCGAGCCAGGGGCACTTAGAGATGCTGCGTGACGCCATTGACGCTTGCTGCAAGACGAAGGTCCTGGGATGGCTGCCGATTGAGCCGGCGATTACAATTCCGGAGCGGCACCTCGGCTTATACGGAGCTGCTGAACGGCCCGCGGAGGACCAAGAGGCTGCGATTAACGCGCTTGCGGCGGTCGCAGAAAAGCACATCGATCTCGCTGGCTTGCTCGACCTGGAGTGTGGGCTGGAGATGGCCGAAGGCGGGTCTGAGCGAACCGTCAATTCACAGTCCAATGACATCGTGCGAATCGGTGTCCCCTCCGATCATGCCTTCTCGTTTTACTACGAAGACAATCTGGATTTGTTGCGGGAGCAAGGGGCCGAGATCGTTCGATTTAGTCCGCTCGACGACGATTCGCTGCCTTCCGGCCTCGATGCACTCTATCTCGGTGGCGGATACCCCGAGTTGCACGCGGAAAGGTTGAGCGGCAATCGGGAGATGCTCGAAGAGGTACGTGCGTTCGCTGCCTCGGGCAAGCCGATCTACGCAGAGTGCGGCGGGATGTTGTATCTGTCGCACAGCCTCAGCGTAGAGGCCGAGAGCTACGCAATGGCCGGAGTGTTGCCGCTCTCGATGCAGATGACTGACAAGCTGGTCCAGTTTGGATACGTCACGGTTGAGTTCACCAAGGACTGCTTGCTGGGACGCAAGGGCACTGTCGTTCGCGGGCATAGCTTCCATTACTCGCGCATCGCATCGCAGGGCGACCTGCGAACGAGTTATCACGTGCAATATTCTTTGTCCGGCAAAGAGGAGATGGAAGGATTTCAGCAGGGTAATGTGCTTGCGAGCTACATCCATCTGCACTTCCGGGCGAATCCGGCGGTGGCAGAGAACTTCGTCGCGTCGATTCGGCAGACGCGGACGGCGCAGGCGGTGACAGCATGAAACGGGCACTGTCTCTGTTTTCGCTGGTCATAATTTTCGCTGCTGCGGCCCCTTGCTTCGCGAGCCGCACACTTACTGATGAGATGGGACGCAAAGTGGTGGTACCGGACCATCCCCATCGCGTCATCTGCCTGATGCCAAACGTGACCGATACAGTCTTCGCACTCGGCGCTGGCGATGATGTAGTCGCCATCAGCGACTACACGGAGTTTCCCGCTGCCGCGCTGAAGAAGCCAAGCGTTGGCGACCTGATTAATCCTTCAATCGAGACCATCCTTTCGATGCGTCCCGATCTTGTGATCGGCGTGCAGCCAACGGGGCCGATGGAGGTGACCAATCAACTTGAGCGCGTAGGCATTCCAGTATTTCTGATAAGCCCGCATGGATTGGCAGGGATATTTCACTCCGTAGAAACCATTGGAACCGCCCTGAACCGAACGCCAGAGGCCGATGCACTGGTCCATAGCCTACAGCAACGCGTTGATGCGGTAAGGGCCCGAACCAAGGATCAGCCAACGCCGAGGGTCTTCATGCCGATCTGGTATGACCCAATTACAACCATCGGCAAAAACGCGTTCATCACGGAGATCATCGAGGCGGCGGGAGGGCGTTCGGTGACCGATGATCTCCCTATGGAGTGGCCGGTGATCAGCATGGAGGTCTTGCTGGAGCGCGCGCCCGATGCGCTGCTGCTGGTACGCGGCGGCAAGACGACGTTTCAAGTGTTGCAGGACCGTCCAGGTTGGAGCAGTATGGCGGCGATCAAAGCGCGCCGCGCCTATTACGTAGACCGCCGGATCAACTTCGCCAGCCCGGTCGCGATCGATGCATTGGAGGACCTCGCAAAACAATTTCATCCTTGAGCTGAAGCGTTCAGCTTGTAACCATCCACCAAAAACAAGGTGTCGGGAAGCGCGGTGAGAATCCGCCACTACCCCGTAACTGTAAGCGCAGAGGGCCGCGGCATGGAAGCACAACGCCACTGGAAGCGATTCCGGGAAGGCAGCCACGGTTCGATGAAGCGTAAGCCAGGAGACCGGCCTTGTTCCACTACCCGAGGGGGAAAATTATGCACTGCACAATTTGCAAATCGTCTGCAGTTTTTTCAGCCGTCTGTCTGCTCGTCGTCTCGCTTCTTTCATTGTCAGTTCCTGCGTTTGCCGCAGACCAGGGCTCTCTGCATGGAACTGTAAAAGATCCACTGGGAGCGATCATTGTAGGCGCCACAGTCCAATTGATGAATAATACTGCGGTCGTGAAAACAACGACCACAGATGGGGCAGGAAACTACATTTTTGATGTCCCTTCGTCTGCGCGCTACCAGGTGCGGGCCGTTGCGCCTACGTTTCAGAGCACAACAAGTGAGTCGGTCTACGTTACAAAGTCGGAAAGGGTGGAGTTGGACGTTACACTGGCCACGCCAACTCTGACGCAGCAAATCTCAGTGACAGCCACGGCAACGCCCACCCCCATCGCTCAGATTGGCGCTTCCGTGACGATTTTGACCGCGGACGACTACCGACAGTACGTTGAAGTGCAGGAACCCTTGCGTGAAGTTCCAGGGCTGCAGGTGACGCAGACCGGCGAGATTGGCAGTGCCACGGGGCTCTCGATTCGCGGTGGCAGCACGAACGCTAACAAGGTGTTGATCGACGATGTTCCGGTGAACGACATCGGTGGCGCAGTTGATTTTTCGAACTTCACCACGGTGGGCATTGAACAGATCGAAGTCCTTCGAGAGCCGAACAGTGCGTTGTATGGCTCGGACGCGCTTGCCGGCGTCGTCAGCATGACGACAACGCGAGGCACAACCAAGCTGCCCTTGTTTACCTATGTGGGCGACGGTGGCAACTTCAGTACCTATCACGAAGAGGTGACCGGGAGCGGCGTCGCGCGGCGGTTCGACTACTATACCGCCTTCGGGCGCCTCGACAGCCGCAACAATCTGCCGAATGATTCCTTCCACAATGCTACGTACGTCGGCAACTTTGGATGGGCGCCAAACCCGGCGAACGATTTTCGCTTCACGGTACGCCATCTTTCTGCTTCTGTTGGACAGCCCAACGGCATTCTGCTGTATGGCATTCCTGACGACGCGGCGCAGAAGACGCAAAACACTTATTACAGTGGCTCGTGGAACAATCAGGCAACAGAGAAGTGGCACAATGAGATTCGCTATGGTGGTTTGCGTCTCAACTCGCAGTTCGACGACTTCGCAGCGACCGGTATTCCGGATCCCGACGGTTCGGGAAACTTCCTCGGCGCACCGATCACGATCAACGGAGCAAACGGGTATAGCGTCACAGGCCAGGCGATCTTTCAATTCGCGGGAGAGTATCCGAACCAGTTTGCCACCATTACAAACCGTGACTATGTCTATGCACAGACGGACTATCGCATTAGTCCGCACTTTGTAGCGCTTGGCGCCTTCAAGTATGAGGCCGAGCGCGGCTCGACGCAGTTCACAGGTTCGCCGGCCAGTCTCGTCAACCGCGGCAACTATAGTTACACCCTTCAAATCTCCGGCGACGTCCGCAATCGTTTCTACTACAACGTCGGAAGCGGTATCGAGGACAACGGACTCTTCGGATTGGCAGGGACGCCGCGCGCCTCGGTCGCCTATTATCTTGCACGCCCCTCCGCAACAGGGTGGCTAAGTGGAACGAAACTCCACGCCAGCTTTGGCAAGGGTATCAAGGAGCCGACCGTCTCACAGCAGGCCAGCTCCGTCTACGATATTCTCTCAGCGTTGCCGGATGGGGCCCAGCTTATCGCGCAGTTCCATGTTGGGCAGATTGGCCCCGAGGAATCGCGTACTTATGATGGAGGTGTCGACCAGGAGTTGTGGAACGGTCGCGCGCGGGTGGGTCTGACCTACTTTCATAACGAATTTACAAACGGCATCGAAGACGTTCCGCCAGCGGGGCTTGTTGAACTTGGAGTACCTGTGGCGAACCTGCCGGCACTGCAGTTCGGTGCCTATATCAACTCAGAGGCGTTCCGCTCCATGGGCGTTGAGTTTGAGGCGGAGTTCAAGATCAATAACCGCCTCTTCGCCCGCGCCGGTTATACCTATACCGATGCTGTAGTGCAGAGCTCATTTTCGAGCGACCAAGGTGTGGGCGAATCATTCAACCCCGCGTTCAACTTCGGTGACATTCCGATCGGTGCGTTCTCGCCGCTGGTGGGTGCGCGACCGTTTCGCGTCGCTCCTCACTCAGGGTATTTTGGCCTGAACTACACGCGCTCGAAGTTCTACAGCTCGCTCACGGGTACACTGGTCGGGCGGCGGGACGACAGCGACTTCCTCTTCGATCCTAACTACGGTCCAGACATGTTGCTGCCAAACCGCAATCTGGATGGGTCCTATGAGCGGCTCGACCTGAGCGGGGGATATCAGGTCACATCGCGCCTGACGGCCTATGCGAATATCCAGAACCTGTTGAGCGAACACTATGCGCAGTCGTTCGGCTTCCCTTCTCTGCCGTTTACGTTTCGATCCGGAATCAAGATCAACTTCGGAGGTGAGTCCTGGGGACTGAAGTAACTCCTGAAACAACCCGGACTACAGTGCCGCCTTTGGCCTCTGCTCCTCAGCCAGTCCAGAAGCAGGCGCCGGAGACGCGTCCCTTCGACGAGCGCTTGCCGAAGGGCAGGGTTGGCTTCGTGACGCTGGTTTCGCTACTGGTTATAGCGCTAGTGACCGTCGTCCTGTTCTCACTCGCGACGGGCGCTGTCCGCGTCTCTCCAGGAGCGATCTTGGCTGCTCTCTTAGGGCATCATCATCCGCTGACCGAGACACAACAGATTATCCTGCTACAGATTCGCCTGCCCCGGGTTCTGGCTTCAGCAGTGGTCGGCGCGGCATTGGCGATCTCAGGACTTATGTTCCAGGGGCTCTTTCGCAATCCGATGGCAGACCCTTACGTCATCGGTTCGTCAGGGGGAGCAGTGCTCGGTGCATGTCTCGGCATCTTTTTCTTTTCGCAGCTCTCGTTCTTGGGCTTTAGCGCCACTGCGCTTCTGGCCTTCGCGGGCTCAGTCATTACGATGGCAATTGTCTATTCGCTGGCGCGTTCAAACGGCAGAACAAACGTGATCACCTTGCTGCTTGCCGGATTTGCAGTCAGCACGATGCTGGGCTACTCCAGCTACTTCTTCGAAATACTCGGCAACAGAAGTGGTTCGACTCAGATTCTGCTCTCATGGTTGCACGGCGTGATCGGGATTCCTCACTGGACGCAACTGTCTGTGACTGCCGCACTGCTTCTGCTTGCCATAGTGGCTGCGATGCCCCTGATGCGACGGCTCAATACGCTGGCCCTGGGTGACGAATATGCCCATCAGCTTGGCATCAAAGTCGAATACACGCGTGTCGGCATCATTCTGACGGGATCGTTGCTGACCGCTGCGGCGGTGTCGCTCGGCGGCCTCATCAGCTTCGCCGGGCTGATCGTACCGCACGTCGCGCGTCTTCTTCTCGGACCCGACCACGTTCGCCTGTTGCCTGTCACTGCGTTGTCTGGAGCGATCTTTCTAGTAGTTGCTGACACGCTCGCCCGATCTGTCTTTGCGCCAACTGAGATTCCTGTTGGAATTTTGATGGCCTTTATCGGGGGACCATTCTTTCTCTATCTACTGCGCAAGACCAAACGGAGCTACGTGCTATGAAGCCGCTAATGAGCTTTCGCAATGTCAGCTTCGGATATGGCAGCCTCGACGTGGTCCAGTCCGCGAGCTTCGATCTGCAGGCAGGGAGTTGCACCGCGCTTATTGGGCCAAACGGTGCAGGCAAAACGACCATTCTGAAGCTTGCCGCGGGTACACTGCGGAGCCGGTCAGGCAGCGTGATTTTGAACGATGAGCCGCTGCACACGCTTGCGCTAAAAAGGGTAGCACGCACGGTCGCACTCGTTCCCCAGCAGCTCGACGTCCCTTTTCAGTTCACTGTGCGCGAGGTCGTGGAGCAGGGACGCACACCGTATCTCGGGTTCCTACGAGGACTAATGAGTGAAGATCGCACCGCAGTCGATCAGGCGTTGGATCTCGCCGACATTACCGGGTTGCAGCATCGCATCTTCAACGAGTTGAGCGGCGGAGAGCGCCAGCGCGTGAAGATCGCTCTCGGTCTCGCGCAGCAACCAAAGCTGCTGCTGCTGGATGAGCCGACACAGAACCTGGATATTGGGCGACAGGTCGAGCTGATCGATCTGCTGCACTTCCTCCGCGCCGAAGGCATTACCATCTTCGCTTCGATTCATGATCTTCAACTGGTTGAAGGTAACTTTTCCTCCGTACTCTTGCTTAGTCCAGATTTGCCGCTGATGAACGGCACGCCAGAAGAGATTCTGAAGCCCTCCATTTTGGAGAAGGCTTTCAACTGTCCGCCACGACGTCACCCTTTGTTGCTCGAACGAATGCAACATCAGGTAAAGAGGGCCGGATGAACACTGCGGGCCGGCCAGCTGTCTCAACCATTGCCTCAGCCATAGAGTCGCCGAGCGACGAGTGGCTTGCGCGTGCACGGGCCCATCTGGATGCGCTGACCAAGCCGCTCGGCAGCCTCGGCATGCTCGAAGATATCGCTGCGCAGATGGTGTCAATTCGGCGGGAAGATTTCGCCGTGCCGCTGCAGAAGGCGGTCTACGTCTTTGCCGCAGACCATGGCATCACCGCCGAAGGAGTCAGTGCTTACCCCAGCGAGGTGACGCGCCAGATGGTCCTAAACTTTCTCGCCCATGGTGCTGCCATCAGCGTGTTGGCGAAGCTTCACAATGTCGAGTTAAACATAGTCGATGTCGGTGTCGATGCGGACTTCGAAGCGGTGGACGGGCTATTGAACTGGAAGGTGCGCAGAGGGTCTCGCAACATGCTGCGCGAACCGGCGATGAGCGACGCCGAGGTGACGCAGGCGCTTGAGGTCGGATTTGCGTCGGCAGCACAGGCAAAAGACAAGGGCCACAGGCTGGTCGCAGTTGGCGACATGGGAATCGGCAATACTACTGCCGCCAGCGCGATCACTGCCGCACTAACCAACACGCCTGTTGGGCTCGTCACTGGCAAAGGGACCGGTTTGGGTACCGACGCTCAGACGCACAAGCGAAAGATTATCGAAGCCGTCATCCAGAAGCACTTTTCGGCCACTGGCGCCAGTGCGACGCCAGACCCACTCGATGTGCTGCGTTGTGTCGGTGGACTGGAGATTGCCGCCATGACGGGGTTTATACTTGGCGCTGCTCGATACGGAGCTGCGGTAGTTGCTGATGGATTCATTTCAACGGCAGCCGCCGCGATCGCGTTTGCGATTGAGCCGCAAGTGCGAAGCTATCTCTTTGCCGGGCATCAATCCGAGGAACCGGGACATCGAGTGCTACTTGAATACATTGGATTGAAACCGATCCTCTCACTGAATATGCGGCTCGGAGAGGGAACCGGCGCGGTGTTGGCGATACCGATCATCGAATCCGCGATGTGTCTCTACAACGAGATGGCGACGTTCGCCTCTGCCGGCGTCAGCGAGGCGAAGTGAGCGCGATACAACAGGTCCGCAGGCTGTGGGTGGAGATAGTAGTTGCATTTCAATTTCTCACGCGCATTCCGATGCCATCGACCGCGTTCGAAGCCGATTCGCTCTCGCGCGCCATCAAGTTCTTCCCACTCATTGGCCTTGTTGTCGGATCAGGTGCCGTCCTGTTACAGAGGCTGCTGATGCCACATCTGGGCCGTCCATTGATTGCCCTGATTGTGCTTACTTATCTCGTCCTGATCACCGGCTGCTTGCATGAAGATGGTCTTGCAGATACCGCAGATGCGTTTGGTGCCGGATGGACCAAAGACCAAGTCCTCTTAATTCTAAAAGACAGCAGGATTGGAAGTTATGGCGCGACTGCTCTAGCGTTGTCTTTGCTGGCGCGCTATCTGCTTTTGGCTTCGTTGCCGGTCGAACACTTTGACGCGTATGTCATTGCCTCACATGTATTGTGCCGCTGGAGTTCGCTGCCGCTGAGCTACTTCCTTCCACCGGCGCGGGAAGAGGACGGCCAGGGAGCACGGATCGCCAAGCTGACTTCTTGGTCCTCGCTGGTATTCGGATCGTTCTTCAGCGTTGCCGTAGTCGTTCTTGCGCTGCGTTGGTCGGCCGTCGCTCCGTTGCTGGTAGCGATTTTAGCCGTCGCTTTGAGCGCTTGGCTTTACTCCAGAAAGATCGGAGGAGTGACTGGCGACTGCTTCGGGACAACGAACCAATTGACAGAAATTGCCGTCTATTTTTGTGGAGTGTGGACCGTATGAGTGAAGTCCTGTTCATTCGTCACGCGGAGACGGACACGGCCGGCACTTTTTGCGGTCACTCCGATCCTGAGCTGAATGAACGTGGCCGCGCGCAGCTTGCCGAACTCGTCCACAGAACGTCAGCGGAGAACATCGGCGTGGTTTACTCGAGTGACCTGCGCCGGGCCCACGCAACTGGAAGGGCAATTGCCGAGGCGTTTGGTGTCGACTGCCAGGTGCGGCCTGCACTTCGTGAGATCAACTTTGGTCAATGGGAAGGTCTTACCTGGAAAGAGATTGAACGGCGCGATGAAGCGTATGCACGGCGCTGGATTGCAGAATATCCGCTCCTCCCGGCACCGGACGGTGAAGACTTCTGTGAATTTGAGCGGCGAATACTGGATGAAGTGAGGTCTCTGTCGATGGAGGCACAGGTCAAAGGTCGCAGCATCGCGGTAGTCACTCATGCTGGAGTGCTTCGTACCGTACTGTGTAGATTGCTCGGATACTCTAAAGACGACGCATGGGAGCAGACGAAATCGCATTGCTCTGTTGCCCGTTTGAATTCTCATCTAGGTATCGCTGGGCATAGATGAAAATGCAAGGAGGAGAAAAATGAGCATCGCAACGACACATGGAGATCGTGGACAGACCGGGCTGATCGGCGGCCTTCGTATCTCGAAGGCAGACCTTCGCGTTGAAGCGTATGGCACCGTCGATGAGCTGAACACGGTGCTTGGCTTTGCCCGCAGCATCTGCACTAACAAGGAGATCCACGACTGGACCGAGGAGATCCAACGCACGCTGTTTCGCTTAGGGTCCGGTTTGGCGACTCCGCCCGAGAGCAAAAAGACACCCCCTTCGGTCACTTCGGAGGACGTTGAGGCACTCACGCAGCTTGTCCACCAATTGGAGACAATCGAAGGAGTGCTCTCCGATTGGTCACTTCCAGGCGCGCATACCGAGTCAGCTGCCTATGAGGTCGCCCGCGCGGTCTGCCGTCGAGCAGAGCGAAATACGGTCCGGCTGGTATCCAGTGGCGTTGAGTTAGCTCCCGAGATACTTGCGTACGTGAATCGTCTCTCCGACCTTCTCTGGCTCTTCGGCAGATTGATCGAAGTGAAGGCCGGCGTGGATTCCCGACTGCGGACCGGCGAAACAGCGGGACCGAAATGGTCAAAGGCGTGGAAGTAACAAAGGCCATGGGCTTCGACTCTCTATTAGGACGAATTAGGATGTCGACATGGTCGGGGCGGAGGGATTCGAACCCCCGACCCTCTGCTCCCAAAGCAGATGCGCTACCAGACTGCGCTACGCCCCGACTACTTTTAGTTTATCGCATCGGGTCCGCAACGGCCTCACAGTGCGCCGAACAGGCCGTGAGCGCCAGGGCCGAACAACGCGTGGAAGAGACCATCGAAGACCCAAGTCAGCAGAAGCACCGGTAGTATGACCAGCGCGGCCAGTACAAGACAGCGACCACCGAGAAAGAACCAGCTTTGTACCGTGTGCTTTCGCGGCTCGTCCACGGTGCCAGTAAGCAGGGCGTAGTTTCGGCGGTTCGCGCGCCAGGCGATGTCGAACATATCACCGAGCACCGGGACCGAGCCAACCACAACTTCAATCGCAACATTGGCCACCATGCGCGCGATTACCGCGTAGGAGACGCCGCGGACCCAGGCCGCGATGATGATGATGCAGGACGCGATGCCGCCGATCAGGTCGCCGATGCCTGGAATGAAGCCGACGATACCGTCGAGGCCGAAGCGGATCGAAGTGCCGGGAATCTTGATGAAATCATCCAGCACATGCGATAGGAGGTCGAGGTTTTCGTCGTCAAACGCCTTGCCGCCGCGCTTCAGGCGGGGCGACAGGACCTCAGGTTTTGCGGTAAACGCCATCGGACCCCCACCGTCTCCCGCAAAATTGCCCGGCGGGGCGCCAGTGCTATAATTCCAGTATACGGCGGCTATAGTTCAGTGGCAGAACGCCGCTCTGTGGCAGCGGATGTCGTGGGTTCGAAACCCACTAGCCGCCCCAAACTTCTCCGATCAGTTCAAGTCTGCGGCCCAACCTTGTCCCGCATCTCCCAAGCCCCGGTCCACGCATCGTCACCGCGTCTCTATGCCGGAACTTCGGGATGGGCCTATCCTACGTGGAAGCCCGACTTTTATCCTGCCGGCACGCCTGCGAAGCGGTTCCTCGAGTTCTACGCAACTCAACTTAACTCCGTTGAAGTAAATTACACCTTTCGCGCGTTGCCGACGGCCAGGACGCTCGACGGCTGGCTGGCTGCAACGCCCGCTGGCTTCCGCTTCAGCTTCAAGTCGCCGCAGCGAATCACGCACTTCAAGCGACTACGCGACTGCGAGGACGATGTGGCCCAGTTCGTCGCGGCGCTCGAGCCGGTGCAGCGGGTGGACAAGCTTGGGCTGCTGCTCTTCCAGCTTCCACCCAACTTCAAGGTCGATGTCGAACGACTCAGTGGCTTCCTTAGTATGCCAACGCTTCATACCAAGGACGCTCCGGCGATTGCGTTTGAGTTCCGCCACGAGTCGTGGTTCGCAGACGAGACCTACGCGGTCCTGCGCGAGCACAACGCCGCACTCTGCATCGCCGAGAGTGACGATGTCCTCACCCCGGAGGTCCACACCGCAGCGGGATACACCTGCTACAGGCTGCGGCGGAACGGCGGCTACTCCGCATTGGAGCTGGATGCGTTCGCGAAGCGTTTTGCAGCACTCGCTGAGCAGCGCGACGTCTACGTCTACTTCAAGCACGAAGATGAACCCACCGGCGCACTTAACGCGACTGCGTTCCTCGCCCGAGCTAACGCAGGGGAGCGCTGATGCAGACGGCGGAGATCGAGACAATCAGCAGTCATGCAGCAAATTTTCGACCCCGGCGTTTCCTGACCAACGGTCATCTGCAGACCATCGCCGGCAACTATCTTGCGCGCGTCAACTCCTTGCCGGCGCCCGAGGACCAGTTGGTCGAAGTCTCGCCCGCGACGGCAAATCAAATCGCGAGTCAGGTCCTCTGCCACTGCCACTGGCAGCCTGAGCAGGTCCGCGCGGAGCGGCCCACCGCCATCATCGTGCATGGTCTCGAAGGCTCTTCGGACTCGCAGTACGTCGTCGGCAACTCGAACAAACTGTGGCGCGCCGGCTGCAACATCGTCCGGATGAACATGCGTAACTGCGGCGGCACGGAGGCGTTGTCGCCTACGCTTTATCACTCGGGCCTCTCCAACGACGTGCTCGTCGTGATGAACTTTTTCGTCGCGCAGTACGGGCTGCAATCGATGTCGCTGATCGGCTATTCCATGGGCGGGAACCTCGTCCTCAAGCTTGCCGGCGAACTCGGCACAGCGGCGCCTGCAGTGCTCCGGTCCGTGATCGGTGTTTCGCCGGCGGTCGATCTGGACGCATCTGCCGACGCGCTGCATCTGCCGGTGAACCGTCTGTACGAGTTGAAGTTTCTCCATAACCTATTAAACCGATACCGCCGCAAGGCCATGCTCTTCCCTCGCGCCTACGATCGAAACCGCGCTACAGGGATCCGTTCACTGCGTGAGTTCGACGATCGCGTCACCGCACTCTACTCCGGATTTTCCAGCGCGCAGGACTACTACGACCGCGCCGCCGCTGCTCGCGTGGTCGATCGCATCGCCGTGCCGACGCTGGTCCTGCACGCATTGGACGATCCCTTTGTTCGCCTCACCCCCGAGAGCCGCGACAAGCTCAACGCGAACCCCAAAATAACGCTGATAGAGAGCGAACGTGGCGGCCACTGCGCCTTTCTCGCCCAACCGGATATGACCAACGGCTACGACGGCTATTGGGCCGAGCACACACTGCTCCGCTTTCTTTTGGCGAACGCCTAAGTCTCCGCTCGTCACCAGCCCACCCTTTGAGACGCTAAGATAGCAATTAATGCTTGCTGAATGGTCCGCCGAGTGTTCCGCAGACGATCCTGTCCTTGTCGTGCCATGGTCTGACCCATCGGACAGCACCGGCAACCGAAGATTCATCGATCTGCGCGAGAACCCCTACGATCTCGACCATCTTCCCGAAGCCGAACACTACCCTCCGCTGATGCACGCCCTTCGCGCCCTGAACGCGGCACGGTCTCCCGTCTTCACCGCGAAGTGTGACGCATGGCAGCTCGAAGCAGAGGAGCTCGAGGCGCTCCGCACGGACTTGGACGTCGGGGCAGACGAAGCCCCGGCCGGATTCGGCAGCTACATCGACACCCTGTGGCGCGAACGGTCGATCTTCGCCTCGTTTCACTTGCAGGAGCAGATGCTGCACCGCCTCATCCGGCACGCTGCTCCGTTGGACCGTCCCTACGCGATGCTCGATTGCATCCTTCGTCCGGCGATGGTCGATTTGGCCGGTCCCCAGGAGGGCTTCGCCGTCAGCCTTTACGTCAAAGCGCTCGGCCATGATGAGCAGAGTGCTGAAGAAAACTGGGCCGCCGCGCTGGACGCTGTTGTGGCTGTCGTTCGTAGTCGAGACCTTGCCCTTAGCTAGACGGCTCAACTACCTTTCCGAGAGTGTACCCCCCCTACTGCTCGCGTCTAAAGATATTATAATCAACAACTTACAGCGGGTCGGTGTTTGTAAAATCATTACAACAAAGGGGTTACGTCCAAATTATTGCATCGAAACGAGTTAGCCTCGGGGGTTTCTGAATTCCCACGGGCCCAGCTTCTTTTTGATCTATATATCCAGTATAGCGAGTTGAGCCGAACTAAAATGCCAGTTCGATCTTGTTTTATTTCTTAGGTTTAGATGGTTTTGGGACTTGACATGCGATTTCTGGGCGGAAAACGTAAAAAATAAAATCCACGAGGAGGAAGGTGTATTTGAATCAGCGGTTTGCGGGGGAGGTCGAGATGGGCCGGGGCTATTTGCGTGAGAGCATGGATGGCATGGGAATGGTTTCAAGAGCCATAGATAAGCTACCCACATGGGTACAGGTGATTCTGATGGTCTCAGGAGTTGTTGGTTGCGTGTATGGCATCGCTCATTACGGTTGGTCTTTTATCTTGCGGGTAATCTTTACCCCCGATCTTTAGAAACTGGGTAAGGTCGACCACTCAAAAATTGCTAATCGCTACGACACGGTTCCCTCCTGCCAACTCCCTGAAGCGGGGCTTCCCCGCTACAATCGAAAGGGACACGCGCGGGCGAGTAGCTCAATTGGATAGAGCATCAGCCTTCTAAGCTGACGGTTGCAGGTTCGAGCCCTGCCTCGCTCACCACAACACCCCAGGTGCGCCGCCGCGTAGCTCAAGCTTCCATAAAGACGTCTTCGGTGGTTACCTTGCAGTGGTCTCCGGCGCCGCGATGCCCCATCGCGTGGGCGGTCCCCGCCAACCCGATCAATCCCAGCGCAAGAATGCACACGCCGTTCCAGCCCCAGTGCACCCAGGCGATGGTCGCAAGCCCCGATCCGGCTGCCGCGCCGCTGAAGTAGACCGTCATATACACCGTATTGAGGCGGCTCCGCGCCGAGGGCACCAGCCCGAAGATCCGCGTCTGATTGGCCACCTGCGTCATCTGCGCGCCCATGTCCAGCACCACCACGCCGACGACCAGCGCGGCGACATGGAAGGCCGTCGACCAATGCGCGCTCTCTTCGGCCCATAGCAGAAGATAGGACACAGCGAGAAGCGCCATTCCAACGGAGATGACCCATCTCGAGCCATGTTTGTCGGCCAGGCGTCCAGCCAGCGGTGCGACGAGGGCCCCAGCAGCGCCGACCACGCCAAAGGTCCCGGCCACCCCCGCGCCCATCCCATAGTGGCTGTGCAGCAAAAAAGCCAGCGTCGTCCAGAAGCAGCTGAACGAGGCGAAGACCAGCGCACCGATCAAAGAGGACTCTCGCAACAGGGGTTGCGTACGAAAGAGCGTCCAGAGCGACCTCATCGCCTCGCTGTAACGCAGCTTCTGCTTCGGCGGAAGCTTGGGCATTACCCTTCCGATCAGCGGGACAAACGCCGCGTTCATCACAGCGGCCACCACGAAGACCCAGCGCCAGCCGTGGATCCCGCTGACCCAGCCGGCGAAGGTCCGAGCGAGCAGAATACCCAGCAGCAGGCCGGTCATGACGGTCCCGATGGCCCGCCCACGCTGTTCGTGCGAGACCAGGTCCGGCGCAATGGGCAGCGCGACGTGGGTCACCGACGCAAACATGCCAATCAGCACGCTGCCTGCAATCAACAAGTCAAGGCTGGGTGCAACGGCCACGAGCAACAGCGCAATCGCCACGGTGCCGTACATCCTCATCATCAGCCCGCGGCGCTCCAGCACGTCGCCGAGCGGTACAAACGCAAGTAGTCCTACCGCATAGCCGATCTGGGTCGCGACCGCCACGAAACCAGTCCGGCCGGCTGTAGCCCCATAGGTGCGGCCCATCTCCATCAGCAGCGGCTGGTTGTAGTACATCGTGGACACCCCGACCGCACAGGCCAGCCCAAGAAAGGGCAGCGGGGCGCGGCGCACGGATTTCGCTGAAGTGGTCATACCACGGTCTACCTGTAGTGTATGGCCTTGCGGGCCGAATCGAAACACCCGAATCCGTCGCAGATGCGGCTAACTCTTTCCCAGCGTCAACTTCGCGATCGTAGCCAGCTGCATAAAGGACGTCCCCTCATAGATCTTTCCGATCTTCGCGTCGCGATAAAGCTTCTCGACTGGGTAGTCCTTCACAAAGCCCGATCCGCCGAAGACCTCGACCGCAAGGCTCGCCACACGCTCCGCCACATGGGAGGCAAAGTACTTGCACATGGCCGCTTCTTTGAGAAAGTCGAGCTTCGCGTCCTTCAGGCGGGCGGCGTTGTAGACCATCAGGCGCGCCGCTTCAATGTCGGTCGCCATCTCGGCCAGTTGGAACTGCATCGACTGAAACTCGACCAACGTCTTGCCGAACTGTTTGCGTTCCTTCGCCCACTTCGTCGCGTGGCCCCACGCGCCCTCTGCTAGGCCAAGCATCTGCGAACCAATACCGATGCGGCCCTCATTCAGGGTCTCGATGGCGATCTTGTAGCCCTTCCCAGGTTCGCCAAGGACCTGCGCGGCCGGAACAAGGCAATCGTTAAAATTCAGCGCACAGGTGCTTGAAGCGCGGATGCCAAGCTTGTCTTCCTTCTTGCCGAGCGAGAAGCCGGGCGCGCCCTTTTCCACCAGGAACGCCGTGATTCCCTTGTAGCCGGCCGCCGGATCGAGGGTCGCAAAAACAACAAAGAGGCCCGCCTCCTTCGCATTGGTGATCCAGAGCTTCTGGCCATTCAGCACATAGTCATCGCCGCGTTTTACCGCACGCGTCTGCAACGCGAAGGCATCAGACCCAGATGACGCCTCACTGAGCGCGTACGATCCGATCGTGTCGGTCGCGAGCCGCGTCAAATATTTCTTCTTCTGTTCCTCATTCGCCCACCGAACCAGCGCATTGATGCACAACGTATTCTGCACATCGACCATCACGCCAACGGAGGGATCGACCGCCGAGATCTCCTCAACCGCGAGGATCGCGTTAAAGAAGTTCCCGCCGGCGCCGCCATACACCTCCGGAACCTCAATCCCCATCAGGCCAAGATCGAAGAGCTTTTTAATAAGGGCGGGATCCATCTGCTGTGACTCGTCCATGCCCCGCACCAACGGGCCGATCTGCTCAACCGCAAATCGCCGCACCGTATCGCGAAACATCTGCTCGTCTTCACCCAACTGCGTCAACGCCATCGGACCTGCATGCTGCGACATCCACTCACCTCAAACGGTATTCACGAAAAGGTGAGTCTAGCATCTTGAAGGTACGACTGAATAGTCGTTCAGTCCAATGTCGAACCGCGCAACCATATACAAGTATGAGATGAACGATCAAGAGAACACGAATCTAACCGGCGGCCTTGACCAGTCGCCCACGCCGGCTCACGATCGATAGCTTCTCCGTGATGAGGATCTTGCGGGCCTGCTCCTTCGCATGCTTCGCCCACGGGCCAACGGGGTCAAGGCGCACGTACGCCAGCCAGTGACGCAACGCTCGTCGTCGCTGTCCCTGTCTTTCGTACGCCAGCGCCAGGTTGTAGTGCGCGTCGGCATACTGCGGAACCAGCGCGACGGCCTTCTGGTACGCGGTGGTCGCCTCCGTCAGACGTTGCATCTCGTCGAGCACATTGCCAAGGTCGAAGAACGCGAGCGCATACTCGGGGTCCGCGACCGTCGCTCTCCGATAGTGTTGCTCGGCCAGCTCGTACCGGCGCAGGTTGTAGTGGATCGTCCCCAGATTGATCAGCGCAGGTGCATGCTCAGGCTGTATCGCGAGGATGTCCTGATAGATCTGCATCGCCTGTGGGATGGTGGATGGATTTTCCTCGAGTTGCACCGCACGCAGAAACATCTCCTGCACCTGGGCGGCCTGCCGCGCGGGAGCGCCTCCTCCCCCCCCTACCACGCAAAGCTGTCTCGCGGGCGAAGTGTCAAAGTCGAAGGCAAGCTGCTGGGTCAGAGGGTCCATCAGAGCGCCGCCATGCCGGAAGCTCAACCGGGATCCCCGGCGCACGAAGCTCGCTTCCGACAAAGGGTCGCGCATGCCCGCAACGCGCTGCATCGCATCGACAGACGCCCGGATGCTCTTGGCAGAGATGCGTGTGGTGGCCTGCAGGTCGCGCAGCTTCCGCAACTGGCCCAAGGCCTCAAAAGAGTAGTGTTCGCTGGAGGTGATTAGCCCTGCTCGCTCCCACGCCAATAATTGGCGGGCATGCAAGTGCAAAATTCGGATTACGTCTTGACGGCTATATCGGGTCACTGTGTGTCTCGTGTGCACCGTCTTAGAGATCCAGTACAACGAACTCTTTCTGGAGTATGCCTTCGCAGGCCGCGCCAATCAAGACCCTTTCCCTCTCTGTCCGTTAAAAAACCGTGGATAACATGTACCTAACGTGGTTCGCGCCGCTGCACTGGGGTCCGCAACGCAACAACTCGCTTGAACGACTAGAAAAATAACCTGGCGACATGTTATTTCGGCAATTGGTCCAGCTCGATGTGGAAGAGCTGCCGCACGAGGGCTTCGAAGGTGCTGCGGTCATGATCGGACCCATCTATTGCAGCCCTTCCAAAATGCTCAATCGTCTCAGGGGCCTTGCCGCCAATCTTTCGCGCCGCCATCTCCTTCAGGACTGTCAGCTCGTGTTCGGTCGGGGCCCGGCAAGCTGCTTCACTGGCCTGTTTCATGTCCCGGCCGAGGCGCGCAAAGGCATCGCCTTCCATCACATCTTGCGCCCGCTGCAAACCTGCGCTCAGGTGAGAAAGCGGCTTGCTCATCTTCCTGAAGGCGGGCTCCTCCACACGCGAGAGGTCCTTCAAAAGATCGGACGACCGCTGTGCAATCAGGTTGAGCACGGGTTGCAGGCTCTTCTTCAGATCGAGCGTGGTGCAATCCACCAGACCCGCGATACCGACATAAAGCTCTTTGTGCTCCCCATTCTCTGGCTCCATCGACCAGAGATACAAGGCAAGGCCGCTCGAGCTATTCATCAGTGACTGCAGGGCACTTCGTTCCTTCTCAAAAACGTCGATCTCTAAATTGATCAACTTCGGATTCGTATACAGGTAGCAGCGGGCGCGAAGAGAGATTAAGGTGCTCGCAAGCGCCGCAAAATCAAGCTTCAACTGCTCGACCGACTTGACCTCAGACTGGTTGGTAACAATCACCGCGATGACCGCAATTGCCCCGACAATCAACGCCAGGACCGACGAGATCGCTCCGGAGACGCTCGCTATCGCGGAGGTGAAGGCCGCCTGATCAGCAATAGTCGCGGTCTTCTCTATGCCGGAAACAATGTGAAGATGGAGCGGGTTCCACCCGTAGAGACCACTGAAGACGATGGCCGCCATGATGATCGACACGAAAGAGACGGCGAGAGCTGCAATCAGGTAACGCTTCAAACGGTCACCTCCAGGAAGGAGCTACATCGTTAGCAGCAAGATACAGCATGAAGCCTGCCAGTTGATAATGAGCAGTGTTACCAGAGGGAACGTCCCAATCGCTGCATCTGTTAACAGTGGGGGGAGGCATCTCATCGCCTTCTCTACGGCTTCCGGGCCTTCCTGGCATTCGTGTTTCGTATGTTTATTGTACGGGCTGTACAAAGGCCTCTATATTGACCACAGAAATCTTCGCGGCGTCCTTTGAACGAACAGTTATTGTCACTTTATTGTCTGGCATCAGCGGACCCTTGAGGCCTAGAGCAACGACCGCAATATTGGGCTTGTCTGTGGTCATCATCTGCGGTGACGATGGGCCGTCGACCGACGCTGAAGTAGCTGCACAAGGACGATCGCAAAAAACTGAAAACATGGCTGGCGTGAAACTACCATCAACTGTAAAACTCGCGGTTACGCCAGGGTTCACACCAAAAGGGCCTTCAATTGAACCCTCGGTACCAAGGTTTGGACGCGGAACGAGTGGCGCAACGGTCAATCCCACTATTTTCGGAGGGGCTTGTACTGTTTGGGTCTGAACGGGTTGGGAAGCGACGACTAATAGCTCATCAAGCTTGGCATTTACAGCAGTCGCGTCTTGGTTTACCAGGACCCGATTCAATATTTCGACTATTTTCTTTCCTTGGTCTACTCCAATGCCGTTGCAGTCTATGTTGTAAGCGTTATTCTCTCTGACGGTCGCAGCGCTACAAGTACCACTGGCCGCGGCCTTTGCTGTGGGGGTCGTTTGGCTGAGTGCGACAGGTCCTTGAAGCTGAAGCGCCATAGTTACCAGGATCGCGATTGCCGCTTTCATTGGGTCACACTTTCTAATTCCGCCAGCACCGATAGACGCCAACGTGCTCGCTTCCTTTTTTACCCTAGCGACGCAATTGTCCGCCGTTGCGGTCTTCCTGTAAAGCAAGAGGTACAAAAGTGGTACAAAATCGCAAGGCGCACAGGGTCCCGCCCGGTAAGACGCTACCTTGTTAATATGAGAGAGGCGGCCTCAGATGGAGTTCGACTGGACCCAGGGCGCCCTTGCGGAAGGCTTACGTCGTTACAACGCTGGTGAATTCTTCACTGCGCATGAAGCATGGGAAACTGTGTGGCTGGAAGCGCATGAACCGGATAAGACCTTCCTCCAAGGGCTGATTCAGGTAACCGCAGCGTTCCATCACCTCCGACGTAACAATCCCGTAGGGACCGGTCGGCTATTGCACGCTGCCCTGCGTCGACTGGAGCTCTATCCGGCATGTTTCGGAGGTATCTCCGTCACGATGCTGTGCAGCGACATTCGGGAGCGGATACAAGCACTTCATGCAGATGGACCGACGCCGAAACTTGCTCGGGTCCGAATACTACCCCTTGCCTGAACCCAGATCGTTACAGGGCCTGTATTGGGTTGGTGCAACCGGTACCATAAGAGAAATGCGAGGAAGTCTATGTCGTCGAGCGAAACTTCTGCAACCCGTCAGCACGCTTTTACCGGACCAACTCTGCCGCGATTACCGGAGCCAACCCACGCTGAGCGTGTCCGTACCCTCATGTCCCTCACCTCGATTGCCACCCTGTCGACGATCTCCCGCAAGCATGCAGGTTATCCCTTCGGCTCGCTGATGCCTTTCGCGCTCGATTCTTTCGGGCGGCCCCTCTTCCTCATCAGCAATATGGCCATGCACACCCAGAACCTGAAGGCCGACTCCCGATGCAGCCTCTTTGTTGGCCAGGCAGTGGCCGATGGTGATGCGCTTGGAGCCGTCAGGGCGACCCTGATCGGCAATGCCGAACCTGTGCCTGGAAACGATGTAGCTGGCGCTCGGGAGAGATACCTCGCTCGCCACGAGAATAGCCGCTACTGGGCCGACTTCTCCGACTTCAGTTTCTTTCGGCTCCAGCCCATCGATCTCTACTACGTTGGAGGCTTTGGGGTGATGGGTTGGGTCGATGCGGAAGACTACGAACAAGCTACCCCGGACCCGTTAGCCGAGGCCGCGCCTGGCATCCTCGCGCACATGAACGCCGACCATGTCGATGCGATGGTCCTGCTGGCCGGGTTGCATGCAGGGATCGAAGCGACCGAAGCAACGATGACGTCGGTCGATCGTTTGGGTTTTTCATTGAAGTTGAAGACGAGTGATGGGACTAAGGGCGCTCGCATCAACTTCCTCCACGAGGTCGCTACTCCTCAGGACACTCGTGCAGTGCTCGTCGAGATGGTCCATCAAGCCAAGACGCGACGCTGATCCATTCGCCACGGTTCTCCCCAGCAAGAGCGGACCAAGAAGACAGCCTATAGAAATGTCCACCAGCATGGGCGTTCTTAGATGGTGCAAGCGTTCTGCCCATCATTAAAATCTATCCGGGACCCGCAAAATCATTGGGCCTCCTTTGGAGTCACGATCAGTGTCAGGGTTGTCGCTCGATCCAGACCTGAAGATTCGCCATGTCCGTTGATCACTATGCTATAGGTGCCAGGTGGAGTAGACGAGGGATACTTGCCGCTGCATCCGATGGTCCCGCTGGCCAGGAACGCGAGGAGACAGAGTGAGATCACGCCCAACCTGAGTTTTCGCCTGTCACGAGGCAATCCAAAGAACAGACAGGGCAACAGGACGGCGACAACGACCCGTAGATACCAGTCCATGCTCGCGTAGCCCGGGACTGCATCGGTATCGATCTTTACGGCCACGTTTTCGGGTGTTCCATTGCTGATACTGACCTGCGACGGAACGACCTGGCAGGTAACGTAGATGGGCAAGGACCCGCAGCTTAGGAATACGGTGTCTGATAACCCGCCGATCGGGGTCGCCGTGACGACTGTTGACCCATGATGTTCTGTGCGTAGCGTTAGGGCTCCGTTGTACGTGAGCGCGTAGTCGCGGGGATTGGGGATGATCACTTCATTGACGACTGCAGAAGAACTAGCGCCCCAATTTGAGTTAGCGGCGAAAATCACTGCCAAGGAATGTGTGCCGACTTGCAGGCTAGTGGTATTCAGGACCGCGGTGCCGGTGCCATCCAGCCTGACGCTACCAATTGACGTCGTGCCGTCGAAAAATGCGGCGTTACCGGCCGGAGTTCCGCCACCTGTCACGAGCGCTTTCAATGTGACCACCTGCCCCGCAGTCGCAGGGTTTGGTGAGACGCTCAAGGTCGCCAACGTCGGTGCCGGAGCAACGACCTCGGTCAACGTAGCCGACTGCGAGTTGTAATTTGAGTCTCCAGAGTAGATTGCCTGAATGACATGGCTCCCTGCGCTAAGAGAATTGGTAGCGAACGCGGCGGTACCATCGGCCGCAAGGGTGACTTGACCAGCCTGCCCGCCGTTGTCCTCAAAGATCACGCTCCCGGTGGGTGTGGGTCCTGTGTCGGTAGCTTTTGCAGTGAACACTGCGGACTGACCGAATGATTCGGGATTGAGCGAAGAAGTCAACGTGAGCACGGCAGGAGCATACCGAATCACCTCACTTACAGTTGCTTGCTGTGAGACATAGTTGGAGTCTCCGCTGTAACTTGCCTGGATCGTATGCGCTCCAATTATGAGCGAACTGGTGTTGAGCACGGCTGTTCCCGCCGCTGTCAGCGGTACCGTCCCGATAAGCGTCCCGGTATCGAGAAAGGCCACACTGCCCGTTGGGGCCGGTGACGTGACGGCGATGGTCGCCGTAAGGGCTACGTTCTGTCCAAGAGTGCCGGGGTTTGGTGCTCCTGTCACTGTCATGGTGACTGTCGGCAGGTTGTTGACAACGACGTTATCAATCAATGAGGTTGATGGCGCATAGAAGCTGTCTCCGGCAAAGTGCGCGATAAAGTCATGAAAGACCGGCTGCAAGCTACTTGTTGTGTAGCTCGCTGTACCCGTGCTGTCGAGCGGCAAGGTCGCAATCGGAGTATAAATTCCAGATCCATCGGAGTCATAAAGAGTAATCGATCCTGGAACTGCGCCATTGAAAGAGCTGACCTTAATGGTGATGGTCAAGGGATCTCCCACCCGCACCACGGTTGCACTGAGGCTCATATCGGAAGCGGTAATAGCAAGCGGCGCGACCGATGGCTGGTGCAGAAAAATCTGTACATTGTTTTGGTAGAACTGGCCGACCACAACATCTGTCAATCCATCGCCATCTACGTCGCCTACGGCCATCGACATGCTTTCGAATGTTCCTGGTGTAGGTCCGGTGGCATACGCCGTAGCGGCCTTCAAACTTCCATCGCCGTTTCCGAGAAGCACATCGAAGGACGGGCCGTTATTTCCCGAGACTACGTCCAGTATGCCGTCCCCATCGATATCGCCGATGGCAATACCAAGGGATTCGCCCCCCTCCGGCGTTGCCGTAACCGGATAACTGTGCGGAGACAGTAATTGTCCCGGATTCGTCGTGCTGCCAAGGAGAATAGTTACTCCGGCAGACTCGCCACCAAGCGCAACATCAGGTCTGCCGTCGCCGTTCATGTCTCCGATAGCGAGATCGAACATGGTCCCGCTGGGATAATCAGTCTTTGGCAACAGATTGCCTGGGTGCGCAGAGTCGTTGAGCAATACTGATACTGTCATTCCGAGGAAGTTGCCAATCACAACATCCTGCAGGCCGTCGCCGTTCATATCTGCCAGGGCGACGGAGCGCGTATCGTTACCTCCAAGTGGGGTGATAACCGGCGCGAGAAATGAGCCCGGATTTAACGGGTCGCCGAAGAGTATCTCTACTGCGGCGGAGAGCGATCCAGTGCTGCCAGGAAACAGGACGAGGTCAGGAATGCCGTCCCGGTTCATATCGGCAATAAGGGGCTTGGATTGGGTCGCGCCAGCGTATTTGGCGGCGAGAAAGGTGCCCGGATGTGTTGCATCCTGGAAGAGAATGCCCGCATAGTGGCTGTCCGAATCTCCAACGACAATGTCCGGCAGCCCATCGCCGTTGAGATCGCCAACTGCAACACTGTCTACGTAGGGTGTCACGGTACTCACGAACTTGGGCGGAAGAAACGATCCAGGATGCGTCGGGTCGCCAAGAGAGATTGCGATATTGGACATATCGAACTGCGGTACTACGAGATCGAGGAGACCATCATTATTGATGTCAGCAAGAACAAAACGCTCCAATCGCGTGAGTTGGCCGAAATAGCGCGTTGTGCCGTAGACAAGGCCCGCAGATTGGGAGGCTCCTCCGCTTGCCACCGTTAGAGTGTTTGTCGAGGATAAGGAGACTTGCTCGCTCAACGTGCCGTCATATACCGCACGGATCGCATGGCCGCCCGGGCCGAAGGTCCTTCGTAGCGCGGCTGTGCCAGGTACGTAGTTTGCGGCCGCATTCCGAACGACAGAGACCGTGCCGATTGTCTTCGTATCTTCGAGGAAGGTGACCTCGCCGTTGAGAACGGGCCCGGCGGTGTCGCTTACGGATGCAATCAGGGTAACGACTGTTCCTGCGGCGACGGTACCGGTGGGCAGGGGTAATAATGTGGTGGTAGTGACCGCTTGTCCATACGCTGGAACTGTCGCTTCACCAACCCATCCAAAGCAAATTAAAAGCAAGACCTGCAAGTAAATCCGAACCATGGCCCTGACCTATCGGCAATCTCAACACCATACCATGCCCCGGAGCGTCTTCTATTTTGCCTTTGGCGCATAGAATGCTCCCGCCCAAACAAAAATCGCAATTCGATAGATCTTCGAAGCTCGAATCCGCAATTAGCGACCCGGGTGCCACTCGAGGTCTTTGCATCTACTAAAGCAACGATCTGAACGGAGCCCGCAAACTCACACCGGAGTTCCGCACTCGGGGACAAATTCACCGCAAATAAATTGAAAGGAATGGAGCCGATGAGCGGAGTTGAACCGCTGACCTACTGATTACGAATCAGTTGCTCTACCAACTGAGCTACATCGGCCTATCGTCCTATTCTAGCGGCTTCGCGGCTATCCGCCAAATCATGCGGCGGCAAAGCTGCGCCCCTACTGCATGGGCACAAACTGCCCCTCGCAACTGAACGCTGGGTCGGTGGTTGCTGCACCGCTCTGCGCTCCCTTCGCCTGTGCCACCTTAATATCAGTCCCGCTGAAATCGAGATTGGTGCCCAGGGGCCCAAGCGTGACCGTAGCGAAGTGCCCGTGCACCTGCGCCGGCGTAATTCGGTCAATGCGCACGCCGTCGAGCGTCACCTCAGTGCGATGGTCGTCGTTCAACCCTGCGATCAGCACGTCGCCGGGGGTCGTGTCGATCACATTGCGGATGGTGATCGCCTTGTAGTCCGGAATACGGTCGCCGGCGTACTTCGGATCTTCGAAGCCCTCGGTCGTCTGGTTGGTGTAGTACGGGCTGATCGCAATTGGGTTCTTCACGCCGCGCATGCAGATGTTCTGGTACGTCAAGTCGTGCACCGGACCGCCGCGAGTCACATTGCTCTTAATACGGATACCGCTGGTCGTGTGGTCTTCCGTCAGGCCATCCACCAGCAGAAAACTATCGCCACTATACGTCTCGCTGCCGATCGACATGCCGTGGCCGCTGTAAAAGTGATTGTCGAGCACGCTCATATGCGTCGTTCCCGTCTTGATCGCGATGTTGTCGTCGCCGTTGTCGATCCAGCTATGCGCCACGGTAACGTTAGTCGAAGAACCGGGGTCGATACCGTCGGTATTCCGCGCGTCCTGGCCCTTGGTAGTCGGGGTCAGCAGGTGGACACCCCATGCTATGAACCCGTTCGTCTGGTTCACGCTGACGTGAAAGTTGGTCGAGTTGTGCAGCGTGATCCGGTAGAGCACCAGACCATCAGCATGACTGGCGACGATCATGCGCGGAGTAAAGTACCGTTCGTTCTTCGGCTCGGCCCTGCGCGCCATCTCCCACCAGCTATAGTCCTTGCCCAGGATCTTCGCGTAACCGCGCCCATCGATGACGCCGTCGCCCATGATCCCGACGTCCTTCGCATCCATGATGCTGATAAATGGCCTGCACCCACCTCGGACCGGTGCCGGCCGTTGCGGCGCGGGAAACGTCGCCGGCGGCGCGCCCGCTGCAATCGTGCCGCACAGTCCGGGAGTCGCATCGGGGCCCTTTACCTCGTACGCCGCAGGATCGCGCGACCCGAACAACGTAACACCCTCATCAATCAACAGCGTCACACCTGTGCGCATCTCGAGCGGCCCGGAGAGAAACGCATTGTTGCCGCTCGCTGGCTTTAGCTCCACCGCCATCCCCGGTTTGCACTTGTCCAGCGCGCTCTGAATACGCAACGTATCGAGCTTGCCCTCGTCCTCGCCGGCAAGCTTGTCGCTCACCGCACGAAGCTGCGCTGCAAGCTGCACGCACGATGAAGGGATCTTCGGCTCGGTCACCTGTCGCGTGTCCTGCGCAGTCGCCGTCATCGCTATTGCAGACAACAACATGGCGATCACAACACGCCAACTGATTTTACCGGCCACCACACTGGTTCCATTCCCGATCATCTGGTTCGACCTCCGCAAGCCGCAGAGCAAAACTTAGCACAAGCAGCCAACGGAGGTCACGGCATCACAGAATCCGGTCGTGGTTCGAATCGTTCGCGTTGAGATCGGCACCGTTGACCCGAGCTCTAGGCCATATCAAAATCACTAGAGACAAAAGAGCAACCAACACCTGCAACGCCGTACGCAGAGCATGAGACATAAAGTGCCTCCTTCATCAGATGGACCATCAGGCCTTTCCTCATACCCCATGCATCGGCAACATCACACTCGGCTTCGAGATCGAATATGATTTTTTGCAATCGCCTTCCACTTCAGGGAAAATTTCCCGTCCGTATCACACAAAAGTTGTATCCGGAAAAGCGAAGAAGCCACCCGGCAACAGGGTGGCCTCTTCTTTAGGGAGAATAGTTCCAACGGAGGCAAAGCCATCAGAACTTTCTGGCGAAATACTAAGTTTGGCAAAATACGGTGTCAAGGCCAAAACTCGTATCTTGTAAGTCTTTGGAGAGCAGGTAGTTACGGGGGTTACTGAACCGTAAACATGGGCTTGTATATTCGCTATACGTTCGCTTTTGATGGTCTGACCATATATCAAAGGGCTATCGTATCAGCCGCTTAGCTCTGGCCCTGCACCACCGCCAGTGCAGAATCCGCCCTACCCCTGCTGCTTGGCCCCCGGTCCGTCCGTATGGATCCGGGCTGCGCTCCCGCTCAGGTCGATCCGCAGGAACTCCGGCTCCGTCGCCGCCGGCTTGCCCTGCATCACCCGAATCGCTGCCCGTGCTCCGCCGAAAAACAGCGCAAGCACCACCGCCGCCAGCGCCCCCAGTCCGCAAAATACAAGGACGCTGGTCAGCAGGCTCACCGTCTTGCGGACCTCGGAGTGAAACTCCAACGGCATCGGCTTGTTCCACGTCAGCTCATTCCGAAGGTGAATACTCTCCACCATCTCCTTCGCGTCCGCCAGCTTCCACGCACCGGTCGTCATCGACACGAGAGGCCCCTCGCGTCGCATCACCACAGTTCCCGCCGGATCGCCTTCTTGCTTTACCGCCGCCTCAATCTGCCGCCCGTGGTCTCCTGCGATCTGCGGCGTCGGATAAAGCAGCAGCGTCAGCGTACCTTTGCCTTCGTACTTCGCCGTCACCACCTCTGCGGCCTTGTCGAACCCGACGATCTCCGCCGGCAGACCGCCACCGATCGCCTGATAACCCAGCGGCCCCACCGCATACTTCACCGTGTCACGCTGCAAACCCTTCGCCGGCAAATATGTAGGCAGCAACGGAGGCAGTCCCTTCGTCCCACCGACCTTAGGCAGTCCGACCTGCACTGTCTTCAACAGCGCCGCAGCTGACTCAGGATAAAGTTTCAGGTCTGACACCACCACCGACACGCCGCTCAGCGTCACATGATCGCCACCGCTCTTGCGAAGATAGCTATACGCCGCATACGCGCCAGTCGCGTCGTCAAACTGATACACCGTCACCGTTCCACTCGGCAGGGCCTTCGCCCCCGGACTCACCGCAGTGCCGCGCTCATATCGCTTGATCCCGTCCTCCACCAGAATGGGCCCGTCGGCTCCACTCCATGACGGCGCACCGTTGCCCGCATCGTGGTCCGGCCCTGCTCGCAATGAATCCGGCAGCAGCGGTGCAGGGGGAATCGCCAACACCGTCTTTGCTTCCTGTGCGTAGAGCGAAAGACCCGGCGCACCCACCAGCACCACGCCCAGCAGAGCACGCGATATCACCCGAATCCGAGAAGAAACTCCCATACGATGGTCAGACTACACCAGCACGATAAAGTAAGCCTAAAGCCGTTTCAGTTGCTTGTTTGGTTGATACATGCGTGAGTATGACTCGAATGGAGTCGCGATGACGCTGAAAGAGTTTAAAGCATTGAAAAGGCTGGAAAACCGTCGCGTTTATATGATCTTCTCCGACGGACAGGAGGTAATCGCGACACTCTTCAGCATAACTACAGACCTGGATGAGAGTCGGCACCTCATTTATGAACACGTCGAATGGTCCGCCTTGCCTCACGCCGACGCAGGTGCCGGAGCGTTCCGTGGGAAAAGATCTGGTGAGTTGCCGCGCATTACAAAAAAATTGACCACAAATCTTCCGTCGGAAAAACCGGTCGCTCTCTTCGCCTTGAACTTATAGGTCTTCATGGCGCACCGGGTCCCATTTCCTAATTACTACTGGCCCGCTCAGCCGGAGGCCGGGTCCCGCTCAGCCCACCCGCATACTTCGCCACACCTTTATAGAGACTCTCCGCCACGCGCTCCCGGTACTCCGGCTCTTCAAGCTCCCGCGCGTCCTTCGCATTGGTCACAAACGAGATCTCCGCCAGGATCGACGGCATGTTTGCCCCAATCAACACCACAAACGGCGCCTTCTTCACCCCACGGTCCTTCAACCCGGCATTACCCTTCTGCAACCCGCCATACAACCCCTGCTGCACATCACCGGCGAACTCCCGCGACTCTTCGATCTTGTCCTTCAGCGCAATCTTCTTTACCAGATCGCTCAACTGATGGATCGACTGATCACTCACAGCGTTCTCGCGCGCCGCAGTCTCCAGGGCGTCCGGTGACGACGTAAAATTCAGATAGTACGTCTCCACCCCTCGCGCACTCGCGTCCGGCGAAGAGTTCGCGTGGATCGAAAGAAACAGATCAGCCTGCGCCTTGTTCGCAATCGCCGTCCGTGTCTCCAGCGGAATAAACGTATCGTCCGACCGCGTATAAATGATCTCCGACCCCAGCCGGTCATGCAGCAGCTTGCCCACGCGCAGTGCAACGTCCAGCACAACGTCCTTCTCCAAAATTCCATCCGCCCCGATCGTCCCGGTGTCATGCCCACCGTGCCCGGCATCAATAACGATCCGTCCAATCTTCAGCCCCAGCGCCCGCACCAGTGAAGTCTCACCGTCCGCCGTAGGAACCGCGGCCCGGGCCGGCCCGGCGTCCGGGTCCTTCACCGTCTTACCCTTCTTCGACTTCTTAGCGACACTCGGCGAAACTGCGTCCGCACCCGAATCCAGCCCATCGACACCCTGGACCCTGGGGCCTGCACCCTGGGTTCTGTCAGACACCACCGCCGAGATCGGCTGCGAGGTCGGCTGCGTCGTCGCCTCCACCCTCCCCGGCTGCGCACTCAACGCCGCCACATCAAACGAGCTGCCGGCCTTCACCGCCGTGGTATTCGGCACCGTCGGAGCGGCCGCGGCCGCCCGCTGCATCGGCACTGCCACCACCGGCGCGCCCGGCTCGGCCTTGCTCCCACCATGAATATCAATAATTAAGCGATACGGATTCGGCAGCAGAAACGCCGAGTACTCCGTCACATCATTCACATCCAGCACCACACGCGTCATGTCGTTAGAAAACTGCGCCGCACGGATCTTCTTCAGAAATCCATCGTCAGTCACCGAGAAGCTCTTCCCCACCAACTCCTGCGCCAGCCGCGTCCCATGCAAATCAAAATAAATCCGGTCAGGATTCGGCACTCGCGCAGCCTCATACGTCACATCGTCGCCCAGGTCGATCGCCACCCGCGTGTAGTCCGGCGTAGACCAGTGCCTAATCCCCGTCACCTGCGCCAGCTGTCCATGCCGCTTCACCCCCGTCTTCGCCACATGCATCGGCCCGGCCGCCTGGATCGACCCCTCCTGCCCCCCCGCCGCCGAAGCATCCAGCTCCGCATCCACCGGAAGCGAAGTCCCCCGTCTATCTGCATCCCCAGCATCGCCGTTCGCAACCACAGGCGCAATCTTTACCCCTCGCGCGTCCCCAGTGGTCGGCATCGGCGCAAAAGAAGAGGTCCCACTACCCTCAACAAGAGTCTTTTCCCTGGACACAGCAGACCCGCTCGCGGGAGAAGCGGAACCACCCCCCAAATCCGAAGCCCTGGCACCCGCAGGCCCTCTACTCCCTACTCCCTCTTCCCTATTCCCTGCACTTAGCGAAGCGATCCCCGCCTTCGCCTCTTCCGCCTGCGCACTCCGCGGATACTGCTTCACCAGGAGCGAATACCTCTCCCGTGCCGCCGCCGCATCATGCAGATCGTTCTCATAGATCTGCCCCTCCGCCAGCAGCGCCCCTACCCGCAACGAGCTCCCCGGATACTGGGTCCGCAAAAACTCATACTGCCCGACCGAGTCCTTCAGCGCCTTCGCATCATGGAACGCTCTTCCCTGCTCGGCCAGCAACTCCGCCACCGCATTCACGCTATCCGGAGCATGGACGTTCGTCGGCTCCCCATGGTAGACCACCCGAAATCCATCCATCGCACGCGTATAGTCGGCCCGCGTCCGCGTCCCCTCCGGAATCGCCTCCAGCGTCTCCAGCCCCCGCTCCGCCCGCTCCCACGGCGTCAACTCCACCTTGCGTTGCGGCTGCGTCTTTGCCATAAGTTCCTGTACTGCGCAGCCCAGCACCATCGCGCAGCACAACACCGCCGCACAATCCCCAAACCACCACGAATTGCGGATTTTTCTACTCAGGCCCATGTGTCTTCTCAAAACTCGACAGACTCCCCAAGTTTAAGAGACCCCACCCCCCAGCGCCCGTGAAAAGCGGCCCTCGGTACTTCCCCCGATACCCCCACTTACAAGCTATTGTGTCCTCACGCGCTTCCTCCCCAACCTGCTGATCGAAGCGGGTCCCTGAACGCCACATACATCCGGGGAGCGCCTTGCCCGCTTTCAACATAGACAGCACCGCCCCATCGTGTCTGCTATCTCCCGCAATTAGCCATTCCACAGATACCTGTGGAACTTGGGTCCCTGTAGACTTTCACGCATGGTAGATATTGACCTCATCGTTGAGACCCTCCGGAAGCGCGGTCATGCCGTTGAGCGCGTCATCTCCGTCCCCGAAAACGCCGGAGAATTTGAGTTCATCGTGGACGGTAACACTCTCAATCTGGCAGAGACCCGAAGCCTTCTTGAGCAGGACGAAACGAAATAGCCATCTCCCGCACTCGGCTAAGCGCTCAGGCTGACCGGCGAGCGCTCTTCACCGTGCCGCAAACGCCTTGCCGCGCACACCCGAGTACACGCCGTCGAAGACCGTCAGACTATTAATATTCGCCACAGCACCAACTACCATCGGGTCGCCAATATAGAGGACCTTGCCGTCCTCACAGGTAAACGCCGGCCACGCCGGAAGGCCTGGGCCGTTCGGATCGCCCGACCTCGCAAAGTTGACCCAGTACCCTGACATCTCCTCGGCCACCATTCGATCGGCCTTCGTCCAGCGCCACGGCGATTGGTCGAGATGGTCGAAGACATACCACAGCTCGGCATAATGACTCGCGCCCCAGCCCTCATACACCGAACCTACCGGGAACGGTGGCCGCTGTCGAAACGAGTAGTAGTAAACGGGGCTCTTTCCAGCTTCGACCTGCAACCTCGCCCACGCCCACATGTCCCAGCTAAAACGAAGGTCGCGCTCAAAGTCGAGCCGGGCCTGTTGCGCCTCCTTGTCAGTAACGTGTGGATACGCTGCCGCAAGCGCAGGAGGCAACTGCCCAAAGCTATGCTCAAGATCGCTATTGAACGTCGCGGCCTTCACATGGCTGACGTCCGTCAACGCACGTGCCTCCTCGGCGTTCGAACCCAGCAGCAGCGGAACATCGTTCTGCTGTCCCGCTGCGAACGCCTCGTACGGCGAAACCGGAAGAACGTAGGGGCCAATCACTGGATGCACAATTCCCCCGCCGTCGCCCGTAAGCTTAGCCGCCGGCAGCTGGCGCATCTCCTCAAGCGTCTTCGCGCCGAGCGAAGCAGCATACTTCTCCCCATCACGTTCCGCATTCGCCAGCAGGAACTTCGGGGCCAGCTGCAGCGGTTCAAACAGTCCTCCGCTCTCTCCGATGGCCCGCTGAAACAACCCCTTCGTTAGCGGCGAAGCCATCAGGATGCTCACCGAGATCGATCCCGATGATTGCCCCGCAATCGTAACGTTCTTCGGATCGCCGCCAAACTCCGCAATGTTCCTCTGGATCCATTCGAGCGCAGCGATCTGGTCCATTAGGCCGTAGTTACCCGAGGATTGGTGCGGCGACTCGCGTGTCAGCTCCGGATGCGCCAGAAAACCAAGCGGCCCAAGCCGATAGGCGATCGTGACAACGATCACGCCTTTGTGCGCCAACCGGTCGCCCCAATACAAAGGCATCGAAGCCGACCCGCTGATGTACCCCCCTCCATAGATCCAGACGATCACCGGCAGACGCTCCTGCGACCCCTTCCCGGGCGTCCAAATGTTGAGGTAGAGACAATCCTCACTCACCGCCGGCGGTGTCTCACCCGGCATCGACACACTGTCCTGCATACACGCAGGAGCAAACGCGTCCGCCTTACGCGTGCCTGTCCAGTGCGCAACATCAATCGGCGGCCGCCAACGCAACTCACCCACCGGCGCCGCAGCGAACGGAACACCTTTGTAGACGCTCAACCCGCCTTCACTCACACCGGCCAGCGTACCCGCCTCCGTTCGCACTCGCTGCGCAACCAGCGCCGAAGCGCACACAATACCGTACAAACTAAGTGCCAGCGCTGCCGATGTTAAGATTTTCATTTACTAAGGTACGTTGCGCCGCACCAACTTGTTCAAACAATCGCCGCTGCCAAAGCACCACTCCTCTTTGAGCGGCCTTTGCTCGTTCTTTTGGTTGTCACCGTAGGGACCTGCTTCCGCAGTTGCAGTTTTTGTTTGTCGTCCTTCGCCAAAGACGGAGGACCTGCTGTTGTCTCCTTGTTTGTCATTCCCGAAGGGAATCTGCTTTTGCTGTTGCCTCTAGGTAGACCCAAGCAAGGAAAGGGGCTTCAGCCCCTGGGGTAAGCCTTCCTCTCCGCGCCACGAAGAGCAAAAGCACCCTCCACCACACTGGCCGCACCCTTCAACGACGCATCGAGCGACTCCGCATCACTTCCCGCCACTCAACTCCATATGCATCTCATGCGGTCCCTCTTTGCCCACGAGAAACGCCGCATCGTTCTCTGAGGTGACCTTCGCCATCAGATCGAGATAAGCCAGGTGGGCCCGCCATATGCCGAACCGCTCCAGCGCCAGACTCGCCTGCTCCGGCGTGACCTTATCGTGGCCAAAGTTAGTCTTCGCCACCACCCCGACAAACTGCGCCTCGTCCTCAAGAATCTTGTCCTGCTGGTCGAGAAATTCCTTCTGCGAGCCGTACACATCGGAGTAGCGCTGCGCCTCCGCGTAGGGCATAAACGACAGCGCCCCTGTCGTCTGTGCCGTCTTCCAGGCTGTCTCCCGCAAGCCAACGGTCGAGAAGTCGGCATTGATCTGTGCCTCTTGCGCTGCCTTGTCCTGCGGATTCTCCTGAATACGCGTCAGGATATCGATGTTCTTTTTCAGCGTGGCCGCCTGCTGGTCCAGCTTCACCACAGCGCGTTTCATCTCATCAGAGTTGTGTTGGATCTCCTCGCGCATCGTCTCGCGCGCCTCCCGCACCAGATTGTGCTCGCGATGCAGCTCCACGCAGCCCTCAATCCCCACAGCAATCAGCAGCCCAATCGAAATCGTTACCAGATGTACAAAAAAATCCTTCCACCCTCCTATGGGATGATGCGGAGCATGCACGTCCAAAGCCGCCTCCAGCGCAATGAGAAAAATTGACCCACAGCGCAAGCCTCACGAGCAAGCCCACGCTCCGCAAATTTTAGCCTACCCACAAATCAGGTGCTCATCCTTCGCGCCTTTGCGAAGGATGGGGTATTCGCGCCACGCGCGAACCGCCTTTAGGGCCGACCCTGCATCGCCTGTTTCATTAGCTGTCATCCTTCGCCGAAGGCGGAGGACCTGCTCCTTTTCTTGTTTGTCACTCCGAAGGGAATCTGCTTCATTTGCCTTTGCTCGACGGTTTCGGTCCCATCCATCGCGAAGGGCGCGATGGATGGGACCAGGATGACGTGGTTTGTCTGTGGCTCGATGATGGCTGGTTGGAGGCTGTTTCGTGATTGATACCGCGCCTGGCTAGTTGAGGACGGGGAGTTGAAGGGTAGTGCCGATGGGAACGTTGTTGGGGTTGGGGATGTTGTTGGCCTGGGCGATCTGCGGATACTTGTTGGCGTTGCCGTAGAAGAGCAGGCTGATGGCCGAGAGGGTATCGCCGGATTTGATGGTGACGGGCTGGGTCGCTCCGCCGCTGGTGCCGATCTCGTGCTTGAGGTCGGAGTAGGTGGGATCGACTTTCTTGATTGAGTCCCAGACGCGGTTGGCGACGACGGTGGAGGGGACGGTGCCCTTGATGTGGATTTGCTCGCCGACGAGATCGACGGCGTCAAGGGTGGCGCCGTAGGGGACGAACTTCTCGATGGTCGTGATGACCGGGGCGTACTTCTGTTTCAAAGCGTTGAGATCTGCCATGACGTAACTCTCCTTTGTCAGCGCGGCTGACTGGTTGGTCGTGGTTGTTTGGGATGTATGCCATAGCCCCGGCATGCATCGTGACCGGACCAAAGAGTGAGGTCCGGTTCGTGGAAAGCGGCTAAGCTTTGAGCTTGCCGAGAAGCTGCTCGGCCATGGCACCCATGCCGCTGGTGGGGGTAGCTTGGCCGTTGGGAGCAAAGTGCTGGATGACCATTGGGAGAACGGTGGCGAGCGCCGCCGACACGACTGCTGGGGACACGCCAACCTTGGCTGCGGTCTTTTCGATGAGGCCGGTGTTGCCGAGGCCTTGCTGGACCTGCTCGGGCGTGGCTGTGGCGGCCTGACCGGCGCCCCAGGCCCCGATGTGGGAGGCCATGCCGTTGTTTTTGAATGCGTCGAGGACGCCCTGGATGCCTTCAGGGTGCTGGGTGAGAGCTTCGATGAAGCCTCCGGCAACCTTGGCCTGGTCGGTACCGGCCGCTGCTCCGGTCTGTCCGGCGAGTGATTGAATCATGTCCATAAGTCCCATGGTGTTCACCTCGCACTCATAGTAGGTCCGTTTATCGGGCTATGCCGCCGTGGAGATGTAAATTTTCGACGATTTCCTGTGGTTGGATTGATTTTTGATTGGACCAATTCGAAATGCGATCGCTAAACCAACAGCTTCATGGCGGCCTTCACGAGAACATCGAATGGTATCGCGCCGATAACTACCGGAATACATGGAACCAATGCAGCAGCGATGAACACATAGACATCGACTGCGCCTACGGGCACAACACGGATGTCCTCGATGTTTTGCGCCACTGCGTAGAGATTTCCGGTCGCGTTGAAGTCTGGAGCCGTGAGGACATCTTGATCCAGGCTCTCGGCGCGATCCAGCCACTTCTGTTCGAACTGCTCGCCCACGCTGCGCGCAAGGGCACCATACCTCAGCATGCCCTGGCGTCTCATCCGCATTAGTGTTGGGGTGAAGAAAAAATACGGCGCGACGGATATGAGAAGTGCGCTTGCGATTAGAACGGGCGCGAGAAAACGGTACGCAAGGACTTTTTGCCCTTCGTGGAACACCCTGTTGGCTATTGCGCCGGCCAGCCCAACGCCGAGGCAGAAGCTGAAGGGAAGCTGTCCCATCAGCGAGGCTTCCAGAAATCCCAATCCTCCAAGGTGGTCCGGATGGGCCGCGATGAGACGAAGGTTAAGCAGTGTCATCGATCGCAGGAACCGTGCCCAAATTGCCTGCCTCCAGATCCATAGAAGCGTGAGGTAGCCGAGAATTGGATAGCTGATAAATAGCGCCCACGTGCCGGCCAACGAGAACGACCTAAAGACGAAGCTGCCTCTCCACCAGAGAAGGAATTCAGATCCCTCCGGGCGAAGGTACTCACTGAGCCAACCGGTTAAAGCGTAGGTCACTAACAGCAACAGCACTCGGACGGCAGAGGAACCAATGAGCCTTTCGTATGACTTCCAGTACGACTGGAACCTGGACTGCTCGCTGTCGGTAACGAGAGATATCTCGAAGTGGTGCGCTACCTCGACATAACGGGCGTGTATAGGACGATCGCCGAGTATCAACACGGGAATGATGATCAGGAAACGGGATTGCGTGGCGAAGTCGGTGAGGAAGGACAGGAGCGCTGCCTGTCCATGGATCGCCGAAAAGATCGCCAACGGAATCCACGCGATCGCAACGGCAATTGCGGCACGGACAAGCACGGGTGTTGTAGCGTCACGAAACAGCTCCAGAGGCCTCCACGGATGAAGAGGCGCAGGTTGAGCAAAGGGGGTTGAGGCGTTCGGACGTGATCTGTTGTTGTCTGGCATGCGTCGTCCCTACCTTGTTATCCCGTGATACTACTCCGGCCGGACACGTTCGCAGGTGTTCGAAATGGGCGTTCTGCTGGTAGTTTTGGTAGTTTGCGTCTGTTCTGTATCCAGATATTCTTCGAGGACGTCGTCGCTTCCAAGCGCAATGAGAGAGCGTTGCATCAGCTGCTTAGGCTCTTTGAAGGACCGCAAGAAAGGTCTGCATGATAACCGCGCAAACCACTCTCAGTTTGTTTTTAGATGGACGTGTAAGCTGGGAGGCCGACTGGATATGGGGCTGTCCCCTGATCTTGTTGACAGTAATCATCCATGTCCTAGGTCTCGGGTACCTGAGCCAAAAGTCCATCCTGCTATACGGCGGTGTACGGTCACAGCGCCATCCGACGATTGCATTCGCACTTGTGGTGGGTGCAATGAGTCTCCTGGCAACAATTCTGCACGCGATAGAAACAGGCATCTGGGCCATGGCCTACTGCTTCATCGGCACTATGCCAAACTTCAGGAATGCGATGCTTTATTCTCTCGGCGCGATGACAACCTATGGACATGACAATCTGGTCCTGGAAGATAGATGGCGACTGTTGGGAACGATCGAGGCGCTCTCCGGATGGCTGCTCTTCGGATTGTCTACGGCTTTTCTCTTTTGGGTGATTCAAGAGGTTTCGCCCAACAATCGGGCCAGACGCTAGTTCGCTCGACGCAGTCAATTTGTGTGGGGATGACAGGCTTCGCGTTCTGCCGATCTCAACGGTTGGAGCCCCAGGTAACGCAGTCGCGGGTCGGGTCGAGCGAGTTGAAGCTCTGGCAGGCGGCGACGCTGGCGGCCTGAGGGTTTTTGCCGCCGAAGGGCCTGAGCGGAGGTGGGCCAAGCGGGCCGAGGGCGGTCGTGTCCCAAGAGGTGGCAGTGAGGGTGGTGCCCTTGATGCTGAAGACGAGCGGGTCGGGGACAGGATGGTGCCTGGCGGGGTCGAAGGTGAGGACGACCTGGTTCCTCTCCTGCTTCCAGCTGGCGTGCCAGGTCTGGGCGTCCTTGCCGTGCCACTTCTGCTGGAGGATCGCCGTACCGTCGGCAGCGAACTCGAGGATGATGGTGCGATGAACTTCCTGCGCGAGTCCGCCGCTGCCGGCGTAGAAGCCCTTGAGCTTGGTCGCGGCGTAAGCGGTGGGAGAGAGAGTTGCGCCGAGCAGAACCAGAACGGCGATTGAACGGAGGTCGGTGCGCATGGGTGCCATCCTACACAAACGGACAATCCGCGATAACTGAGACTTTTAGTAGTTGACCGGTCTTGGGACGTGCTGGCTGATTCGCCGCTGGCGGTGGCGTTGATTTTCATTGAATGGAGAACGAGATAGACTTAGGGGCTATGAACGACCAGAGCAAGACTGCAATTTCTACCAAAGAGGCCCCTGCTGCGATTGGGCCGTACTCCCAGGCCGTGCGGGTGGGGGACATGTTGTTTGCGTCGGGGCAGGTGGCGCTGGATCCGGCTACCGGGCAGTTGGTTTCCGGAGGGATTACGGAGCAGACCGTTCGGGTGCTGGAGAACGTAAAGGCCGTGTTGGCGAAGGCCGGGCTGGACATGGTCCATGTGGTGAAGACGACCGTGTTTTTGAAGTCGATGGGCGACTTTGCGGCGATGAACGCGGTGTATGCAACTTATCTGGCGCCCGAGGGTGTGGTTCCACCGGCACGGTCGACGGTGGCTGTCGCTGGGTTGCCTAAGGACGCGCTGGTGGAGATCGAGGTGATCGCCAAGGACGCTTCGGGGGCATAGGCCGCGCCTGAAACATAATCGGCGATTTGGCATCTAATCCGCAGAACCCACAAGAAAAAGGAGGCTGGAACAATGGCCGAGACGAAGGTTGCAAAGGTGCACAAGACGGAGGCCGAGTGGCGGGAGTTGCTGACTCCGGAGCAGTTTCATGTGATGCGCGAGGGCGGGACGGAACGAGCGTTTACCGGAGCGCTGGTGAACAATCATGAGGACGGAATTTATCACTGCGGGTCCTGCAATGCGCCGCTGTTTACTTCGGACAAGAAGTTTGAGTCGGGGAGCGGATGGCCGAGCTTCTGGAACCCGGTTTCGCCGGACGCGATCGAGGCGATTGAGGACAACTCGCTGGGGATGAAGCGGGTCGAAGTGCGGTGCGCGACTTGCGGTGCCCACCTGGGCCATGTGTTTCCGGACGGGCCGACGCCAACGGGGTTGCGGTATTGCATCAACAGCGCTTCGCTGGGCTTTGAGAAGAAGTAAAAGACATCGAGAGGCCCGAAGTATCTTGAGGCATGCAGGAAAAGCCCCAGCCGGCTACGAAGCGGCTGGGGCGACCTTTTTTTCTTAAGTTTTGTAAAGCGCTCGGCCTTAGCCTTTGACGACTTTGCCGGTCTTGATGCAGCTGGTGCAGACGCGCATGCGCTTGCTTCCGCCGTTGACCTGGGCCTTGACGGGCTGCAGGTTCACGTTCCAGCGGCGCCGGGTGGTGTTGTGGGCGTGAGAGATGTTGTTGCCAAACTGCGGGCCTTTGCCGCAAAGATCACATTTGTGTGCCATGACTTGCTCCAATCCTGAGTCGCAGAAGGTTCCCGGGGATCCTGAGTAATTGAAGCCTCAAACGATGCCGGGGATAGAGTTAGGTGCGAGGAGAGTCGAACTCCCGACCTCTACCGGGTGAAGGGTAGTCTGCCGATTCCTAATCATACCATGCAGAGGTCGCGGGTCTCAATCGCTCGCGGCGTCGGTCGGGCTTGAGTGTTTGAATCTCGTGGATCCCGTAAGGAGAAAGCCGCTTCTGTAGTCGCAATGTTTTGATTGACTTAGCTTGAGACAGTGGTACCATTTGAAGCTCCGATGTCATTTTGTTGAGCTTTCCTTCGGCTATGAGATACCTATACTGGCTCTGTAAAACATGCAGGCTGTCAAACGGCGGCAATCTGATTGGCGCTGAATCGCTGGAAAGCCTTCAGTTAGAGAAAGATGCTGAGATGTTTCAGCTAGAGCACAGGTGTAGGTTTTGCGGAAATACGCATAGTTATGCCGTGACGGACCTGCTGTCGTTGCCATGATAGCCCTAGGCATCACCTGTCTGGTGGCGGTGCCTCACTCGGGGACGATCCAATCGGTTTAGATCCAAGGTTTATAAGTTTTCGATGGCCCGCAGATGATGGGCCGGACCCACTTCCCGCAGAGATGACTTGTGGAGTCTCGTGCACGCGGGAGATGTTGCAATGGATCAGGCGAACGCAATCATGGTTTCAATCTTCCTAAAGGCGCACCGTGCGGCGAAGCGTCGTGTTGTGGATTTTCAATATTTTTGAACCGCTGCAAATTTTGGAGACGATTCGATAAGGAAGACAGGCGGAGGTCGAGTTGAGATATCGTTGAGGAGACATCTCACAGAGTCAGGGCCTTCAGGCGGTCACGTGCCACGTCGTGGTCGCAGGAACTTTCACGTTACTGAATTTTGACAGCTTAGGGGAGAACGGCTGAGTCTTTAAGTACATGCCCATGCGTCGATAGCAGTAGCGGACATATTTGCGCATCAAGTCCAAAAATTTTAGATGTGGCAAAGGGAGACGTATTGCCAGCCGATCCAAATGAACACCTCGCCATAGGGCCTGATCATCAACTTCTAGCCCCTCCTCCAACCTCAGCCCGGCGCAAGATAGTCCGGGTCATTGTGTGGGTCGTCCTGCTTCTGATCTTTGCAGTGGGATTTCTACTGGTGCTACGGCACCACGATGATACGACCAAGAGCGGGGCTTCCTCTCGCCGCGGCGCCGGAGGCGGGCCGGTGGCGCTGACGACGGCGACGGCGACGAAGGGCGACATTGGCGTGTATCTGGACTCTATCGGTACTGTGACACCGGTTTATACGGCCTCGATCACGAGCCAAGTGACTGGACCGGTGATCGCTGTGCACTTTACGGAGGGGCAAATCGTGCGTAAGGGCGATTCGCTGGTCGATATTGACCCGAGACCCTTCCAGGCCACGCTCCTGCAGGCGCAGGGAGTTCTGGAGCGGGACGAGGCCGTGCTCGCGCAGGCAGTCATGGATCGCGACCGGTTCCGCGACGCCTGGGCGCGGAACGCGATTCCGAAGCAGCAGCTGGACGACCAGGAGAAGATCGTGCTGCAGGACGCGGGCACGGTAAAGAACGACCAGGGAACGGTGCAGTTCGACCAGGTGCAACTTGGCTACTGTCACATTACGGCCCCGATTTCAGGGAGGGTGGGACTGCGGCTGGTCGATCCGGGCAACGTGGTGCAGTCGTCGGGGACGGTCACGCTGGCGGTGATCACGCAGCTGCAGCCGATCACGGTCATCTTCACGATCCCCGAGGACAATCTCGGGCAGATCCAGCCGCGGATGCGGCAGAAGACGATGCTTCCGGTGGAGGCGTACGACCGGGCGGCGCTGAAGAAGATCGCGAGCGGAACGCTGCTGACGCTCGACAACCAGATCGACACGACAACGGGAACAGTTAAGGGGCGGGCAACGTTTGACAATCGTGATTTGTTGCTTTTTCCCAATGAGTTTGTGAATACACGGCTGCTGGTGAATACGTTGCACGGAGCGACGATAATTCCTTCCTCGGCGATTCAACATAACGGCGCCGTATCGTTTGTCTATGTGATCCAGAACGACACAGCGCACATGCGCAACGTCAAGCCGGGCGTTACCGAGGGCCTCAACACGGAGGTGACAGGGATCAACCCCGGGGACGTTCTGGCTGACAGCAGCTTCGACAAGCTGCAGGACAAGGCAAAGATCGTCATTTCGAAGCAGCCGATTCCTGCCAACACAAGCGGGAGTGATGCTCCTTGAGCCCTTCGCGTCCGTTTATTCTTCGTCCTGTGGCGACGTCGTTGCTGATGGCCGCCATTCTTCTGGTTGGGATCGTGAGTTACACGCAGCTGCCGGTTTCGGCGCTGCCTGAGGTCGACTATCCGACGATCCAGGTACTGACCTTCTACCCGGGATCGAGCCCGCAGGTGATGGCGACGACTGTGACGGCCCCTTTGGAGCGCCAGTTTGGGCAGCTTCAGGGTTTGAGCCAGATGACCTCGTCGAGCTCCGGCGGAACGTCGGTGATTGTGCTGCAGTTCAATCTCAGTCTGAATATCGACGTCGCCGAAGAAGAGGTGCAGTCGGCGATCAATGCGGCCGCGAGCTTTCTGCCGGCCAACTTGCCGGCGCCGCCGATCTACAGCAAGACGAACCCGGCGGACGCGCCTGTGCTGACGCTGGCGATCACGTCAAACTCGATGCCGCTCTCTCAGGTGGAGGACCTTGTGGATACGCGGCTTGCGCCGAAGATCTCACAGCTGTCAGGCGTGGGTCTGGTGAGCATCAGCGGTGGCCAGAAGCCCGCGGTCCGCATCCAGGCGAACCCGACCTCTCTTTCGTCGTACGGGATCAACCTCGAAGACCTGCGCACTGCCGTGACGCAGAGCAGCGTGAACGCGGCGAAGGGCAACTTCGATGGGCCGCGGCAGGACTATCAGATCGACGCGAACGATCAGCTTGTGACCAGTACTGACTACAGGAGCGTGGTCGTCGCGTATCGAAATGGAGCGCCGGTGATGCTGACCGACGTCGCGAAGATTATCGACGGAGTGGAGAACTCGACGCAGGCGGCGTGGATGAATGAGACGCCGGCGGTCATCCTGAATGTGCAGCGGCAGCCTGGCGGCAACACGATCAGCGTCGTTAAGAGCATTAAACAACTGCTGCCGCAGCTTGAGGCGAATCTTCCCAAGGGAATCGAGGTCACGACCCTTACGGACTTGACGACGCCGATCCAGGCATCAGTCAGCGATGTCGAGTTTGAGCTGTTGCTGACGGTTGGCCTGGTGGTGATGGTCATATTTCTGTTTCTAAGAAATCTCTATGCGACGATCATTCCCAGCGTGGCGGTACCACTGTCATTGATCGGCACCTTCGCTGCGATGTATATGCTGGGGTACAGTCTCGACAATCTGTCGCTGATGGCGCTGACGATTTCGACGGGGTTCGTCGTCGATGACGCGATCGTGATGGTGGAAAACATCTCGCGTTACCTCGAGGAAGGCGATCCTCCGATGGAGGCCGCGTTGAAGGGGGCCGAACAGATCGGGTTCACGATTTTGTCGCTGACCGTCTCGCTGATTGCGGTGCTGATCCCGCTCCTGTTTATGGGCGACGTTGTGGGCCGGCTCTTTCGGGAGTTTGCCGTGACGCTGGCCGTAACAATCGTTGTGTCTGCCGTGGTTTCGCTGACGCTGACGCCGATGATGGCGTCACGAATACTGAAACACAACCCGAAGCACCAGCAGGGGCGTTTCTACCAGGCGTCGGAGCGGGTCTTCGAAGGGATGATTGCGTTTTACGGGCGGACGTTGAAGGTGGTGCTGCGCTACCAGACGATCACGCTTCTGGTGGCGGTCGCGACGCTGCTGCTGACGGTCTATCTATACATCATTATTCCGAAGGGTTTCTTTCCCGTGCAGGACACGGGTGTGATCCAGGGTATTACGCAGGCATCGCAGACCATTGGATCGAAGTCCATGGCGGAGAAACAGCAGGAGGTCGCGAAGGTCGTCCTGCAGGACCCTGCGGTCGAGAGCCTCTCCTCTTTCATCGGAGCGGACGGCACGAACACCACGACGAACAGCGGACGAATGTCGATCAATCTGAAGCCGCTGGAACAGCGCGACCTGAGCGCGTCGGACGTAGTTCGCAGGCTGCAGACGAAGCTACGGAACGTGCAAGGCATTCAGATGTTCATGCAGCCGGTGCAGAACATCACGGTCGATGACCGCGTGAGCCGGACGCAGTATCAGTACACGCTGGAGGACCCGGACCAGAACGAGCTAAATGACTGGACCAATCGTTTTGTGGCCAAGTTGAAGGACCTGCCGGAGCTGGAAGACGTCGCGACGGACCAGCAGATGGGCGGCCTTGCCGTGTCGCTGGTTATCGACCGCGCCACTGCGACGCGGCTGGGCGTTGCGCCAACGACGATCGATAACACGCTGTACGACGCATTTGGTCAGCGTCAGATTAACACGATGTATACGCAGCTGAACCAGTATCACGTGATTCTGGAGGCCGAGCCGCAGTTCCAGCTGGACCCGGACAAGCTGCACCATCTGTATATCCAGGCGGGTTCTGCTGCGGGAACCACCGGCGCAGCTGCGTCCTCCTCGTCGTCTAGTGGTTCCTCGTCCGCCGGCTCGAACGCACTGACCAGCTCGGCGTTGTTTACGCCCTCGGCGAATACGCTTACGCCGCCGGTCAATGCGCTCACGTCGAGTACTTCCACTGCGACTTCGAGCAAGGGCGCGACCTCGGCTGGAACAACAAGCTCTTCCTATAGCAACGCAGTGCCGTTCAGCGCCTTTTCGCACTTCGAGACTACGACAGAGGCGCTTTCGATCATGCATCAAGGCCAGTTTCCGGCGATAACGGTCTCGTTCAATCTTGCGCCGAACGCCGCTCTTGGAGGCGCGATTACGGAGATTACGAAGGTGCAGAAGGACATGCACATGCCGATGAGCCTGCAGGCCGACTTTCAAGGGACGGCAGCATCGTTCCGAAATTCGCTGTCTAATATGCCGCTGCTGATCCTTGCTGCGTTGGTAACTGTGTATATCGTACTCGGGGTGCTTTATGAAAGCTTTATCCATCCGATTACGATTCTTTCCACGCTGCCCTCCGCTGGTGTGGGCGCGTTTCTTTCTCTAATTCTCTTTCATCAGGACCTGAGCGTGGTCGCCATTATTGGATTGGTCCTGCTGATCGGTATCGTTAAGAAGAACGGCATTATGATGGTCGACTTCGCGCTGGATGCGGAACGGCATCAAGGACTGGATGCGACCGAAGCGATTTACCAAGCGTGCCTGCTTCGCTTCCGGCCGATCATGATGACGACGATGGCGGCACTGTTGGGCGGGTTGCCGCTTGCGTTTGGTACTGGTATCGGCTCCGAGTTGCGGAGGCCGCTGGGTATTGCGATGGTCGGCGGCCTGCTCCTGAGCCAGGTGCTGACGCTATATACGACACCTGTGATCTATATCTTCTTCGACAACCTGGCTGCTCGGTTTTCAAAGAAGAAATCGAGAGTGGAGCACCGTGGACCTCGCGAGCACGGAGGCGAGCCTGAGGCGGCTGGGCTGTCATGAATCTCTCTGCGCCATTTATTCATCGGCCAGTGGCGACTACGCTATTGACTGTAGCGATTGCGATTGCCGGCGCAATTGCCTTTACCGTGCTTCCGGTGTCGCCGCTGCCGCAGGTCGATTTTCCGACGATCTCAGTGAGTGCAAGCCTGCCTGGTGGGAGCGCCGAGATTATGGCGTCCTCGGTGGCGACGCCACTGGAACGACAGTTTGGTCATATTGCCGGTGTTTCGGAGATGACCTCTTCCAGCAGTCTCGGCACTACTTCGATCACTATCCAGTTTGACCTTAGCCGCAACATCGATGGGGCGGCGCGCGACGTTCAGGCGGCCATCAATGCGGCGCGTACCTATTTGCCTGCGAACCTTCCGGCAAACCCGACCTACCGCAAGGTGAATCCAGCCGATGCGCCAATCATGATCATCGGCCTCACATCGGATAAATACGGACCGAATAAGCTGTACGACGAAGCTTCGACGATCATCCAGCAAAAGCTCTCGCAGATCCAGGGTGTTGGACAGGTAAATGCCGGCGGCGGCGCGCTGCCATCGGTTCGCGTTGAGGTGAATCCGACAAAGCTCGCCAGCCTTGGCCTGACGATGGCCGATGTTCAGTCTGTTCTGAGCCTGCAGAACTCGAACTTAGCCAAAGGGCAGATCACGAACGGAGATATCTCCGCGGACATCATTGCCAACGATCAGATTTCCCTCGCAGAGGACTATAAACCGATCATCGTCGGCTACAACAATGGTTCTGCAGTGCGTTTGTCCGATGTTGCGGACGTCGTCGATTCAACGCAGAACCTGCGGGCGGCGGGATATTTGAACGGCGTACGCGCGGTGACCCTGATCATCTTCCGTCAACCAGGCGCGAACATTATCGACACGGTCGACCGGATTTATGCGACACTGCCTTCGTTAAAAGCGTCCATCCCCCAGGGAATCAACACGACGGTCGTTCTCGATCGCACGACGACGATCCGGGCCTCGGTGAACGATGTCGAGCGGACACTAATACTGTCGATCGTGCTGGTGATCGTTGTCGTCTTTGTCTTTCTTCGCAACCCCCGGGCCACGTTGATTCCGGCGGTCGCGGTACCTGTGTCTCTGATCGGCACCTTCGCTGTGATGTACCTCTGTGGCTATAGCATCGACAACCTGTCGTTGATGGCGCTGACTATCTCCACCGGATTTGTTGTGGACGATGCCATCGTCGTGATGGAGAACATCACGCGGCATATTGAAGATGGCATGGATCCATTCGCCGCAGCACTGAAGGGCGCAAAAGAGATTGGCTTCACCGTGTTTTCCATCAGCATGTCGTTGATCGCTGTTTTTATTCCTCTTCTGCTGATGGGGGGAATCGTCGGCCGGTTGTTCAGAGAATTCGCGGTCACGCTTTCGACCGCCATTCTGGTGTCC
>DATHQG010000109.1:0-20222 GCA_035483075.1 Edaphobacter sp. | reverse complement strand
ATGTAAGGGTGTTCGATCCGCCGGTTGAGGGGAAGATTGTTAAGGGAGCGAATGGGCTGGATGTTGGGGATACGGTGGATGTGACGCTGCTGAATACCGACCCGCAGCATGCGTTTATTGATTTTGCGCATGGGGCTGGGCAGAGGGTCGAGCACCACTTGAATGGATTGCGCGGATAGGACCGCATTTTTATTTGGGTTCGCCGTAGGGGACGTCTTTATGGTTGCCTTCGCCGGTGGAGCTGGTGAAGATGACTTTGCTGCCGTCGGCGGTTTTGATGGTGTTGTCGGTCATGGACCAGTTTTTTGCGTTGGCGATGGTGCCGGCAGTCTGCGCTTCGATGTTGAGGTGGTCGATTTTGAAATTGTCTAACGTGGCGTTGGGGTAGGCGGCTACGTTGAAGGCTTGTTTGGCGCCGGTGGCTTTGATGTTCCAGATGTGAACGTCGGAGGAGTGGGGGAGGCCTTTTTCGGGTGGGGTGACGGGGGTGGTTAGGGTGAGGTAGTAGGGCGGTACGTTTTTGGGGTCGACTCCGCCGGGCAGGGTGGCGTAGCTGTAGGTGGGGTTCCAGTTCATGGTGATGTGGATCGGGATGGCTACACCTTGAAGATCGAGGTCGTGGATGCGGATGTCCTTGGCGGTGCCGCCCCGGGTGTGAGCGGATTTGAAGAGGACTCCGGAGGGTACGCCGGAGAGCGCGGTGATGTTGTAGGCCTCGATGTTGCGGAAGCCGCCGGAGGTTTCGGAGCCGATGGTGATGGCGGCGGCTCCGTGGCGGATGATGGAGTCGCGGATGACGATGTCTTCGGTCGGGCGGTTGACGCGGAGGCCGTCGGAGTCGCGGCCGGATTTGAGGCATAGGGCGTCGTCGTTGACGTCGATGGCGGCGTGGGCGACCAGGACTTCCTTGGAGGAATCGATGTCGATGCCGTCGGTGGAGGGGCCGCGGCCGCCTTCGTTGTTGCGGATGATGACGCCGTCGATGGTAATGTCATGGGAGTAGAGGACCTGGACGGTCCAGAAGCCCGAACGCTTGAGGGTGATGCCTCCGCCTATGTGGATGTTTTCCGAGTTTTGGAAGAGCATGAGGCGGGGGCGGCGGGCGTCGTAGTCGGAGGCCCAGCGGAGGCCCCTGGGCTCGTATTGCGAGCGGAGGTCCCAGTAGGACTTCCACCAGATGGGGCCGTCGCCGTCGATGGTGCCTTTGCCCGTGATGGTGACGTTGTGCTGATCGCGGGCGTTGATGAGGGCGGCTGGCCAGGTCATCTCGATGCCGGCGATGCGGGTAGGGAGTTCGGGGTAGTCTTCGAGTTTTTCGGAGCCGATGAGGGTGACACCTTCAGGGACGTCGATGGTGACGCCGGATTTTAGAAAGAGGGAGCCGGTTAAGTAGGTGCCGGGTTTTAGTGTGATGGTGCCGTTGCCGCTTGCTGCTGCGTCGATGGCTTTTTGGATCGCGGCGGTGTTGAGGGTGGTGCCGTCGCCTTTGGCTCCGTAGTCGTTGGCGAAAAATATTTTTGGTTTGGCGTGCAGCGTGGCGGGAACCAGTGCGAGGAGGAGAGCGAATGTGACGCTTGAGGTGAGTTTCGTGGTCTCGGTCATTGGCCTCCCCCTCCCGGGGCTTATCGCGCAAAGTCTTCGAACGAGAGACTTTGGGTTTGGACTTCGGTTGATGTTCGCAGTGCGTTAAATGGTGCAGTCCGGCTTACGCCGGACTGTTAGTGCCTGAGTTAATTCTATCGGGGGCGTCAAGGACGCTGTTGTGTATTGGAAGTTGGATTGCGCCTTAAGGAAAGTGAAATGGGTGTGGAAAGGAGGGCATACCCCAGGGGCTAAAGCCCCTATTGTTGCTTCGGAGTGAGAAGCCCAAGGCTGAAGCCTGGGGGTACCTAGAAGCGAATGCTTGGTCTGCTCATGTCGCGATGAGACCGCGCCGTGAATGGGGCACCCGTCGCATGACGGGCGACCTGGGATAGAATTGCTCAGCAAAGCCTTTGTTGAGGTGAGCCTATGTTCGTCTGCAAGCGCGTATTTTCGGGCCTGGCGGCGATAGTGCTCTGCATTACGACGAGCTTTGCGCAGCAAGCTCCTGCCAGAGGCGGTGATGCTTCTCGAAGCGTTCGTCTCAATGTCGTAGTTACGACGGCGTCCGGGCAGTGTGTCACTGATCTTCAACAGAAGGACTTCAAGATTTTCGATAACAACCTGCCTCAACCCATCACGTCTTTTAGGGCCGTCACTATAAGCCCGAAGGAGACCGAGGTTCCCGATCGTGCTTACTCTCCTAGTTTTAAGGCCGCCACCAGCCCGAAGCAGGTAGAGGTTCCCGATCGCGCCTACTCTTATGGCAATGGGGTCAACAATGGTTGCTATGAACAGGGTGAGCTCTTCCAATATGAGATAACCTTCAGCGTTCCGAGTGACGCGCGGCCAAACGACTACCACGGGGTCGAGGTCAAGGTGTTCAAGCCGAATCTCACTGTCCGAACGCGCCGAGGGTACTTCACACAGCCTTGATTGCTTGCCTGGGGATTGAGAAGCGGGTTTCTCCACTCCGCGCTGCCCGCTTCGGTCGAAATGACGGATTTTGTGCGTGGGCCTAAGAGGGAAGAAGCGAGGCGGGGCATGGGGCACCCGTGTGTGGAACCGGAGCTTGCGAACCAGGTTGGAATCCGTGCCGCCCCGGACGAAATGCGGGGATTCTTCGCTGCGCGCAGAATGACGACTTCTAAAGATCATTGGGCGGCCACGGCGTCCTGAGTGACGAGGTGGATGGTGCCGAGGATGCCGGAGGGGATGGGGCGGACCTTGTCGAGGTCCTGCATCTGGAAGCGGTCGCCGTATTTTTCGATGAGTGGTCCGTAGTCGTGCGGGGGGAGTGCGGACCAGGCGTTGAGGGCGGTGTTGTAGACGTGGACCACGATGTGGTTCGGGCCGGGTTTGAGGAGTTTGGTGACTTCGAGGCGGTAGGGCGGGTGCCAGAGAGAGCCGGCGCGCTGGCCGTTGATGAAGATGATCGCGGCTTCGTGGATGGGTGGGTCGTAGTAGGCGTGCATGCCGGGGCCGGGGCGGGTTATGCGTGGGTCGGGCAGGCCGTTGGGGCCGAGGGCGGGGTGTTCGGGTGGGGAGTTAGGCGAGCCGGAGAGGGATTTGCCTCCGTCGATTTCGAGGAAGGCTGGCGTTTTTGGTGTGGAGTTGAGGGTGAAGTCTCGGGAGTAGACGGCCTCGCCGGAGTAGAACAGCGTGGCTGGGTTAATGATCCAGTCGGTAAGGGTAGGTTCTGTCTCCGTCTCTTTGGTCGAGGTGAAGGTGACTTGCCAGTCGGTGGAAAGGTCGGTAAGAGGCGTCATCGAGGCCGAATCGCTTGGAGACCTGTGGGGTGGCTCTGATTCGCTGTAGTGGGCAAAGATGAAGACCCGCGATTCGTAAGGGGCAAGATTTAACGGCAGATTGCTTGCGGTGACATGGGCCGCTCTTCCGGTTTCGGGGTCCCACTGCTCGCCGTCGCGATGTGTTGTGTCAAAGGTGGCGGTTGCCTCAACCGGTTGGTTGGAGGTGTTGACGACGAAGTAGATGTCCGCGGTGGGGAGTTTGCGGCGGATGAAGCCTATGACTTCTTTGGTCTGGTCGTCGGTGTTGGTGAGATTGAAGTCAGGGTCTGCTTCATTGTCGAGCGCTTTGGCTAGCTCTTCGGTGGTGGGGACGAGCATGATGGCTCTTGAGAGCTCGGTGATTTCGGGTGACGGTTTTCCTTCAGGGTCGAGTGTGGGGGTGTGTCCCACGGCAACAACTTTGCCGCCGTTTTCGGACCAGGTGGCGATTTTTTTTAGCGTGTCGAGGGGGACGCGGTCGGTGGGGGGGATGACGAGGACCTGGTGGGTGCCGAGGCCTACGGAGTTGATGGCGTCGGCGTCGATGTAGTCGACGTTGTATCCGGCGGAGAGGATGGCGGACATGAGTTGCGGGGTGATGAGTTTCTGCATTGCCCCGGTGACGGTGACGTGGGCCGGGGAGAAGCTGGCCCAGGCGTCATCGGTGGGGAGGAGGATGGCGACCTGGTTGGCGGGTTCGCCTTGGCGGAGGATCCAACTGATGCGCTGGATGTAGCGGGCTACGTCGGGCATGACAGGGTGCCAGGGGTTGTGGTCGTTTAAGGAGGCGGCGGCGTAGTGGGACCAGCCGGGTTCGGGGACTTTGCCGGGCGGAGGGGAGTAGGGCCAGCCGTGACCGATGATCTGGTTTTCTCCCATGATGAAGTCGATGTCGGCTTCGGTCTTCATGTCGAGCGGCGTGGCTCGGAAGACGGGGGAGTGGAGCCAGGTGAAGGTCTCTCCGGAGGTGACGTTGTTGTGGAAAACGTGATTGGCGGAGGTGGCCCAGCGGAGTGTGGAAAACGCACGCCACTGTGGGCCCTCGCCTTCGGGGAGTGCTGCAAGGCGTTGACTGGAGAATGTAACAGCTGGTTCTCCATAGGTTTGCGAGCGAAATTTCGTGTGATGGGCGATGGCCCAGTTGTTGATTTGAGTCAGGTAGTTTTCGTTGACCAGTTCGGTGAGGGTCTGGCCCCAGTCGTGCCTTACCTTCTCTGCGGATGGGGTGCCACCGGCTACTAGTTCGGGGAGATGGGGGACCAGATCGTAGCCTCGGCGCTTCTGGAACTCGGCGGGGAGGCTGGGTGTCCAGTCGGCTCCGTAGGCTTCGAGTGAGTCGGAGAAGATGGCGTAGGGTGGGGTGTCGCCGAATGCTTTCACGAGAGGTTCGCCTACCTTTTGGAGGTGAGTGGCGACCGCTTGATGGCTGAAGGGATCGAGGACGTAGCCTTCGGCCCCGACGGCGGCCCGCTTGACTTGCTGTTTGGTGTGGCTGGCGATGAAGAAGAGCGCTACGCGTGATTTGTCAGCGGGTGGGATGGGGCCGCCGATGACTGGCAGCGGCTGGGCGGTGGTCGCGTCCCAAGTAATCGATGGTGGGCCGGCGTTACGGCTGTGAGGCGATGGCTGTGTGGTTTCGACGGCGAGTTTCGAATCGGCAATCGCTGCGGAGATGAAGGTTTCCCCTTCTTCGAGGACGGGCGGGGTCACGGACGTGGCGTTGGCAGGAACGAGGACTTCGGAGGTGCGCAGGCGGGTTGCGGCTTCGGCGAGGGTGGTGGCGGGGCCGCCGTAGGGCCAGCCGCTGCAGAGGGTGACGTCGATGCGGAGGCCGAGCTTGCGGCCCTCGGCCTGAGCGTAGTGGACGGCGTCGAGCATGGCGGGGGAGAGGAAGGGAAGGTTTTTGAGGCCCTTGGCTGGATCGTCGAGAACCTCGGGGTAGACGAAGGCGAGTTCGGCGCCGCCGATGCCGTCGGCCCTCATCTGTTGGAGTTCGCGGAGGACCTCGGATTTTTCCACAGCTGCGCCGAACCACCACCAGCGCATCATGGGCCTCGCGTCGGCCGGTGGGTCTTTGAAGTCAGACTTGAGTGATTCTATTGAAGGTTGTGCAAACAAGCAGGATGGCAGGAGAGCTAATGCTACGGTAGCGAACAAGAGAGCCTGTGGAAATCTTGTGGACAAAGGGGCCATGTTGTGGATTACTCCTCTGCGCGCCTGGGTGTTGCGGTGGCTTCTGGGATTTGGACGGGGGCCGATGAAGCTGGCTTGTCGAGGATGGTGGTGGCGAGGGCCAAGGTGTTGAGGAAGGGGAATCGGCGCATTGGGTCCATGGTAGGCGAATTTTTCGCGACGGAGCCACGGTAGTTCATTTGAGAGAATGTTTCAAGGGAGAACCAACGCGCGCTTTTTCCAGCTTGCTCGCGAATCGAGTATCGAGCGGGAGGCCCTTCGGCGGGGTCTGCCTTGGGTCGTCCGAGATGGGTCGATGATATGGAGCGAGTGGTATAGTCGCTGTCGGTTTTGAATTCGGGTCAGGTGGGTGGGGAGGAAGACGCTATGAGGTGGATCAGGTTGCGGACGTTCGTGCTTGCAATGTTCCTGGCGGCCACGGGTCTGGCTGCGCAGACGACGGTCGTGGCTGGGGCTGCGGAGCCGACTATCGACAATACCTGGTGGAAGCATGCGGTGATCTATGAGATCTATCCGCGGAGCTTTCAGGATTCGAATGGCGATGGGATTGGCGACCTGAACGGGATTACGGAGCGTTTGGGCTATCTGCAGGCGCTGGGTGTGGACGCGATCTGGATCTCGCCGATGTATCCATCGCCGCAGGTGGACTTCGGGTATGACATCTCGGACTACGAGAATGTTGATCCGCAGTATGGAACGCTGAAGGACTTTGACCGGCTGGTGGCCGAGGCGGGGAAGCGAAACATTCGAGTGATTCTGGATATGGTGCTGAACCATACGTCGGACAAGAATAAGTGGTTTATTGAGTCAGCGAGCTCGCGGAAGAACTCGAAGCGGGACTGGTATGTGTGGAACGATGGGAAGCCGGGGCCGAATGGGACGCGTCTGCCGCCGAATAACTGGGAGAGTTTGTTTGGCGGGTCGGCGTGGGAGTATATGCCGCAGACGCAGTCGTTCTACTATCACAAGTTTTATAAGCAGCAGCCGGACCTGAACTGGCGGACGCCTGCGGTGGAGAAGGCGATGTTTGGGGCGATGCAGTTCTGGCTGGATCGCGGGGTGGCGGGGTATCGGCTGGACGCGATTCCTACGCTGTTTGAGGACCCGCAGCTGCGAGACGAGCCGGCGACGGGAGGGACGAATGCTTACGGCGATCCGAACCTGAACCATATTTATACGGACAATCTGCCGGAGGTGCATGGCGTGATTCGGCGGATGCGGGCGATGGTGGCGAAGTATCCGGGGGACCGGGTGCTGATTGGGGAGACCTATCTGCCGAATACGGCCGAGCTGGACAAGTGGTATGGAGGAGCGCAGAAGGACGAGCTGCAGCTGCCGATGGACATGATCGTCGGGTTTGCGAACAAGCTGGATGCGAATACGTTTCGGACCAGGATTTCGGAGGTGGAGACGCAGGTGCATGGGTCGCAGCCTCTGCTGGTGTTCGATAACCACGACAATATTCGGAGCTGGGAGCGTTATGGGGACGGCGTACACAATGTCGCGATCTCGAAGTTGCTTGCGGCGATGCTGTTTACGACGCGGGCGACGGCGTTGATGTACTACGGTGAGGAGTTGGGCATGGTGACGAGTACTCCGACCCGGGTGGAGGACGTGAAGGACCCGATCGGCAGAACGGGGTGGCCGACCGAGAAGGGGCGGGACGGCGAACGGACTCCGATGCAATGGGACGCTACGCCTCCGCAGGCGGGGTTCAGCACAAGCGCCACGACGTGGCTTCCGGTCGCTTCAAACTACAAGACGGTCAATGTGCAGACGGAGCTGGCGGACCCGAACTCACTACTGAACTGGTATAAGAAGCTGATCGCGATGCGGCGGGAGATGTCCGCGCTGCGGGACGGTGGAATGGTGATGGTGGATACGCTGAATTCGACTGTGCTGTCGTATGTGCGGACTCCGCTGGTGGGGCAGAAGGCTGTGGTCGTTTCGCTGAATATGACGGCGCAACCACAGAAGATTTCGCTGGACCTGTCTCCGGCGGGAATTTCGCAGAAAGGGGTGCGAACTCTGTTGACCAGTGAGGCTTCGTTGCAGGGAGTGACTACGACTACGATGACGCTGCCACCGTTCGCGAGCTGGGTTGGAGAGGTGCAGTAGGGACGACTCGTTTGAGCGCGGCCAGGTAAAAAGCCAAGGTCGGTCTGTCCGTTATCAGGACAACGGTCGTAGGTCGGGCCTTCAGCCCTCGGGAGATGGTGCGTTGCGGACCCAGGGCGTTGCCCTGGGCTGGTATAGCACGCGCCTTTGGCGCTGGGATCGGGCGGCGGGGTGTGCCTACAGTGAGACCGAGCTAGAAGCCGGGTGGATTTTCGCTGGCTACGTTGAAGTGTTGTTCGAGGGCAAGGCCGGCTCGGGTGATGGTGCCTTCGTCGAAGAGGCGGCCGATGAGGGTGACGCCGTGGGGGACGCGACGGGGTGGGTTGAACTTTGGGAGAGGGTTGTTGGGGTCGGGGGCCCAGTCGCTGCGGGCCTCGGAGACCTCGACGAAGCCGGCGCGGAGGGTGAGGGAGGGGTGGCCGGTGAAGTTGGTGATGGTGAGCATCTCGTCGCGCAGGGAGGGGACGAGGAGGACGTCGACTTCGCTCATGATGCGGGCCATCTCGAGTGCGACCATGCGGCGGAGGCGGTCGGCCTGGACGAAGTCGACGGCGGAGAGGAAGTAGGACTGGCGGAAGGTGTTGGGCCAGGCGTCGGGAACTTGCGCTTTGAGCATGTCGACCTGATGGTTGAGGACGATCTCTTCAAAGGCGGCGGCGCCTTCAGCGAAGAGGATGAGGTCGAGGTCGTCGTAGGGCCAGTCGGGGAGGGTGACTTCGACTGGTGTCATGCCGAGTTTGGGGATGGCGGCGAGGGCGGCGCGGTCTACGTCGGTCGCGGGGGCTTCTTTCATCCAGCCGGGGAAGTAGCCGACTTTTAGACCGGTGATTGGCGCGGCCGCGTCGAAGGCGAGTTTGCTGGGGACGGAGGAGACGTCTTTGCCGTCGGGGCCAGTGATTGCGTTGAGGACAAGCATGGTGTCTTCGACGCTGCGGGCCATGGGGCCTAGTTTGTCGAGCGACCAGCAGAGGGTCATCGCTCCGGTGCGAGGGACGCGGCCGAAGGTTGGGCGAAGGCCTGTGACGCCGCAGCGCATCGACGGCGCGACGATGCTGCCGCCGGTTTCGCTGCCGATGGCGAAGGCGACGAAGCCAGCGGCGGTGGCTGCGCCTGGGCCGGCGCTGCTGCCGGAGGAGCCTTCCTCGAGGAGCCAGGGATTCATGGTCTGGCCGCCGAACCAGATGTCGTTGAGGGCGAGGGCGCCGAGGGAGAGCTTGGCTATGAGGACGGCGCCGGCGGCGTTGAGGCGTGCGGTGACGGTGGCGTCGGTGGTCGGGACCCGGTGCTCGAAGGGTTCGGCGCCCCAGGTGGTGGGGATATTGGCGGTGTCGAGGAGGTCTTTTGCGCCCCAGGGGATGCCGTGAAGTGGGCCGCGGTAGTGGCCGGCGGAGATTTCGGCGTCGGCGGCCCTGGCTTGCGCGAGAGCGTGGTCGCGAGTGAGGGTGATGATGCAGTTGATCTTTGGATTTAGCCGCTCGATGCGTTTCAGATAGATGTTGGTGAGGCGCTCGCTGGTTAGCTTGCGGGTTTCGATCCAGCGGGAGAGATGATGGACGGGGGCAAAGGCGATGGCTTCGTCGGTGGCGGGGAGCGGGGCGTCGAATTTGGTGCGGACAAACTCGTTTTTGGACGGGCCTGGGGTCGTGCCGGGGAGGGCGCAGTCCCAACGAGACCACGGGGCGGTGGTGGCGGGAATCGCGACTTTTCGTGGGCCTACGCGTCGCTCGTAGAGGGGGGCCATGGCGGAGCGCCAGTTGCCGGCGGCCTGTGCGCGGTCTTTTTCGGTGAGAGGAAACTGGACTAGTTTTTCGGCTTCGGCGAAGGTGTTGGGGGAGACTTCAGGGCCAACGGCGGGGGCGGTGCCGAAGGCGGGGGGAGCGCCGGGAGTGGTTGGGGTGGCGGGGTTCTGGGCGAGGCTGGTGGTGGATACGGTGGCTGCTCCGAGCAAGGTGAGCGTGCTTTGTGTAAGGAATTCTCGACGCGATTTCGACATTTGTCCCTCTGGTGGGGATTGTAGCGGGAGCTTGCGGAGGAGTTGTCAGAGAGATCGGGAGGGGCCGTTTCCGGCGACACAACTTGGGGTGCTGCTGCGGACAAACAGCAGGTCCTTGGACTCTGTAGTTCGCAAAGTACGCGAACTAGTCCGTTCAGGATGACACCTCTTCATAGAATTGGAGTTTCAGTTGCCGATGCGTGAACGGCGCCGGCTATTTCTTTGTCTTAGGCTTCCGCTTGTGAGCATCGGCTCCGCGGGGGAAGCCGGTCGATTCTCGCACGACCAGTTCGGTCTCGATGTTGTACTCGCGTTTGGGCGCGGAGCCTTCGGTTTGTTCCACGTGGGCGCGCAGTGCAGTCACGGCCGCGCGCGCGATGTCGAAGCGCGACATCTGGACCGTAGTCAGGGGCGGAATCGTTACGGCGGCGATGTGGATGTCATCGAAGCCGATGACGGAGAGATCGTCGGGGACACGGAGGCCGGCGCGGTAGAGCTTGTGAAGGACGCCAATGGCGGTCATGTCGTTCGAACACATGACGGCGGTCGGCAATTTCTTTGCGGCAAGCAGACGATCCATGGCAGCGACTCCGCCTTCCATGGTGTGATTGCCTTCGATGATCCATTCCGGTTCGGAGGCGATGCCGCACTCTTTCATTGAAGCCGAAAAAGCGGTCTGGCGCGATTGCGCGGAGTGCAGTTTGATGGGGCCGCTGATGAATGAGATGTCTTTGTGTCCCAATGCGGCCAGATGCTGCACGCCCTGGCGTATGCCACGCTGATAGTCGACCTTGAGCAGGCTGATGCCCGGGCGCTTTGGCCCTATGTCGATAAAGACCAGCGGCACTTTGCGCCGGGCGAGCTGGTCGAGGAGCGGCTCCTCGATGCCAAAGGTCATGACGGCGACGCCCTCGACCTTGCGCTCAAGCATGCGGCGAATGCAGTGTGACATGCGCTTTGGGTCGTAGTTGGTGGAGCTGACGAGGATCTCGTAGCCATTTGCTACGGCGAGATCTTCAAAACCCTGGATCAACTCCGGAAAAAACGGGTTGGTGATCTCGGAGACGATAAGGCCAAAGATCCGGCTGCGGCCAGAGACGAGCGAGCGTGCCTGGGTGTTGGGAAAGTAGTCGAGCTCATCTATTACCTTCCAGACGCGCTGGGCTATTTCAGGGTTAACGGTGGGAATGTTGTTCATTACGCGGGAGACGGTCGCGATGGAAACGTCAGCCGCATGCGCGATGGTCCGTATATCCATGCGCTCCGTAGCCTTGAGTTTAACGTTCAGGCGTTTCGTTTTTTTTACGGCCATTGTGTCCCTGTGAGTTTGCGTTTACAGCATAGCGTAGTCGGGCAACGATGGCTCCGCTGCGGTAGCCAACGGTCCATGAGGAGAACACCGTGGGCCGGCTCATTTGTGTTGCTTCACTGTCGCTATTGTCGAGATGCGGGATTATCTGGTCTGGTATGTCATGGGAACGCCTTGAAGCGTCACAGGTCCTTTGATCGCTTCCTTCTGTTTTGCGACCATTGCTGCGACGTCGGCAAGGAGTTGTTTATTGTCGAAGACTATGCCGTCTTTGATGGTGTACTTGATTCCGCCGACGCGTTCGACCTTGCCGGTCTCATCGTTGAGCTTCATCCATCCTGTCGGATAGAGCACTTTTAGATTGGCGAGTGGGTTCTGGTCGACGATGACCATGTCGGCGCGTTTGCCGGGGCGGATGATGCCGAAGTCTACGTCGGTCTGCTTTGGACTCTGCAGCTCTTCCGCGCCGTAGAGTGTTGCTGAGCGGATGACTTCGAGAGGCGTGAAGCCAGCTTCGCGGAGAAGCTCGAGCTCTTGAATGTAGGCGAACCCGTAGGTTTGATAGATGAAGCCGGCATCTGTTCCGGTGGTTACGTGGCCGCCTGCATTTTTGAAGTCTTCGAGGAAGTCCTCCCAGACGCGGTAGTACATTTTGTAGGCGTACTCGTTTTCGGAGGTCCAGTTGTACCAGAACGATCCGTGGTTTTCGCGGTTGGGCTGGTAGTACTGCATGAGCGATGGAAGAGTGTATTTGTCGTGCCACTCGTAGGTGTAGGCGCGCTCGAGATCGCGCCCGGCGGAGTAGATGACCAGGGTCGGATTGAGCACTGTGCCGCCTTTGACCCACTCTGCAATGAGGGCGTTCCATTGGTCGCTGCCGCGGGGATAGATCCTGTTCCAGTTTCTTGCGACCTGGCCGAAGCGCATCTGCTCGTTGTTGTAGTTCTGGTCGGTGGGATAGTCCTGGATGGTTGTGTCGTTCAACAATGATTCAAAGAGGCCGTAGCTGTGGGTGACGGTGCGGAGGCCGAGACGGGTCGCATCTCTGGCTGTGAGGCGCGGCTCGCTCTCCTGTCCGAGGTGGGCGAGTGAACCGAGCTTGTACTTCTTTGCTTCGTCGAGAATGGCGGCGACGACGTCCGGATCACCGCCGAAGAATTTGACTCCGTCGACGCCCTTTCCTGCGACGAACTGTACCCATTGCCGACCGAGCTCTGGTGTCAGGACGGCCTGAGGTTTCCAGCCGTCTCCGGTGAATGTGGGCTGATAGACGTAGATGTGGGGCGCAGTAATTTCATTCTTTGCACTGCGCTCGCGCTCGCGGAGGGCCCAGTCCAACGGGCCAGCGGGAACGCCGCGGACGGTGGTGACGCCGCTGGCTAGCCATAGCTTGTTGACGTACTCCGCGTCGGGGGCCTTCTTTGCGTCGCCGTAGTGGACGTGGGTGTCTACGAAGCCGGGCATCAGATACATGCCTGTTCCGTCGATCTCGCGGGTCCCCTTTGCCGGGCGTCCTTTTTCTTTGATGGCGACGTGAGGCACGCCGACGGAGACCACATCGACAATTCGGTCGTGTTCAACGACGACGTCCATGGGGCCAGAGGGTGCTGCTCCCGTGCCGTCGATGACGGTGATACCGCGGATGACCAGGCGGTCGTAGGGGCCGCCTCCGTCTTTGGGCGTCCGGTTGGGTGCGGGATTGGGTCCGGCCTGGGCCAGTAGCTGCGCGGCCCCGGCGAGGAGGACGCCGAACAGTGAAATTTTGAGTTTGCTTTGAAGAAGATTGAATAACAACGGCGGTTTCCTTCCAGGTCTTCTTATCTGTGTAGAATTTGCTGAGTTCAAGCAACGAAGTATCTCATGGGAAGAAACTGCGTCGAAGTAGAAAATTTCCAAAAAGGGGACCGCATGAAACTGCTGCGTGTTGGAGATGTTGGAGAAGAGCGTCCGGCGATGGTCGATGCCGATGGGGTGCTACGTAGTCTTTCTGGAGTTGTCAGCGACGTTGCGGGAGCAAATCTGTTGCCCGCGTCACTTGAGAGGCTGCGGAAGATTGACCCGAAGGACCTGCCTCTGGTTGCGGGCACGCCACGCATTGCAGCTTGCGTTGGCAGCGTCGGGAAGTTTATTTGTATCGGGTTGAATTACTCGGACCACGCGGCCGAGTCGGGGATGTCCGTTCCAGCGGAGCCGGTGGTCTTTATGAAGGCGACATCTGCCATCTGTGGACCTTATGACGATGTGATGATTCCCAGGGGCAGCGAGAAGACGGACTGGGAGGTGGAGCTCGGGGTGGTCATTGGCAAAGAGGCACGGTATGTGACGGAGCAGGAGGCCCTGTCGCACGTTGCGGGTTATTGCGTGGTGAATGACGTCTCAGAGCGCGCCTTTCAGCTGGAGGGGACCGGCCAATGGGTAAAGGGCAAGAGCGCCGACACGTTTGGGCCGATCGGACCGTGGCTGGTGACGGCGGACGATGTGCCGGACCCGCAGACGCTGAATCTCTGGCTGGAGGTGGATGGGCACAGGTATCAGAACGGCTCGACCGCTACGATGGTCTTTGGGGTGGCCCATCTGATCAGCTACCTCAGCCGGTTCATGAGCCTGCAACCTGGGGACATTATTTCTACAGGAACACCTCCTGGGGTGGGGCTTGGGCAGAAGCCGCCGGTTTATCTGCGGCCGGGCAATATTATTCGGCTTGGGGTCCAGGGGCTGGGTGAGCAGCGGCAGACGGTCGTACCCTGCAAGTTCTGCTAGTTCGAAATCTTTCTGCCGTCTGATACTTTTTTATTGCCGCGCGAATCAAGTTATGACGAATCAGCGTCAAAGAACTGCCTTAGGACGAAAACAGGACGTTTGGTGTTGAGGTAGACTGCTCCGAAGCCATGGATTGGAATGGTCGCAGATGGTCTCGGGTAAATACGATTAGCAATTAGGGTTTTCAGGTAACTTGCGGAAATAAGATTCACGCAAATTCTTGCCATTGGCTTTAGCCCCAGCGAGGTGACCGTATTTCGAACCTTACTGTCCTTGCGCTAGTGCAGCACTCATTACGGCTTGCGAGCCAGGGGTTTGCCGATTCCCCTACGAGCATCTTCGATCCGGCAGCGACCCCGGCCCATTGGGCGTTCGGGCTGTCGAAGCTGGTGTTGTCGATCACGCTGGGCATTTTTCTTACGGTCGGTGGCCTGATGCTGTATGCCGTAATTCGTTTCCGGCAGAGGCCTTCTGACCCTCAAAGAGAACCGGCGCAGATCTACGGCAGCGACCAGATTGAGCTTTCGTGGACGGTCATACCGATTCTGGTTGTTGTGATGTTGTTCCTTACGACGACGCGGGTGATCTGGCAGACGGAGGCCGCTCCGAAGCCCCCGGTTGCGGTCGATGTCGTTGTGATCGGCCATCAATTCTGGTGGGAGTATCGCTATCCTAAGCTTGGAGTGGTTACGGCGAACGAACTGCACGTTCCCGTGAGCGATCCAGCGATGCCCACGCCGACCTATCTTGCGATGTCATCGGCCGATACGGACCATAGCTTCTGGGTGCCGCGACTTGCGGGGAAGATGGACGTGATTCCCAACCGGCGTAATACGATGTGGATCGATCCGCAGGTGCCGGGTCTTTATCTAGGTCAGTGTGCGCAGTATTGCGGGACCCAGCATGCGAAGATGTTGCTGCGCGTCTATGCTCAGTCGCCGGAGGACTTCGCTGCGTGGATCAAGCAGCAGCAGAAGCCGGCGGACCCGGACCTTTCGGGAAACCCCGCGGCGGCGGAGGGCCAGACCGTCTTTATGCGCAATGCTTGTATTAATTGCCACACGATCGCGGGGACGGTGGGGACGGGACGCTATGGGCCGGACCTGACTCATCTGGCAAGCCGGGACACGATTGCGTCCGGATCGGTGCAGAACACGCCGGAGAACCTGAGGAAGTGGATTGCGGACCCGAACTCGATGAAGCCTGGCGTGCTGATGCCACCAATGCATTTGAACGATCACGATCTGGATGTGATTACGGCTTATCTCACAACGCTTCACTAACGCACTGCGGGAAAGAGCGCACTATGGCGATCACAACTCCTGTACTGGCAGCCATCGACCAGACGTTGACCAGGCGACGGCCGCCGTCGACGGTGTTGTACGAGTGGGTGTCGACGGTCGACCACAAGAAGATCGGCCTGATGTATATCGCGTATGGGTTGATCTTTCTTCTGATTGGTGGACTGGAAGCTACGCTGATGCGGATCCAGCTTGCGGTGCCGAACAATCATTTTGTCTCTCCGCAGGTTTTCAACCGGTTGTTTACGATGCACGGCACGACGATGGTGTTTTGGGTCGGCATGATGGTCCTGTTCGGATTTGGCAACTACCTTGTCCCGCTGATGATTGGGGCGCGTGACATGGCGTTTCCGCGGCTGAACGCGTTCAGCTTCTGGATATCCGCGTTCGGCGGTGTGCTGCTTTACTTCAGCTACCTTGCAGGGGATGGGCTATATGGCATGGGTTCCGCGCCGGACGTAGGCTGGTTCGCCTACGCACCTCTGACCGCGAAGGTCTTTTCGCCAGGCCACAGCACGGACTACTGGACGCTGTCGATTTTGCTGAGCGGTATTGGAAGCACGGGCACGGCGTTGAATATTGTGACCACAACGATCTGCATGCGCTGCAAGGGGATGAAGATGATGCGCCTGCCTTTGTTCGTGTGGCTCATGCTGGTGGCCAGTTTCTTAGTGTTCGTCGCAGTAAGTCCGTTGACGGCGGCGCAGATTATGCTGATCATCGATCGCTATCTTGGCGCGCATTTCTTCGACACGCAGGCTGGCGGCTCGGCTGTACTGTGGATGCATTTCTTCTGGATCTTTGGGCATCCGGAGGTCTACATTCTTGTGCTGCCCGCGTTCGGGTTTGTCAGCGAGATCATCCCGGTCTTCTCGCGCAAGGCGATCTTCGGGTATCCGGCGATGGTGGCGGCAACAGTCGCGATTGGCTTTATCAGCTTAAGCGTGTGGGCGCACCATATGTTTACGGTCGGGATGGGGCCAGAGGGGAACACGTTCTTCGTGTTTTCGACGATGGTGATCTCTGTGCCTACGGGGATCAAGATCTTCAACTGGCTGGGGACGCTGTGGGGCGGAAAGATCATCTTCAAAGTGCCGATGATGTTCTGCATTGCTTTTCTGTTCCAGTTTCTTGTCGCGGGACTGACTGGGATCATGCTCTCGGCCGCTCCGTTCAACTGGCAGTTGAGTGGTTCTTACTTTGTGATCGCGCACTTCCACTATGTTCTGGTCGGTTCGATCATCACTGCGCTGTTTGGGGCCTTCTACTACTGGTATCCGAAGGTGACCGGCCGGTTGATGAGCGAGACGCTGGGAAAGTGGCACTTCTGGCTCTTCATTATTGGATTCCACCTCACCTTCGATCTGATGCATGTGCCGGGGCTACTGGGCATGCCAAGAAGGATCTATACGTATGAGGCGAGCCGCGGTTGGGGATGGTTGAACCTGCTCGTTGGAATTGGGGCGCTGTTTCAGGCAGCGGGGACTCTGGTCTTCGTCTACAACCTCGTGCGTTCTTACTACCGGGGCGAGATCGCCGGGCCTGACCCATGGGACGCGTGGACGCTGGAGTGGGCGACGCCTTCTCCGCCACCGGCGTACAACTTTGCTGTTGAGCCAACCGTCTACAGCCGCCGACCGCTGTGGGACCTCAAACATCCAGAAGACCAGGACACGGAATACGAATGATGCAGACGAGCAGTACGATTCCTATCAGTGCGCAGGTTGAGCCGCCGTGGGTGCTGCCGAGCCGCGGCGTCGTCGGGATGGCGTGCCTGATTATGGCCGAGTCCGCCATCTTCATCATCTTTGTCGTTGCGTACATCTACTACATCGGCAGGAGTTTGAGCGGGCCAATGCCGGCACAGGTGCTGGAGTTGCCGATCTTCAGCACAATCTGTCTGCTTTCGAGCAGCTTTACGGTCCATTATGCCGTAAGCGCATTGCGCAAAGATAACGTTCGCGGTTGCACGCTGGGTCTGGCAGGGACGGTCCTGCTGGGCGCGATCTTCCTGACGATGACAGGGCGGGAGTGGTATCACCTGATCCATGATTTTGGACTGACGATTCGCACCAATCTTTTTGGCACCACGTTTTACTCGTTGGTCGGCCTGCACGCGACCCACGTGGTGATCGGACTCACCATGTTGACGATTGCGCTGACGTTGTCGGTGACCGGGCATGTGAAGGAGACGCACGCTGAGCGGCTGGATGTGCTCTCGATTTACTGGCACTTTGTCGATGGCGTGTGGGTCGTAGTGTTTCTGGTTGTGTACGTTCTGGGTAGATAGGGCCTGGATGTCCGAGGAGGGAGGAGTCTGATGGCAAACGTTGGCGTGACACACGACCAAGGACCGATCGACGATCACACGCAACCGACGGGCACCATCCACCTTCCTGCGCCGACGGCGTGGCCGATGGTCTTTTCCCTGGGGACGGCACTGATGCTGGCTGGAATGGTGACCCACTGGGTGATCAGCCTGCTGGGGTTGATGATGGTCGTGCCGGGAATCGTGGGGTGGTTCTTCGAGGTGTTGCCGCACGAGCATCACGTGAATGTGGATGTACATGCCGATGTAGTTGAGATCAAGAGCACACGCGAGACGCTCGCGCAGCTGCCGCTTGATGAACGTCACCGCAAGCTGCTGCCGCTCGAAACGTTCAGTGTTATGGCTGGCGTCAAAGGCGGGATTGCAGGTGGCGTGGCGATGATTGTGCCGGCAGCGCTGTACGGGCTTATCCGTTATCACAGCGTGTGGTATGCGGCGAACCTGCTGGCGGCCGGCGGCTTTGTCAGCTGGGCAGGAGCGAGCAATGAGTTCCTGGCGGAGTTTCATCTGCAGGGTTTGCTGGCCGCTATGGCGATCCACGGGCTCACCTCGGTGTTGATCGGCTTGCTCTATGGGGCGATGCTGCCGATGTATCCCAGAAAGCCGATCCTGACGTTCGGTCTTATCGCGCCTTTTTTGTGGACGGGGATGTTGCGCTCGGCGCTTGGGATCATCAGTCCGATTCTAGACCAGCGAATCGACTGGTGGTGGTTTATCGCATCGCAGATCGCCTTCGGACTGGTTGCTGGATTCGTCGTGAATCTTCAGGTGAAGGTGCGGACGCCGCAGTTTCGGGCACTGCCATTTTCCGTTCGTGCGGGAATCCAATCGTTGGGAGATGAAGAGGACAAGGCCCCATGAGATCCAGTTTCCCACGCTTCACTTCGTTCAGTGTTCTGACGGTGGCGCTTGCGCTGGCTGGGTGCAGCCGCATTCCTGGACGCCCTGGGCCGGGACCTGAGGTGGTGCGGCCCAGCGAGGTGCTCGACTTTGCGACTTTGTATAAGGCGAACTGCACGGCCTGCCATGGAGAGAATGGCAGAAATGGCGCGGCGATTTCGCTGGGGAACCCGGCCTACCTCGCAGTCGCCGGCGAAGATAATCTGCTCGAGATTACAGCGAAGGGTGTCCCTGGCAAGTTGATGCCGCCCTTTGCACAGAGCGCCGGCGGCATGTTGACCGATCAGCAGATCAAGGTGCTGGCGCATGGCATGATGGAGCATTGGAGCAAGCCTGATCTTTTTATGGGGCAGAACATTCCGCAGTACAGGGCCACCGGGTCGGGCGATGCCGCTCGGGGACAACAGGCCTTTGGCACGTATTGTGCTCGATGCCACGGAGTTGCCGGTGAAGGGACAGCCGGTGATGCAAAAAGTGGAGCGGGAAAGATGGGGTCCATTGTTGATGCATCTTATCTTGCGCTAATCAGCGACCAGGGTTTGCGCAGCATTACGATTGCCGGGCGACCGGACGAGGGCATGCCGGATTGGCGCTCCGATGGCGCGCAGCCGCTGACAGACCAGCAGATCACCGATATCGTTGCGTGGCTGGCATCGAAGCGCACGGCGAACCCAGGTCAGCCGTATCCCACAGTTCCGTGAGCCTATCTGATTTACAAGGCCGAGAGGTCGCAGGAGCAAACGCGATGGACACGATCGAACAACCTACTCAAGATGGGCAACCCGTACGGAGCGAGCCGGAGAGTGTGCGGAGCGCCAAACATTCTCGTCGTGCTTTTCTGTTCAAGCTCTCTCTGCTGGTGAACGGAGCAGTTGGAGCGGTGCTGGCGGTGCCGATTGTTGGTTATCTTCTGGGACCTGCGATGAAGAAGGGCTCCAGCTATAACTCCTGGATTACGCTTGGGCCGCTTAGTGATTTTCCCGAGGGCGAGACGAGGCTGGTGAACTATCGAAATCCGGTGACGACGTTGTGGGACGGGCAGACGGGAGACATTCCGTGCTGGGTACGGCGGGATTCCGGCACGACGTTCCAGGTGTTTGCGATCAACTGTGCGCATCTAGGCTGTCCGGTGCGTTGGTTTGCGCAGGCCAAGCTTTTTCTGTGCCCGTGCCATGGCGGCGCCTACTATGCTGACGGCTCGCGTGCGTCGGGGCCGCCCGAGCGTGGGTTGTTTGAGTATGAACATAAGATCGTCGGAGACGCACTGATGATCAGTGCAGGCAAGATGCCAACGCTGGCCAACGAGGCAAGGATCGATCCGCCGCTGACCCAGATCACAGGAGCTGATTCTGTAAAGCGGTTGGCGGCGCTGGAGCAACCGAAACCGAGGTGTGGATCATGCCAGGGCTAAAACAAAAAGGCATTGAACTATACAACTGGTTCGAGCGGCGACTCGGTCTGGGTGCACCTCTGATTGAGGCGGCAGAGCATGAGGTCCCGGAGAACACGTCGAGCTGGTGGTATGTGTTCGGTAGTGCGGCAACGGTGCTTCTCGTACTGCAGGTGATGACGGGGGTTCTTCTCGCTCTGGTCTATACGCCTTCGGCCAGTCACGCATGGAACAGTCTGGAGTTCCTCGACCACAATGTGAAGCTCGGGTGGTTCCTGCGCGCGATACATGGGTGGGGCTCGGATTTCATGATCGCGGTCGTGCTGGTCCACCTGGCGCAGGTCTTTATTTTCGGGGCCTTTAAATTTCCGCGCGAGTTGACGTGGATTATTGGTGTCTTTCTGCTTTTGTTGACGCTGGGAATGGCGTTCACGGGACAGGTGTTGCGTTTCGACCAGGACGCGTACTGGGGTCTTGGCATTGGGGCGTCGATCCTCAGTCGTGTGCCGCTGATTGGTGGTCAGTTAGTCGATATGATGCTGGGCGGTCCGATCATCG
>DATHQG010000108.1:0-17659 GCA_035483075.1 Edaphobacter sp. | reverse complement strand
GACGAATGTAGCCGCGATTTTAGAGGCCGCTGGAACATCACTGGACAAGATTGTCAGTGCAACGGTCATTCTGGCGGACGAGGATGAGTTCGCAGGTATGAACGAGGAGTGGATCCGATGGTTTCCAACAGATCCACCTGCTCGCCAGGGCGCCAAACTCCCCGCGCGCATTCCGGGCCTGAAGGTTTCCGTTGCCGTTATCGCTGAGGCTTAGGACACCTGCCAGTACGCCCGATCTTATCCCAGAGCAAGTTTCCGAAAAGGCGACTTTGCGGGCACTTCAAGGATAGCTTCCGTTTGCCGGTTATGGGTGGCGGGCCACCCATAACCGCCTTCGCAGGGTGACTGAACCCCATCTTCAGCTACTGAAAGAAACTCATGCCGCGGCTCTCCCAAGGTGAACCGGATGTAGTTGAATCGGATCCGCAGGTTTGAGACGCTCAAAAAAAGGGGCGTCCCTTAGGACGCCGCCTATGTTGTGTTAAACAGTTAGAAGAGGAGCTTGCCACCGAATGTCATGTTTCTGACACCCGTGCCGGTACCAATGAGACTGCCACCAGCCGCTGAGAAGAGTTGGGTGTTGAAGGAGCTGCCCGTGTCACCAATAAAGTTATCCGGGGTGCCGTAGTAGGAGCGATTCAGGATATTGTAGGCAGTTGCCTCAATGCGAAGCGTAAAACGCTCAGTCAGTTTCGTATTTTTGTAGACGCTCGTATCCACGTTGTTGAAGGTGTTTCCGCGGAGCAGGTTGCGGCCCCATCCTGGGTAGGGTGTGCCTGCAAGCAATGCGGCGTATACGTTGTTTGAGATCCAGTGGACCTGACTGGGTGTAGTCGGGTTGCCGGTGGCGTAGTCGACCAGGAACGGAGCAGAGTTGACTCCACCGGTAGTCGTCGTAGTGTAGAGACCGACGGTTGTTACAGGGGCTTTGGGGTTGGATACGATGGGACGAGAGAAATCAACTCCACTACTGAAGGCGGCAGATTCATTGGCATCGCCGAGGGACGTATACGTATTGGGATCGTCCGGGTTTGTGTTAGGCGACGAGTTCGTGGTGAAGTCGTAGTCGGTAAACGGCTGACCGCTGTTGTAGATCCAGATCGTATTCATCTGCCAGCCATTGACCAGCTTGCCGACGAGAGTGTTGGCCGGTCCGAACGTTGGCACCGAATAGCTGAAGCTGATGCTGGCGACGTTCGGGAACGAGATGCCGCTCTCAGCACGTTCGCCAATATTGTTATTGAACGGGTTCTGGCTGAAGGTAACGGTGTTACCACCAGTGAAGGTGCCGAAGATTTCGCTCGAGTTATCGATGGTCTGGCTGTAGGTATAGGCCGCCGTTGCGGTAATGCCATGGTAGCTCTTGGTGGTCAGGCTGGCCTGCAGACCGTTGTAGATGGAGAAGGCCGTGTTTGCGCGGGTACGAACGTTAGTTTCACCGCAGTGAAGATATCCGACATCGGCATGGCCGGGCAGTGTGCTAGCGGCCGTTGAGCAGAGGCTGCTTGGGGCGACTACGTTCGGGAAGGCGGTAGCGACCGGGAGCAGGTAGGGATTGGCGTCCAGTGTCTGGAAGTTACCCGAGGTGTGATTGCCGGAGTACCGGATTTCAGCCACCATGGAACGTCCGATCTGATACTGCACGCCCAGAGTGTAGGTTTCGGCCATCGGCTGGCGGAAGTTTGAACTTACGAAGGTTTGGCTGTCTGCCCCGGGGCTGCCGCCAGTCGGAACGTACTTGCTAAGACTCGCCTGGACCGTCGCAAGGGTGGCTCCGCCGCTCGGCAGGCAGCTGGCGGGAGCGAGGGCGCTCGCGGTGCCGGTGCAAGCAAAAGAACCTGAGTTCACCACGGGGGCTGAACTGGCCGAGTTCAGGTTGATGTTATAGAAGCCGGGATCGACGTTGATGGCGAAGCCGCCACGTACAACCAGGTTCTTATTGTATATGGGGCTGTAGGCGAAGCCGATACGGGGCTCCCAGTTACGGTAGCTCTGCGGAATCTGGGGGAAGGTGGTCACTGAGAGTGGCAGACTTGTTGACCAGAACGGATTCGGGCCAGTTTGTTGCGCCAGAGAACGAGTATGGAGCAGGTTGAGGGCCTGCTGGAAGAACTCCCAGCGCAGACCAAGATTCACTGTAACCTCTGGACTTACCTTCCAGTCATCCTGGAAATAGAACGCGGCGTCATCCTCCTTGAAAGGAATCAAGGGGTTACCGAGCGTCAAATTCACCTTGGCGATACCCGCGAGCAGGTTATTGTATCCAGCAGCTGGACCGGAGCCAGTGAAGATGAAGGTGCCTGCCGAGTTGGGAAGGAAGGTGTTGGGGGAGTTCTGATAGTCGAATTCTCCGCCAAAGGTAATGCTATGACGCCCGAAGCTCCAGGTAGCATTGTCCTGGACCTGACCGACCTTGACGATACGGCCTTGTGGGAGGTTGTCAGCCAGGCCGAGGGTTGCATTGCCCGATCCTAAGGAGATCGAAGACGGGCAGGTCGCGAAGGCGGTGATGGTACAGTTCGCAAAGTCTCCACCCTCGAAGGCAAGCGTGCTCTGCTGGAAGCTATACCTGAGTTGATTGATCCAGCGTGGAGAGAAGGTGTGGATCCAGTCCGCTCCGATAGAGTGTGTCACGTCGGTTACGTTCACCGTGCCACCTGCTGCCGTCGGGTTGTCCGGGATATCCGGGTTCTTCTGGTAGATGTACCGGCCACCGATGCGGTCCTTGGTCGTTGGCGTGAAGTCGAGCCTGCCGAGGTACTCCTGATCCAAAACCGAACTGGGGAAGTTACGCGCAATCTGCGTGAAGGGAATTGTCACGCTAGTACTGCCGAGGGTCAAGGTGCGATTGACCGGGCTGCCGGTGGCGTGCGGGTTACCCTGAAGCTTGAACGGATTGAGCTGATTCAGAATCGCAACGCCATTGTTGTTCGGAAAGGTCGTATTCAGGGTCGCAAGGCCATCGGGAGTCGGAACAAGGTTTACGCCCGAAGAGGTCGCGCCACCGTTCTCGAAGAAGCGGGTGCCGTAGACGCCGGCGGACGCAAAGACCTTGTCCTTCCAGAGCGGTGCGGTCAGGTTTCCACCGTAGACGTTGTAGACGTAACGCGGGACAACCGGGGGAATGCAACCGTCGGATGAGTTCTCACCCGGAGCGCAGAAGCCGAACTGTGCCCCCTTCGAGACGCCCGTGGCTAGGGAGCTGGTAAAGTTGCCCGAGTAGCGGTAGAAGGCCGAGCCGTGGATGCTATTCGTACCGGACTTCGTAACATAGTTCACAACAGAGCCCATGTTGCGGCCGTAGGCTGCGCTGAAATTGTTGGTGATGACCTGCACCTGCTCGATCGCTTCCTCGTTTCCGAAAAAGAATTGAGGACCGGCAACCGAGTTGTCGTTGTTCGACTGGCCGTCAATTTCGAAGTTATTGGAGCGACCACGCTGTCCGTTGGAGGAGAAGCCGGTGCCGTTGGTATTCGAGAAGTTGTTGGCGTGAGTCGCGACGACTCCCGGGACCAACAGGGTCAACTCGTCAAAGCCACCACCGACGGGTAGGTTCGCGACCTGCTGGGTGTCAAATGTCGTCGATATCTGGGCCTGCGTCGTTTCGAGCAGGGCCTCATTGGCGTTGACCTCCACAGTTGTCGTGGAGGTACCGGTCGTGAGCTTCTGGACCCCCAAATCCAAGGTGTGATTGGAGTCCACGTGCACATTTTCCAGCGCGCGGGTGGAAAAACCCGGAGCTTCAAATTTGACGTTATAGATACCCACCGGCAGATCGTTCAGAGAGAAGTTTCCGTTGGCTCCGCTTGTCGTTGTGAATACTGCATTTGTGTCCGGCTTGGTCACGGTGATCTTTGCTCCAGGGACGACCGCACCTGTTGGGTCCTGCATCGTACCGGCGAGATTTCCCGTTATGATTCCCTGGCTCCAAGCGAGACTTCCACCTAAAAGGACACTTGTGCAGATGATTACTGTGAGCACCATTCGATGCCAAATTATTATCTGTTTCATTGTCGTTCCCCTTGGCGATTGCCGAATCTAGCCCTCGGTGCAAAGCACGTCGATGGCCAAATCATGAAACCCATGGATTCCGAAGAATGTGAGACTCTTAACAGTTATTCGAAGAATTTCTTCTATGAAAAGTTGGATAATTCTGGGACGAAACCTACTAATTCAGTGACGAAATCCAGGATTTAAGTGACGAAGGTCCATCGATTCAGCGATGAAACCTTTTCGGCGGAGAAACGCGTCTTTTACGGCCTCGAGCGTCTGCGCAAATCCGCAACGACCTCGGCATCGCCGACCTCCCCGCCGAGCTCAAAGCGGCGCTCAATTCGAGGCGCCTAACCGACCCATCCTGAATTGGCAAGTGATCCTGCGAAACGCGCTTATGAGGGGTGAAAAGCCGTGCCCGTCTGATTTGCAGTACCCGAAAAACAGGGTTATCGGCAACTAGAATCCTCAGATTCAAAACGACCCACCACTTGTATTTTTGCGCTCTTGCGGCGAATCATGCACACTGGCTCCACGGTTTGGGGAGCCTTCGTTGATGAGCCTGCGGCGTGTCTTATTTGTGCTGGTCGCTTTATTTTCGGTGGCGATGACACCGGCCCGGGCGCAATGGACCACGACTCCGACCGAGGCGCTGGCGTTGCGAGAGGCAGCGATCAACCATACGGCCTATACGCTGTCGCCCGAGAAGCTGAAGCAGGCCGAGGAGTTGTTTCGGACGCGTACCACGCTGCATTTTCTGGGTGAGGGGTGGGCGATCTTGCAGCTCGTGTTGCTGCTGGCGCTGGGTGTGCCGGTACGGATGCGGAACGTTGCCGAGGGCCTGACGAAGAACCGGTGGGGGCAGTGTTTTGTGTTTGTGTTTCTTTTTCTGCTTGCGATTACGCTGCTGGACCTTCCGCTGAGGGTCTATGGGCACCATATGGCGGTGGCGTATGGGCTGTCGGTGCAGGGGTGGGGGAGCTGGTTTTGGGACCAGACGAAGAGCTTCTTGTTGGCGTGGGTCGTGGGCGGCCTGCTGGTGATGATTCTGTTCTGGGTGATTCGCCGGTCGCCGAAGCATTGGTGGTTCTGGTTCTGGGTCCCGACGATGGGGGCGGTGCTGTTCGGGGTCTTTGCCTCGCCGATACTGGTCGATCCGCTGTTCAACAAGTTTGAGCCGCTCGAGCAACGCAATCCGGCGCTGGTGGAGCAGTTGGAGAAGGTAGTGTCCCGGAGCGGTGTGAGTCTTCCGGCGGACAGAATGTTTTTCATGCGGGCGAGCGAGAAGGTGACCGGCCTGAATGCGTACGTGACGGGTTTTGGGCCTTCAAAGCGGCTGGTGCTGTGGGACACGACGATTGCGGCGGCGACCCCGGACGAGTTGTCCGGCATCTTCGGGCATGAACTGGGGCATTATGCGCTGCATCACATCGTTTTGGGCGTGCTGTTTACCGCGGCGCTGCTGCTGGTTGGGTTCTTTGTGGGGCAACAAGCAACGCAATGGCTGCTGCGGCGTTTTGGACATCTGTGGCAGATTCGGTCGCAGAGCGACTGGGCGTGCCTGGCCGTGCTGGTGCTGGTGCTGAATGTTTTGAGCTTCTTCTCCGAGCCGATCGAGAATGGGTTCAGCCGGTCGATCGAACATGCCGCTGACGTTTACGGGCAGGAGGCCATTCACGGGATCGTGGCCGATCCGCAGACCACGACGCAGCAGGGGTTTCAACGGCTCGGCGAGACGTCTCTTGAGGACCCGACCCCGCATCCGTTTGTCGAATTCTGGACGTTCAGCCATCCATCGACTGCCAGCCGCGCGGCTTTTGCAGAGGCTTACAACCCCTGGACTTCCGGGCAGCATCCGAAGTATTTTCAACCATGAAGATCAAGCCGAGTTCCCCTACATCTTCCGACTGCCTGTTCTGCAAGATTGTCGATGGCACCATTCCTGCCAGCCGCGTGTACGAAGACGAACTCTGCATCGGCTTTCCCGACATCAATCCGCAGGCGCCCACCCATCTGCTGGTGATTCCGAAACAACACATTGGCTCGACGGCGAAGGCGCTGGCTGAAGATACGGCGTTGATGGGTCACCTGATGGCCGCGGCGGCTGAGATCGCACGCAAAGAGAAGCTCGACAGGGGATACCGGATCGTCGTGAACACGGGGAACGATGGCGGCCAGACTGTGCACCACCTGCATCTCCACCTGCTCGGCGGCAGACATATGAAGTGGCCTCCCGGCTAGATCACCATTCCCAAAACGGGAATTAATCAAAAATAAACTTGAAATCCGTGGCATATTTTCCGACCACCAAAAGTGAGCGTCAACAGGCCACGATTCACCACGAATCCACCACAAATTCACCATCAAAAAACCACGTTCAATCACCCGTTTTCGCCAAAACCCCCAGTAAAAACGCATAATCACCACGCTAAAAATAAAAGGCCCGATAGAAACTCTATCGGGCCTTTCTTTATAAATTTTCGTTCTGCAGATGGCCAGCCAGGTTACTGGTTGAAGTTGGGCTCTTCTTCCTCTTCCATGCCGTAGCGGCGGAGGAGGTTGGGCAGGTTCTGCGAGAAGGCGGCGCGCGGCATGACCGTGTCGCAGCCCGCTTCTACGGCCTTGGCCTTCAAGTCTCCCTGCAGATGCGACAGGAAGCCGACGATTGAAGTGTTGCGCTTGAGCTTGGCCTTGAGCTTGGGGATCAGGGTCAGGGGCTTGGCGTTCGCATTGTTGAGGTCGAAGACGATGAGGCCGGGCAGGTCCTCTTCTTCGCCGGCGGTGAGGGCAGCAATGGCGTCCTTCTCGTTTTTGACGAAGGCGACCTTGACTCCCAGCTTACGGGCAGTCTCCTGGATCTTTGCGATGAAGAAGAGGTCTTCGATGAAGAAGAAGATCTTGGTCGGGGCGTTCTCCGGGATGGGAATGGGGCGGCCCTGCGAGTAGTCGATGGGCTGAGAGTCGCTCTGGTAGCTGCGTCCTCCACCGTGGCCGTTGCTGCGTCCGTAGTTGCCGTTGCCGGATTCGATGGTGGATGGCGGGGTCTCGGCGAAGTTGCCGTTGACGGCGCGGTAGCTGTGGTCCATGGGGCCGACGAAGCTGCGAGGACCGCGCTGTTGCTGCTTGCCGCCTTTGCGCTTGAAGCCGCCGCTGTTATTGCCGGGCTGATGCGTGTCGCGATCGCGATATCCGCCACCATTGTTGCTGAAGCCGCCGCTGCCACTGGCGACGTTGCCGGGGTTCTCCTGAGAGCGCTGACGGTCGCGGTCGCGGAACTTCTTCTTCCAGCGTTTGCCGCCGCCGGAGGGAGCATTTTGTTGCTGGCCTCCGCCGGCCTGGAAGCTCTGTGGCTGCGATGTCTGGGCGGCCGAACCCTGAATGGCGGCAATGGACTGGCCAGCGCCCTGGTCGCCACCGGGTTGTGCGCCCTGCTGGGCATCGCCGCCCTTGTTCTTGCGTTTGCGGCGACGACGGCGGCTGCTCTTGGACTGGCCCATGCCGTGCTGCACGTTTTGTGGCGTGAATTGCGCCTCCCCGTCCTGCTGGCCGGGTGAGATTGTCGAACCCTGGTGGGACTCCACTTCGGGTGCATTCTGCTCTGAAGTCATGCTTCCACTTCCTATTGCTCTAGATCGCAATTAGCGGTTCACTCTCCCACGGCACAATGGTCGATTTCTCCCCGTGTCTACCACGGAGAATGAACCAAACCGGTATTGCAGCGTCGGAGGAAACGGTCTCAAGTTGTACTCGAACGGACGTCTTCTATTGCTATTGGCTGCGACCGAACCAGTAATTTACCGGCTACGCGCAGCCCGGAGCGCCTGACAGCGGCGAACCTTCGTTTTTTCACCCTCTACCTGTTTGCGACAGAGTCCGACAAATTCGGTCCACTGTAATCCTGTGTCTTTGTTGCCAAACTGACCCTGACGGGGGAACTTCTTGGCAGCCACACAGCGATCGGCACCCACAGCCGGTCCACAAGGCAAGTCTTAGGGTACGCGTAAAGCGAGCGATTGGCAAGGGCCCTCTTCTACGACTTCCCGGTAATTACCTGGGCGGGGCAAATTTCGACAAGGAGGGGCCGCTTCGTGGAAGCGACCCCTTTGCTTTGATGGCCAGTCACTGGCCTCCTGAAAGCTTCCGATAAGGGAAGTAGAACTCCGGGCTGATGGGCCACACCGTCGTTCGGGTGCAGCTTCATTTCGAGCCGGGGGCCGACACACTCCGGACTTCCGTCAGCGTGTTGCCCCTGTACGAGGAGCAATCCAATCGCCAAATAAGATGGGTATTTTCCGGGGCAAATTTCCCTTATGTGATGTTCGTACGTCTAAAAAACCGGAGACTGCGAGGCTAGCGCTCCGTATTTTGGGAGGCTGGCTCGTGGAAGGACTCTGGAATTGACCCTTGCCGGGCGGGGTCCTATAATCTGATGTGTTCCGGCAGCTCTCTCGTTTTGCTGCCGATTTGCTGGTATGGGAGTCGGGTGGATCGAGGATAGATGGTGGGCGCGCTCCCTGAAGTGAGCGCGTCGATCCAGGATATCAAGGGGCGTGCAGGGACGGCTGAGAAAGCACGCGATGGTGCGCCTAAGGCCGGATGAGTCAGGACAATCCCCGAAGGAGTACCACACACCGAATGAATCGTACCGTTGCACTAGTCACCGCCCTTGCTGCGGGAATGACGTCCGCCGCTGGAGTGGCCCAGACTGCTGGCCCGCAAGCGCCGGCTACTGCCACCGCACCTGCAACTGCTCCGGCCGCTGCGCATGCACCAGCAGTTCTCCAGGTCGTTCCGGCGAAGATTGCCGTGATCGAATATGAGCAGGCCACTGCCGCGACGAACGAAGGTCAGCGCGCGCTTCAGGCGTTGCAGAAGAAGTACGAGCCGCAGAAGAACCAGCTACAAACGTTGCAGAGCGAGATCGAATCGCTGACCAAGCAGCTGCAAAGTGCGCCGGCGACGATGACTGACGAAGAACGCGCGTCGCGGGCAAGGACGATCGAGACGAAGCAGAAGCAGTTGCAGCGGGACGGCGATGACGCAACTGCCGCGTTTAACGCCGAACTTCAGGAGACACTAGGTACGGTCGCCAAGAAACTTGGACCGATTGTGATTAAGTATGTGCAGGACAATGGCTACACAATGCTTTTAGATAACACCGGCCAGCAGGGCGGACTGTCGGTGCTTTGGACGCAGCCGGGCACAACCGATATCTCTCAGGCCGTGGTTGATGCGTACAACGCTTCTTCGGGAGTCGCAGCGCCTGCTGTGCCTTCGGCACCTTCAGCGACTCGTCCGCGTCCAACGACTACGACGCCCGCGAAGCCAGCGACAACGACACCAAAGTAGTAAGCGCTGTATGGATTGGCTATAACTTTTGGTTGCGATAAGGGCCTCTCGATAGGCCCCTCCGCCAGAAGAAACTGCATGGGATTGCCGTAGTCAAAGCTGATTAAGTTCTAACGATCTTTCGAAGGAGTACTACAAACCGCATGAATCGCACTCTAGTTCTTGTCTCCGCCCTTGGCGCGGGATTGATGACCGCAGCCGGAATGGCCCAGACACCTGCAGCCCCGGCACCAACCACAGCTGCTCCTCAGCCCGCTGCAGAGGCGACGCCTACACCGACACCCGCACCGCCGCAAGCCATTCCCGCGAAGATTGCGCTGGTCGCGTTCGAACAGGCCGTGTTGGCCACGAACGAGGGTCAGCGTGCGATACAGGACATTCAACAGAAGTACAAGCCGAAGAAGGACCAGATCGACGCGCTCTCCAACGAGGTCGATACGCTGAAAAAGCAGTTGCAAAGCGCACCGGCTACGCTGACCGACGCAGAGCGTGCAAACAAACTGAAGGAAATCGACACCAAAGAGAAGCGCCTTGGCCACGAAGCCGACGACGCGCAGACGGCCTACAATACCGATCTGCAGGAGGTCTATGGCAAGCTCGCGCCTAAGGTCTCTGCCGCGTTGAAAAAGTATGTCAGCGACAATGGTTTTACGATCCTGCTCGACGTCAGCAGCCAACAGAGCAATGTGATGTGGATAGGACCGAACATCGATGTGACACAGGCCGTTGTGACCGCGTACAACGTCTCCTCTGGCGTCGCTCCGCCTGCACCGGCTGCGCCGTCCGCACCCGCGGCGGCCCGTCCACGCCCGACGACTACCCCGAAGCCCGCAGCGCCGAAGTAATAGCCCCCGATCGGGCGGCGCTACCCTGAGTCGTCAAATTGACGAGGAGGAGACTTTACGAGGTCTCCTCTTCGTCTTTGCTGCTCGAATGTTGTATCCCCGACACAGAACACCTGTGGAAAAACTTGTGGATCGCGGGTGAAGAGTTGGGCAAAAAAGTGGTTGACGGGTGGCCCCTCTGCAATGGGGCCACCTTGGGTCATCTGTCTAACTGCATGTAAATGGGTGGGTTGGTGAGACGACCCGCATAGTTTGCCTCCTGCTTCTTTCAGGGAGCCAGCAACTATAGCTGTTTCAAGGGTTTCCACAGAACGAGGTTACGAGCAGGTTACAATTTTGCGGATCAAACCCACAAAATTGCTGCACCTGGACGCAATTCGATAGCCGGAAGATTTGTTTTTCGAGGAGTTTTGTCCGACTAGCGGCGTCTTTCCGGGTCAAAAAAAATGCTGAAGACTATTCCTCGCCTACCTTGAGGACCGCGAGGAATGCCTCCTGTGGGATGTCGACCTTGCCGATTCGTTTCATGCGCTTCTTGCCTTCTTTTTGCTTTTCGAGCAGCTTGCGCTTGCGGCTGATGTCGCCGCCGTAGCACTTGGCGATGACGTTCTTACGAATGGCGGTGACGGTTTCGCGGGCGATGATTTTACTGCCGATGGCGGCCTGGATGGCGACCTCGAACATCTGGCGCGGGATGAGTTCGCGCATCTTCGAGACAAGAGCTTTGCCGCGGTCATAGGCGAAGTCGCGATGCACGATGATGGAGAGCGCGTCGACAGGATCGCCACCGATGAGGATGTCCATTTTGACCATGGGAGAGACCCAGGTGCCGGCGAGGACGTAGTCGAGCGAGGCATAACCGCGGGAAACGGACTTGAGGCGGTCGTAGAAGTCGAGGACGATCTCGTTGAGCGGGAGTTCGTAGGTGAGCATAACTCTTGTTTCGCTGACGTACTCGAAGTTTTTCTGGCGGCCGCGTTTGTCTTCGACGAGCTTGAGAATACCTCCGACGTACTCTTCGTTGGTGAGGATCTTGGCGATGATGACGGGCTCTTCGACGGTCTCGATCTCGGAGGGGTCGGGCCAGCGAGAGGGGTTGTCGACCTCGCGGACGCTGCCATCGGTCATGGTGATCTTGTAGCGGACGCCTGGAGCGGTGGTGATGAGGTCGAGGTCGTATTCGCGCTCGAGGCGCTCCTGAATGATCTCGAGATGCAGCAGACCCAGGAAGCCACAACGGAAACCGAAGCCGAGGGCGACGGAGGATTCGGGTTCAAAGGAGAAGGACGCGTCGTTGAGGCGGAGTTTTTCGAGTGCGTCGCGGAGCATAGCGTGCTCGTGCGAGTCGACAGTGTAGAGACCGGCGAAGACCATGCTCTTGATGTCTTCGAAGCCGGGGAGCGCTTCGGCGCAGGGGTCCTCTACTGAAGTGATGGTGTCGCCGATCTTAGTGTCGGCTACGTTTTTGATTGTCGCGACGAAGAAGCCAACTTCACCTGCAGTAAGCTCGGTCATTGCGACTGGTTTTGGGGTCATGACGCCCATGCTCTCGACGTCGAAGACCTTCCCGTTCGACATGACCTTGATCTTCATACCTTGACGTAGCTTGCCGTTGATGATGCGGGCGAGGACGATGACTCCTCTGTAGGGATCGAACCAGCTGTCGAAGATGAGCGCCTGGAGGGGTGCTTCAGGATCGCCTTCTGGTGGCGGCAGCAAGGTGACGACAGCCTCGAGGATGGTGGCCACGTTGAGTCCGGTTTTAGCGGAGACGGCGATGGCGTCATCGGCGGGGAGGCCAACGGATTTCTCGATCATCTCTTTGGTACGCTCGATGTCGGCGCTGGGAAGATCGATTTTGTTGATGATGGGGATGATCTCAAGGCCGTTCGAGATGGCGAGGTAGGCGTTGGCGAGGGTCTGGGCCTCGACACCTTGTGAGGCATCAACGACGAGGAGTGCGCCTTCGCAGGAGGCGAGGGAGCGGGAGACCTCGTATGAGAAGTCGACGTGGCCCGGGGTGTCGATGAGATTGAGCTGGTAGGTGTCGCCGTCCTGCGCCTTGTACATCATGCGGACAGTGTGGGCCTTGATGGTGATGCCGCGCTCGCGCTCGAGATCCATGGCGTCCAGCACCTGGGCCTGCATCTCGCGGGCGGTCAGCGAGCCGGTCAGTTCGAGGAGCCGGTCGGAGAGGGTGGACTTGCCGTGGTCGATGTGCGCGATGATCGCGAAGTTGCGGATGTGACTTGGATCCATTTTGTAGCTGGGTGGCCTCAGTATCCATGTTAACACTCGTGCGGCACAGGCGGGCGCGTTGATGTGAGAGCGGAAACTTGCTGACACATGACTCTCACGGAGTGTGAAGCTTGTCGTTAGTTCGTGATTCATTGGCTGTTGCTGCCTTAGGCCCCGATGAAACCGATCCGGGTGATTCGAAGACTGGTCGCAATGGCGAGCGTGTTTGCTGGAGTCCCGCGAACGATCGTGTGATAGCGCATTTTAGGGTTGCGCGTCTTACAATGAGCGAGGACGATGGCTCGACTCTTCTTAGATAAGATGGTGCGGCGGTGGGCACTGGTGGTGGGATGTGCGCCGCTGGTTATGCTTACGGGCTGTCCGCAGGACCAGGCCGCTGCTCCGGGCAAGATGCCGGTGCAGTCGATGGCGCCGACGATCGCAGCAGGGCCGAGTGGGAGTGCCAGACCAGGACAGTCGGCGCAACCCGCAGCATCTGCGGTGCAGACTGCCGACGCTGCGGCGAAGGTCGCCAAGGTGCAGCAACTCATCAACAAAGCGGAAGCCGCGTATCGAAGCGGCGTGGACAACTATCGCGCAGGACATCTGGACGCTGCACGGCTGGACTTCGACTCCGCAGTGGATCTGATGCTCACGAGCGGCATGGATCTGAAGACGGAGCCGCAGCTGGCGGACGAGTTCGACCATCTGCTGAATGCGGTGAACTCGCTGGAGATGGCGGCGTTGAAACAGGGCAATGGATTTTCTCCGGTGCTTGAGGCCGCTCCGCTCGATGCCGCGAATGAGGTGACGTTTCCGGCGAACGCTGCGCTGACTGCTAAGGTTGCGGCCGAGTTGAAGACGACGCAGTCCGATTTTCCGTTGGTGGTGAATGACTACGTCGCAGGTTTCATAAGTTATTTTTCGAACTCTGCCGCGGGTCACGCGCATCTGCTGCGGTCCCTGGAGAGGGCAGGGAAATATAAGGATATGATCTCGAAGAACCTGCGCGACGAAGGTGTGCCGCAGGACTTGATCTATTTGGCTGTGGCGGAGTCGGGGTTTCAGCCGCAGGCACTGAATGCACGCTCGGGCGCGGGAGGCATGTGGCAGTTTATGCCGACGGGTGCTTATGGCCTTGCGCGCAATGGGTGGTTCGATGAACGGTTCGATCCGCAGAAGTCTTCGATCGCATATGCGAAGTACATGAAGTCGCTGTACAACCAGTTCGGCGACTGGTATCTGGCGATGGCGGCGTATGACTGGGGCCCAGGGAACGTGCAGCGCGCGGTGATGCGGACTGGATATGCGGACTTCTGGGAGTTGTACCGGCGCAATGTTTTACCCGGCGAGACGAAGAACTATGTTCCGGGAATTATCGCCGCAATCATCATGGCAAAGAATCCGGAGCAGTATGGGCTGGACAAACTCGAGCCGGATGCGGCGGTGGTGTCCGATACTGTAAGTGTCGACTATGCCATCGATCTTCGCCTGGTGGCCGATGTGACCAACTCGTCGCTGCTGGAGATCGTTGCCCTAAATCCGAGTCTTTTGCGGATGACCACTCCGCGGGACATGTCGTTTGACCTGCACATACCTGTAGGGACGCGCGATGTCTTTGCGGAGCGAATCAAAGAGATACCTGAAGATAAGCGTGCCAGTTGGCGCTTTCATGTTGTGCGCGCCGGAGAGTCGCTCGATGGCATAGCCGCTGCGCTGCATGCCCGTGCGAACGATATTGCTGTGACGAACGGATTGACTGTGAGTGATGGTGTGGATGCAGGAGATGAGCTTGTGGTCCCCGTTGCGAGCGCTGTGGCGAACGCAGGGCCACAACGGTACGGAGTGCGTCGCGGCGATACGCTGGTTACCGTCGCGGATCGCTTTGGGGTCTCCGTGGAGGAGTTACGGCGGTGGAACCATTTGTCGTCAAACGCGCTGAAGCCGGGGAACTCCATTGCAGTCGCAGAACCGGTGAAGCTTGCACCGAGTGCGCACGGGCGAAGTAAGGTGGCGCGAGGAAAGAAAAGTGCACATACTGCTACGGCCCCTGTTCACGAGGCTTCTACACACACTGACGCGAAACACGCGTCTCAGAAAACCAGCGCGTCTTCGATGGCATCCAAGAATGGTTCAACTTCGAAGAAGCAAAACACGACTTCCAATACGAAATGAAAAGCTGCCAGAGAAGCTACCCCGTGGAAAAGATTGCTTGCCTTCGGTGGCGCTTGGATGCATCCTGTTGCTAGAATCTCGTGCCGGGACGTAACTGCGTTTTTCTCTGCATCGAATAATGTGAGACTGAAACAAAGAGCGGCTGCAAGTACAAAGCGACGAGGGGAATGACAATGATGTTCGACGACACGATCAAGCTTTATGCAACCTCTGCCGATGACGACAACCACTATGGGGACGAAGCAGAAGACGATCACCGCTTCGGAGACGACGACGAAGAAGAAGAGGTGACGATGACGTCGGACGACGATGAAGAACTCGACATAGATGATGACGGGACACTGCATGGAGTTCATGCCGAGGACGCGACAATCTTCACGCTGCCTCCATCGCCGGTCAGCAGTTATGAACCGGCAACTAAGCCTTCAGAGTTTCCGGTGAAGAGTGCGGCTCCGGTGAGCTTGTCAAAATCAGGCGTCGCCGCAAAGCCATTGGCGAAGAAAATCACTGCCGCTCCGGTGAAGAAGGCAGCAGCCGCGAAAAAGGCAACACCAGCTAAGAAGGCGGTCGCTTCAAAGAAGGCAAAGCCCGCTAGCAAGCCTGCGCCGAAGAAGAACGCGAAAAAAACTGCGGTGAAGAAAGCCGTTGCGAAGAAATTTCTGGCGAAGAAGAAGTCTGCTGGCAAGAAGGGCGGCGCCAAATCGAAATCTGCCGCGAAGAAGGTCAGTGCTCTTCGCGGTGGTAGGGCCACTCTTAAAAAAGTGGCAGCGAAAAAGAGCAGTAAAAAATCAACAAAGAGAGGTATTACCTTGGCAACTAAGAAAGCAGCAAAGAAACCAGCGAAGAAGGCAGCGAAGAAGGCTGTGAAGAAGGCCCCTGCGAAGAAGGCCGCAAAAAAGGCAACAAAAAAGAAGTAAGCATTAAGGCAAGCAAATAGGCCCGGACTCCTCAATTGAGAGCCCGGGCCTTTTTGCGTCTGGTGAAATGGGGTTACTTTTTGTTGGCTTCGATTTCGGCGAGAACTTCGGTGCTGTGGACGTTGGGATCGACCTTCTCCCAGACCTTGACGATCTTTCCGGAGGGCGAGATGAGGAAGGTGTCGCGGGCCGCGAACTTCATGTCCCCGTGGGTCATGAGGGGGACACCGTAGGCGTCGACGACCTTGTGGTCAGGGTCGGCGAGGAGCTTGAAGCTGAAGGTGTCCTTCGAGCACCAGGCTTTATGGCCCTCGACTGTGTCGAGGCTGACGCCGAGGACGACGGCGTTCAAGGCGTCGTACTTTGCCATGTCACGCTGGAAGTTGTGGGCCTCGATGGTGCAGCCCTGGGTCTGGTCCTTCGGGTAGAAGTAAAGGACGACCCACTTGCCCTTATAGTCGGTGAGGCTGACGGGCTTGTCTTCCTGCGAGGGCAGGGTGAAGTTGGGCGCTGCAGTGCCAGCCTGCACTGTGTCTGCCGCGGCCGCTGCCCGGGCCTTGAGGCCGAGGCCGCACGCTCCGACTACGCCGATGATTACTGCGATCCAAACTGCTTTGCGCATGGTGTTTCCCCTTTAGTGAATCTATGTTGGTAGACGAGTGTAGGCCGCGTAAGACGCGGGCTTGATGTGCCGCGTTGCAATTTTACTCCCCACTTATGGACCCTTTACAAAACCGTGACAATCTCTTTACTTCACGACGATGGAGATGCCGGCCTGATCTGCGGCAGCGATGATGGCCGCGGGGTCGAAGAGGAGCGTCCGTCCTGCTTCGATGGCGAGACAGGTTGCGCCTGCGGCCTGCATGGCGCGAATGGTGGCGACGCCGATGACGGGTACGTCGAAGCGCATGTCCTGGTTGGGTTTGGCCACTTTGACGACGGTGAGGGAGCGGCGGAGGGTCGTGGCTGACTGGATGGTCTCGGTTGGGAGGTCGAGGGTGAGGAAGAGTTCGCCGGCGCGGGAGATGGTGGCGTCGGTGCCTTCCATGGCCTCGACGGCGACGCAGGCCTGGGCGGCGATGACGACGGTCTGGCCGAGGTCGTAGGCGGCGATGGCCTGGGCGACGGTGCGGCCGTACGTGATGTCCTTTTCTTCTTCTTCGTCCGGTGCGCGTTTGGTGAGTACGCCAGACTTTGCGAGGAGCGGTTCGAGGTAGGTGGTGGAGGAGATGAGTTCGATGCCTTCGTCTCCGAGGACCCTGGCCACTGCGCCGAGGAGCATGTCGGTGTTGCGGGTGCGGAGGTTGAGGAGGAGTTTGGCCAGGCGCCAGTCGGGGCGCACGCTGGAGAAGATCTGCTTGTGCTTGACCTGGCCGGCCATGACGGCGCGGGTGACGCCTTCGGCTTGAAATGTTTCGATGAGTTTGGAGAGTTCGCCGAGGGAGAGCCAGTGGACGTGGATGTTTGGGTCGGCTGCGGCTCGGGCGTCGATCTCGGGGTCGGTCTCTTCTTTGATGGCGGCGACTACGACCTGTAAGCCGTGCGCACGTGCGGCATCGAGGAGGAGGAAGGGGAAGCGTCCGTTGCCGGCGATCAGGCCTAGTTTCTGCACTCTGCTTACTTTAGCGTATGTCGCCGGGGTCTGGAGTTGGGGGTGACTTCTGGCGAAGACTTAACACGGATAGAAAAGGATTGAACGAACCAAGGCGGATTTTCTGATGGCGCCCTTCTGATTGTTTTTGAATGTTGATTTTTTTGAGAGTGCTTTTCTCGAGAGCTTTAAGTCAATAGCAGAGGGCGAACCAATTGCCTGTGGGAAAAACCGAAGTTCGGTTTTTGTGGTGAGTTGTGGTTAGTTGTTGGTTTTTCTTCGGTTTGATTGGAACCATTGTCGTGAATCTCCGGTAGTTCCAGCATAAGATGAAGCGCTTTTTGATGGTAAAGACGTGGACAGATTGTGGTGAATTGCTGGTGGATCGTGGACACAAGATGGACGCTAAATTGGCGTCACGCTATCGGAAGAGCTTGCCGTCGGAGTTTTCCAGATTGAGCAGGCGGGCCTTGGTCTCGAGTCCGCCTCCGAAGCCGGTCAGCTTTCCAGACGATCCGATGACACGATGGCAGGGCACGATGATGGATACC
>DATHQG010000107.1:0-2820 GCA_035483075.1 Edaphobacter sp. | reverse complement strand
GGTGGTGATGAAGGTCGCAGGATACTTTGTCCCCGGCTTCAGGTTGTGCAACGGCGAGTAGGCATAGATGGCCTTGAATTGTTCGGGATCGTCGGAGGAGCCGTAGTCGGAGGTCCAGGCCCAGCCGATGGTAAATTTCTGGAAGCGCAGCATGTCCATGACGCCGACTTCGGGCAAGGTTGCGCCGAAGAGGTCGGGACGCTGGGTTATGCAGGCACCGATGAGCAGGCCGCCGTTGCTGCCGCCGCGAATGGCGAGCTTCGGCGTGGACGTGTACTTGTTGGCGATGAGCCATTCGGCGGCGGCGATGAAGTCGTCGAATACATTTTGCTTTTTCAGTTTCATGCCTGCCTGATGCCACTCTTCGCCGTATTCGCCGCCGCCGCGCAGGTTCGGCTGGGCGTAGACGCCTCCCATTTCCAGCCACACTACATTCGGGACGGAGAATGCTGGAGTGAGAGAGATGTCGAATCCGCCGTAGGCGTAGAGCAGGACGGGATTTTGTCCGTCGAGCTTTAATCCTTTCTTGTAGGTCAGGAACATGGGGACGCGAGTTCCGTCTTTGCTGGCGTAGAAGACTTGTTTGGTTTCGTAAAGGCTGGAATCGAAGTCGACTTTGGGCTGGCGGAAGACGGCGCTCTTGGCGGCCTCGAGATCATAGCGATAGACGGTGGCGGGAGAGATGAAGCTGGTGAACGAGTAGAAAGTTTCTTTGTCTTTGCGCTTGCCGCCGAAACCTGCGGCGGTGCCGATGCCGGGCAGATCCACGTTGTGTAGGAACGTGCCGCTCAAGTCATAGATGCGCGCTTCGGCGCGGGCATCTTTCAGATATTCCAGGAGAAATGAATTGTTGACTACGTTCGAGAACTCCAGCTTGTCGACGCTTTGCGGGACTATGGTTTTCCAGTTGGCGCGTTCGGGATGGCGGGTATCGACGGCGATGAGGCGTCCGCGGGGAGCGTCGAGATCGGTCTGGAACCAGAAGACCGGGCCGTCGTTATCGACGAACCGGTATAGCGCGTCGAAATCGTCGAGCAACTTTACTACCTGGGAATCCGGTTGAGTGAGGTCTTTGTAATAGAGGCGGTTCTTGGGCGACGTGCCTTCGGAGACGGTGATGATCAGATAGTGGCCATCATCTGAAACGTCGCCGCTGAACAACATCTCTTTGTTGTCGGGGCGCTCGTAGATCAGTTTGTCTTCGGATTGCGCGGTGCCGAGGCGGTGATAGTAGAGCTTCTGAAAATAATTGGTGTCGCGCATGGTCGCGCCGGTGGGTTCGTCGTAGCGGCTGTAAAAGAAACCTTGATTATCTTTGGTCCAGGATGCGCCAGAGAACTTTACCCATTTGAGATCGTCGGCGAGATCTTTTCCGGTGTCGACGTCGCGGACGTGCCACTCGTTCCAGTCGGAGCCGGAAGTGGCGATGGCGTAGGCCATCAGTTTGCCGTCGTCAGAGATGGCTTCAGTCGCCAGAGCTACAGTGCCGTCTGGAGAGAGCGTGTTGGGATCGAGCAGGACGCGGGGCTCGGCGTTGAGGGACTCGGCGACGAGGAGGACATTCTGTTGTTGGAGTCCGGTGTTGTGCTGAAAGAAGTAGCGTCCGCCGTGCTGGCTGGGAGTGGAGAAGCGCTCGTAGTTCCAGAGTTTGGTGAGGCGGTCGCGGATCGGCTGGCGGTAGGGGATCTGATCGAGGTAGCCGAAGGTCAGTTTGTTTTCGGCCTCGACCCAGGCATGAGTTTCGGCGGAGTCGGTGTCCTCGAGCCAGCGGTAGGGATCGGCGACCTTGGTGCCGTGATAGTCATCGACCTGGTCGCTGCGGCGGGGTTGAGGGTAAGTGAGTGGGGCGGTTTGGGCAGCGGAGAATAGAGTCAACATTGGAAGGAGGAGCGAGAGCAGGATGAGTGCTTGGCGCGTTAGATGCATGGGGCCTCTGGCTGGAGTCTGTGGTGCGATCTATTTTGCCTGTGGGAGTGGGTCAGACGCAAGACAGAACCGTGGCAGAAACTCCTTGCGAGGCTGGCGGTGGTGGCGGCGGGTACGGGATCCTTCGACTGCACAAGTGCTTGCGCCAAGCGCGCAAGCACTTGCTCCGCTCAGGATGACAACGTCAATTAAGAGTGCTCTACGGGAGAGTGCGACGGGCTTGCTTGCTCGCTACAGGCTTGTAGTCCGCGGGGTAGAGGACTACGCAGCGGTTGAAGCCTTCACCGTCGCTTTCGGTGCGAAGGTCGGTTTGATCGCGCAGGGCGAGGTGGACGATGCGACGCTCGCGCGAGGACATGGGAGCGAAGTGAAACGGGGTTCCGGTTTGGCGAACTTTTTCAGCGGCGACGCTGGCGGCCATGCGAAGTTCCTGGAGGCGAATGGAACGCTGGTTCTTGCAGTCGAAAGAAATCTTTTCGTGCTCGGCGGAAGGTAGATGGAGGATCTCGAAGGCTAAGAGTTCGAGCGCGCGGAGAAGTTCGGCGCCGCGATCCAGGAGCAGGGTTGAGTCGGGGCCGGAGAAATCCACGAAGATTTCGGGCTTCTCCCAGTCGGTGGGGGCTGGCGGGTCTACTACTATGCGGTATTTGAGGTGGAGTCCTCCGTTGGTGACTACGGATTGGAGGAATTCGTTGATGCGGTTGGCGGCGGCTAGTTTATCCATAGGGCAGCTCTCGCTTCTACGACTAAAACCTTAAAATCCTAAACACAGAGAACACAGGGGTGCACAGGGTGAATCTCTATTTTTCTTTCTTGCGGGCGCGTTTTTCCATCATTTCGCGCATTTCGCGGCCTAGCTTGGTGCGGTTCATTACGGCTTGTTGCGCGATCGAA
>DATHQG010000106.1:0-32998 GCA_035483075.1 Edaphobacter sp. | reverse complement strand
CAGGAAGAAGGCTGATGCCGTACCACAGCTCGGCGAAGGTGATGCCGCTGATGTAGAGGTCGCTGTCATCGGTACGCTGCACCCAGGCGTCAACACGAGGGTCCGGAGGCAGTTTGGTGTATTGCGACACCACATCGGTATCGAGAAGGTACTTCAAAGCTCGACCTTCCGTGCCTTAGTGCGGGACCGCCGCAGATCAAGACCCGAACCCGCCAGCGGCGACTTCTTGAAGAACTCGGACATGGTCCGGGCGTTCTGCGCAGGAGTGTGCTTCGCCTTCTTCCATTCCTCAGGGGAGACAAGGATCCCAACGAGTTTTCCGTTGCGCGTAATCTCCTGCGCACCCTGCTCACGCGCAGTCTCAATCAACTCGCTGAACTTTGCCTTGGCCTTCGCGACTGCCCAATCTGCCATCCCTCACCTCCAACATGACCATTCTAGTCATAATGACTACATTAGTCACTTTTGCGAGACTAAGGCAATGGTTAAAAAGCACAGGCCTCGCCAGACGACGAGGCCTGCATGCCCATCCAATCAGTTCTACTTCCAACCCAACCGTAGCCGCCGTGTCAACATCCCCGCACCTAAGCTGCCAAGCCCAAGCAGCCCAACCAGCGGCCACTCGCTTCCAGTCTTAGGCAACGCCGTCGGAGCGGGCTCTGCCGCTGCGGTCTGCGTTGGTTGAGGAGGTTGTTGTGGGCTCTCCACCAGCAGTGTCGCCACCGTAGTGTCCGGAACCTGGGCCTTAGGCGCAACTCCCGTCACAGACCTGTGCGTCGAGGCCTCGATTACCGGCTCTTCCGTCACCACCGTCGCGCTCACTTTCATCCCCTTCCTCAGTTGAAAGATCGTATCCTGTTGGCCGCTGATGTTGAACACCTGCCCCTTTGGAACGTTGTATTCTTTGTTCGTCCCATCGGGCAGTGTGAGGATCACGTAATTACTTCCTGGGCTCACGTGCCAGACCTTTCCATCAATCGTGCGTGTCGTGGTAATCGTCTTCGGAGTGGTCTTGGTCGTAATCGTCTGCGTCAGGTGCGTCCCCGGCTTCAGATCACTTATCGTCATCTGTTTGCCGTCGACCGTAAACGTCTGAGTGGGGGAAACAACGAAATGTTCTGCCGTACCGTCGGGTAATCTCACGAGAAGTTCATTGCCCGACACATAAATAACTGTGCCACTCCTCACCGTTGTCTCGTACGTCGACGGTCCCTTCATGACCGTCGTCGAACTAACGTCCTGTGCCCAAACACCTGCCGATATCGCCGCGCAGGCCAACGTGCACAACGCTGCGCGGAAAATGGACGTCCGTCTGTTGTTCAAATAAGCATTTGCCATAATTTCCTCCTATGGGTTTGGCCGCGCACTTCGGCTTACGGCTGGTTGTGGTTCTGCTCGCAAGGACGCAGAGACGATATATCGTTCTGGCGCGCTCCCCACGAAGTAGAAGGGAAAACAAGTCACCAGAGTGATCGAGGAGATGGGCCTGGGTTGAAGTACCGAAACGTCCTGCGGGTTCACTACTGTTATTTGATCGACGACATACGTTGCTTCTCCTTCAGGTAAAGCAAGCTTGATCTCATCACCCGTTGTCACGTCTTTGAGCCCGCGAAAAAATCCGTCCCGATGGCCCGCAATTCCAAGGTTCCCCACCTGGCCGGGACGCGCTGTTCCCGTAATACGCCCTACCCCCCGGTCCAGCGTCACATCATCGGTCCCCTCAAAGACAGGAACTTCAAGATGGATCTTCGGAATGGACAGCACCGCCAGCGGCGAACCAAACGCATGGCTCAGGCTTTCGTTGTATGCGCGTATCCGCTTATCACTCCACAGGCTCGTGTCCATGCCTGTCGGCCTCGTTGTGCCGGGACCTGCATGCGATGAAACGGGCCCCGCAGCGGCCTTTTGGTGAAACACCGCAACTGCAGAGCGCGAAGCAATTACTCCATACAGGCCCACGCCAACATCGGCAATAAGAAGAACCACTCCTGTTGTCAGCAGGATACGTTCTGTCAAACGGGCTACGCGGGCCCTTGAGGATATCGCCTTTACGGTCATTGAAACCGTCCTTGCGCGAAACTGGCCCTCCAGATTGCTTTGGCTCCCTGCCTCGGGGACCTGTTTTTTATGTCTATGGGGTGCAACTTACTACCTTTGATCGGGCCCCGATACTGGTGGAACCCCTAGGTGCCTCGAACAAGTCACAGGCAGTCGTGGACGCCCCGATGTCTAGCCACGATCATCGCTTCTTCTTACGCTCGCCCTCGCCCACGTCCGCATCACCGTGCGCGCCCGGTTCTTCATCGCCACCGTCCCCTCCCGCAGATACCTCGCCACCATCTCCTCCGCCTCGTCCCTAAGCGAGGCCTCCCGCAACGCCAGCAACCCAAGCCCCTCCACCGCCGAGCACCGCACCACATTGCTCTCGTCCTCGGCCAGCAGCGACATCGTCCGTGCCGCCCGCAAACGCTGCATCCGCGTATGTGCCACCCGAGGCACCACCAGTCCAAGATGCCACCGTGTCCGTGACTCCTCTACCGGCAACGTCTCCAGCAATCCGGCCAGTTCGTCCGCATATCGCTCGAGCGGCCTCGCGTCCTTCTCGGTAATCCGCCGTGCCACGTCCGCCGCCCGCTTCCTTACCTCGACGTCCTCGCCAAAGAGCTCCCGCACCAGCGTCCGAACGCCCGCTTTATCTCCACAAATCTCCTCAGCGATCGCGCGGGCACGAGCCAACCCCCATGCTCCACTCCGCAGCTGCCTCCCCAAAGACTCCATGCGGCGAAGTATAGCCAATGCGTCTCCCCACCGATTCACCCGTCAGCGGAGGACCCACCGCACCTTGACATTCTTGTTGTCCAAAGAAGAGCAAGAAAGGCGCATATCGCGACAGCGGCCCGCACTTGACCGCGCCCGGTCAATACAAGTCCAGACTTAAATCATTTATTTCGAAGACTTTGCACACTTTTTGACGGGGAGGGGGACCATTAGGCTTTGCGGAGACTTTACTCCCCGGCAGTGCCACTCGAACTACGACTCGAATGCGCCCGGCGCGTCTGAGCAATGATCGTCCGTCGCTGCTTCGATCCAAACACCCACTCCCGGACCGGCCCCACGTCCACATGCACAAACTGGCTCACCGGGTAATACCCGACCCCACCTGCCTTCAGCGAAAGTGCCGCGTCCCTGAGCTTCGCAGTCGTCACTCCTGGCACGCGAAGGTCGATCGCATGTCCTTCCATATGCTGGCTATGCTCGGCTACCCCGGTCTGCGGAGAGTTCTGCCGCAGCGCCGAATTCGTCTCCGGCGTCCTGTACCCGCACACGACCTCGATCGCACTGTCCAACTTCCCTAGCCGCGCCATCATCGCATGCAGTACGTCGAACTCCCTGGGATCGTAGTTGCTCACGTCCTGCGTATTATGGTCGCGCAAAAAGTAGTTCAGCTTCTCGAGCGCGTCCGGGAGATACGTATTCCCAATCCGGTAGACGATATCCAGGCTCTCGCCCGTATGTATATTTGTCATCCTGAGCTGGTACGGCTTCCCGTCATCCGGCACAACAGTCGCTGCCCCACTCGCCGCGATCTCCGCCGGCAGCACTCCCGGCACGACCTCTTCTCCACTCATCATCGGGGACGTCTTCAGATGCATCGAGCTCTTAAGCCCGGCATGCACTCGAGTCTTCACCACCCTGGCCCACGACGACCCGCTCACCCCAAACACCATGACCGTCGCCGCTGCAACTGCCGCGAAGCCCCGTCCACTCAATATCCGCATCCAAACTCCCTGGCCCATCGATTCTTTGCGAATGTAAATCCTAAATGAGATTTTCCGTTTCTCATTCGCCCATTCAAGTTTACCCATTTCATACCCAATTACCCGCCATGGGAATGTAACTTTAGTGTCACACCTAAAGACCGCCCCGAATGTAAGCGTAACCGTCTATTCTACATATGGTTAGCTAGACGAGATTTTGAGGGTGATAACCCCGAAACTCGCTCAAACACCAGCTTCGCCGCCGCGATATCTTCGATTGCGGTCCCAACGGACTTGAACACTACTGGCCGCCCTTTTCTATCGAGCGAAGCCCCGTTCAGCAACTCCCCAATCTCTGCGCTGATCTCCGCCTTCGCCAACAGAATGTCTCCCGGCTCTCGCATCGCCGCCTCACGCGACTCCACCACCACCGCGCCACGCATCGCCTCATCATCGAGCTCTCGCCGGTCCGGCGTCACCGCTCCAACCGCGCACACTACGGCGTCCCTCTTCAGCCACCGACCTTGCAAAATCGGCGTTGGTGAGCTCGTCAGTGTCAACACAACGTCCGCGCCCGTCACTGCCTCCTCCGCCGAAGTCACCCGGGCCCCGACCTCCTCGCCAAATCTCTTCGCATTCGCCTCCGACCGGCTCCAGACCCGTATCTCCTCAAACCTCCGCACCCTCGCGAGCGCCCTCACATGCGATCGCGCCTGCACTCCGCTGCCCAGGACCCCCAACACCCTCGCATCGTGCCGCGCCAGGCAGTCAACTGCCACCGCCGACACCGCCGCTGTCCGCATCTCCGTGATCAGCCGCCCGTCCATCGCCGCCAACGGCTCTCCCGTATCGGCCCGAAACAGTTGAATCATCGCCATATGCGTGTGCTTCTTGAGAGCAACGTTTCCCGGATAGAACGTCACCATCTTCGCCCCCATCACGCCGCCATACACCGCCGGCATAACGGCAAACCATCCCCCGCGCGCAGCCACCGACATCACGGTTCGCACAGGCTGGACCACCTTCCCATCGGAAAAATCCATCAACGCCTGCCGGATAGCAGGAACCAGGTCGTCATACGACAGCACTTCCCGCACCTGATCTTCATTGAGAAACAACAACTCGTCAGTCGGCATAATTTTCTTTCATTATCGTCCCTACAACCTGCTCCCTGCCTACCTGTGGCACCCTTATATCCATGCATCTCTCTCCCCATCAGCTCCGCGTCCTCGGCTCCCTCATCGAAAAAGAGATCACCACCCCCGAAAATTACCCCCTCTCGCTCAACGCGCTGGTCAACGCATGCAACCAGCGCTCCAGCCGCGACCCGGTACTCGATCTCACCGAAGAAGAGGTCCGTCAAGCCCTACACTCCCTCGAAGATCTCGCGCTCGTCACCCCGGTCCGCGACGCTCGCGTCCCCAAGTACGAGCACCTTATCCGCACCGTCCTCAACCTCCGCCGCGACGAGACCGCCGTCCTGTGCCTCCTCATGCTCCGCGGTCCGCAAACCCCCGGCGAGCTCCGCAGCCGCGCCGACCGCCTCTACACCTTCGACGACCTCGCCGCCGTCCAATCCACCCTCGAGCGCCTCGCGACCCGGCCCATCGCCGACGCAGCCAGCAACGAAACCGGCCCCCTCACCACCATTCTGCCCCGCCAGCCCGGCTCCCGCGAGGCCCGCTATGCCCATCTCCTCGGAGATCTGCATGGACCTGCGTCCTCGCACCATTCCAGCTCGACCTCTCCAGACAACACGTCTGATCCCGTACCCTCCGACTTGGCAACGACCCAGCGGCTCGCCCGGTTAGAGGCCGAGATCACCTCGCTCACCACCGCGCTGCAGGATCTGCGGGCCCGCATTGAACTCCTGGAACCACACAGCTGATTCGTATGCTCAAATAGGGACACCTCCTCCGTGAGAAGCTCCAATGGTCCATGAAGGACAGACTCTGCTTATGTCAGAATCCCTCACTCACGCCGATGCGTTAGCACGAAGAAGCGGCCACGGCCGGCGCGAGGAGGACGCGCGGAACGAGCGCCTTGCGCGGCTCCTCGTCCAGGTCACTGAAGGAATCATCTGCGTCGATCGAAACTGGATGGTCACCTTCGCGAACGAGGAAGCCTGCTACCGCAGCCGGATCACTCCAGCCGACATTGGCGGCGCCAGGACGTATTGGGAGATCTATCCGCACCTCATCGGCACCGAGTTGGAGCAGTTCTATCGCAACGTCATGCGGACCGGCGAGAAGGCCCACGTCGAGTACTACTCCGAACGCATCGACGCCTGGCTCGACGTCACCGTCTACCCCACCGACGAAGGCATCGCCCTCTACTATCACGACGTCACCGACCGTAAAGGTGCTGAGCTCCTTCGTGACGCATCCGTCCGCCAACTCCGTCAAGTCCTCGAGACCACGACTGACTCCGTAGCCAGCATCGACCGAAACTGGAATATCTCCTTCCTCAATCGCCGCGCCAAAGAGCTCCTCAGCCCTAAAGGTGAACTTCTAGGCAAAAACCTTTGGCAAGAGTTCCCCGTCGCTGAACAGAACGAGGAGGTCCGTCGTTACCTTCTCCGCGCCATGGACGAAGGCGTTCCCAGTGAGTTCGAGACCTTCTACCCGGAACCTCTCAACCTCTGGCTCTCGATCCAGTGCCGTCCGTTCGAGGACGGAATCGTCCTTTTCTTCCGCGACGTCACCGCTGAACGCGCCTCTCGCCAGATTCTCCTCGATCAGCAAGCGACCCTCGCCTTCGTCCAGGAAACCGCCCGCGTCGCCACATGGGAGATGGATCTCGTCGACCGTACCGTCAAATTCGGCGAGGGCTCTTATCCCGTCTACGGACGTCCCTTCTCCGAACTCACCACCATTGACGATCTGGACAAGATCATCCGGCCGGCCGACCTCGTCCACGTCCAGCAGGACGCCAAACGAGCGATCGACACAAACACCATCAGCATCGTCGACTATGAGGTCGTCGCCCCCGATGGTGGGACCCTTTGGGTCGAATGCCGCCGCGTCCCCGTCTACAACGGCGCAGGAGTTGCCACTCACCTGCGCGGCATGACCACCGACATCACCAGACGCCGCCAGTCCGACACCATCCTCAAGCAGCAGCGGGACCTCCTCACCTCCGTCCAGCAAACCGCTCTCGTTGCAACTTGGGAGATTGAATACGCTACCGGCAAAGCAACCTATGGAGTCGGCTCCTATCCTGTCTTTGGCCATCCACTCGAGGAGGTCCCTGACTACCGCTCCTTCAAGAAGATCGTCCTTCCTGAATACATTCCCATCATCGCCGCCTCCATCCAGGCTGGCGTTCAAAGCGGAGGGTTGACCGAGCAGGAGTTTCAGGTTCGCGCGGCGGATGGCCGGATACTCTGGCTCGAGAGTCGCGGCCACGCCGTCATGGTCGATGGTGTCCCGACCTACCTCCGCGGTCTCACGATCGACATCACGGCCCGCAAGAAAAACGAAGAAGCGCTTGTGGCCAGCGAAGCCCGTTACCGCGTCCTCACCGATCTCAACCCTCAGGGCATCTGGCTGGGCGATCCCGCAGGAAATGTCACCTACGCCAATCAGGGCCTGCTCGACTATCTGGGCTTCGCCATCGATGACCTCGCGGGTCAGGGATGGCTGAATGCCTACCACCCTAATGATCGCGAGCGGGTTCTCGAGTCCTGGACACGCTCCGTCTCATCAGGGGAGGACTACGACATCGAAGCCCGCATGGTCCGCGCCCACGATGGTCGTGCCCGCTGGTGGTGGATTCGGGCCCAGCCCGTCCGCGACGAATCAGGCAGAATCCTCGATTGGCTCGGCGTCGCCATCGACATCGATGATCGCAAGACCTTCGCCGAGATGCTCCAGCGCCGCCAGGACGAGACCGAGCGCCAGCGCGCAGAACTCGAAACCATCTACCAGACGGCCCCCATCGGCCTCGCCCTCTTCGACCCCGTCGAATTTCGCTACCTCCGCATCAACGATCGTCAGTGCGAAACACTCGGCCTTCCCCGAGAGAAGATCCTCGGCCGCCCCATCACCGAGATCGCACCCCTCAAAGGCCTCAAAGAGATCTTCGAACAGGTCGCCAGGGGCCATCTGGTCCGGAACCTTCTGCTCGAAGGCGAGCTCCCCACTCGCCCCGGCGAACATCGCTTCTGGAACGTCAGCTACTCCCCCATCTCCAACAGCGACGGCACCGTCGAGGCCATCGCCGCTGTCATCCTTGAGGTGACTACCCAAAAGAAGGCCGAGGCCGCTCTCATTCAGAGCGAAAAGCTCGCCGCCGTCGGCCGCCTCGCCAGCTCCATCTCCCACGAGATCAACAACCCGCTCGAGGCCATCACCAACCTCCTCTATCTCATCGCTCTATCCAACGACCTGCCTGAAGGCATTAAGAGCTACGTCCAGATCGCGCAGAGCGAGCTCTCCCGTGTCTGTCAGATCGCCACCCAGACCCTCCGCTTCCACCGCCAGGCCGTCCGCGCCACTCACGTCAGCGCGGCCGATCTCGTCAACGCCGTCCTCGACCTCTACCACGGCCGCCTCGCCAACTCCGGCGTCCACGTCGACGCCGCCTACTCCACCGACACCACCGTCCTCTGCTTTGAAAACGACATTCGTCAGGTCCTCAACAACCTGATCGCCAATGCCCTCGACGCCATGCGCCAGGGCGGTGGCATCCTTCGCGTCCGGGCCCACGACGCCACCGACTACTCCGCCCAGTTCCCCCAAGGCCGTCGCGGTATCCGCATCACCATCGCCGACACCGGCCACGGCATGCCTCCCCCAGTCCGCGCCCGCCTCTTCGAACCCTTCTACACCACCAAGGACCTCAACGGGACCGGCCTCGGCCTCTGGATCTCCGCCGGCATCGTCGACCGCCACCACGGTCGCCTCTTCTTCCGCAGCACCGAGCATCCCATCCACCACGGGACCGTCTTCTCCCTCTTCCTCCCCCGCATCGAAGAACACCTCGTCGAACCCCATTAACGCCTCACCGCGATCAAGGCAACAAGGCCCACATCAAATCAACCTTCGAACGGCGAGGAGACACTCCATGCCCGACCAATACGACGTCATCATCATCGGGACCGGAGCCGGCGGCGGGACGCTGGCCCTCCATCTGGCGCAGGCCGGCAAGCGCATCCTCGTCCTCGAACGCGGCACTTTTCTGCCCCAGGAAAAACTCAACTGGGATACCTCGGCCGTCTTCCTCGACAACCGCTACCACACCAAAGACGTCTGGCTCGACAAGAACGACCGACCTCTTCACCCCCAGCAGGCCTACTTCGTCGGCGGCCAGACCAAGGTCTACGGCGCCGCGCTCTTCCGTCTCCGCGCCGAAGACTTCGGCGTCCTCCACCACAAGGGCGGCATCTCCCCCGCCTGGCCCCTCACCTACACCGACTTCGAACCCTTCTACACCCGTGCCGAGGAGCTCTTCGACGCCCACGGCCACCTCAACGACGACCTCACCAGTCCCGACCCCACCGAGCCCTTCCACTCCAAGCCTTACCCATTCCCGGCGCTCCCCAGCGAACCCCGCATGCAGTCCATCTACGACGACGTCAAGAAACTCGGCTACCACCCCTTTCCCGTCCCCCTCGGCCTCAAGCGCAACTCCGCAGACACGCTCGAGTCCAAGTGCATCCGCTGCGACACCTGCGACGGCTACCCCTGCCTCGTCCACGCCAAATCCGACTCCGACATCAACTGCGTCCGTCAGATAATGCATCTCCCCAACGTGACCCTCCTCACCGAAGCAAAGGTAACGAAAATAGTTACAAACCCCAACGGGACCGCCGTCACCTCCATCGAAGTCCAACATAACGGCCCCGCAAACGCCCCACCCGAGTTTGCAACCTACTTCGGCAACATCATCGCCGTCTGCTGCGGGGCCATCAATTCGGCCGCCCTTCTGCTTCAATCCGCCACCGATAAACACCCGCGCGGCCTCGCCAACAACAGCTCCGACATGGTCGGCCGCCACTTCATGTACCACCAGGCCGACGCCGTCCTCTCCCTCAGCTTTAATCGTAACGACGACAGTTACATGAAGACCTGGGGCACCAACGACTTCTACTTTCGCGACCCCAACGGCGAGTACGACTTTCCCATGGGCTCAGTCCAGCCCATCGGCAGCTTCCACCACGAGATGATGAAGGGCGACGCCCCGCCGCTCACTCCGGGCTTTGTCCTCGAGACTATGAAAGACCACGCCGTCCCCTGGTGGCTCATGACCGAAGACCTCCCCGACCCCGACAACCGCGTCACCCTAACCACCTGTGACGATGGCACCCCGCAGATCAGGCTCTCCTATACCGACAACAACGTCGAATCCTTCACCCGCCTCAAAAGCCGATGGATCGACGTCCTCAAGCAGGCTGGCCACGCGGAAAGCTCCGTACCCTTCCACGCCTACTTCAAAAAACGCATCCCCCTCGAAGGGGTCGGCCACCAGAACGGCACCTGCCGCTTCGGCACCGACCCCAAACAATCCGTGCTGGACATAAACTGCAAGGCCCACGACCTCGACAACCTCTACGTAGTCGACGCCAGCTTCTTCCCATCATGCGGCGCCGTCAACCCGTCCCTCACCATCATCGCCAATGCCATCCGCGTCGCCGACCACCTCCTCGCCGAACGCCTCACCTAGGCGACCGTTTTTTCTCAAACGACCAAAGAATCGTCATTTCGACCGAAGCGACTCACGGTTTTATCGTGAGTCGCGTAGTGGAGAAACCCGCTTCTCAGCCGTAAATATCCTCCAAGCAATTGTTCAAAGACCGAAGTATTATGTCTCCGGAGCGCTTTCCAGACATTTCCTGGCATCGAAGCGCCACATTACCGGAGACCCATTCATGCTGCAAGCCCGCCTCGTCCTCGCCGCTCTTCTCCTCGCCCCGCCGGTCATCGCCCAAACCAACACCACCCTCATAGTCAACGTCGACCACCGCCCCGCCACCTCCCTCGACGGCGACTGGCACGTCATCGTCGACCAGTATGCGACCGGCCTCTACGACTTTCACCAGAACCTCCGCAAAGACGGCTTCTTCATGAACGCCCCCTTCGACCCCAACGGTCACCCGCAGGACTACAACTTCGCCAACGCCTCCACCCTCAAGGTCCCCGGCGACTGGAACACGCAGCGTCCCGAACTCTTCTACTACGAAGGGCCAATCTGGTATCAGCGCGACTTCGACCACACCGCCAGGCCCAATACCCGCACCTTCCTCCACTTCGGCGCCGCCAACTACCGCACCTTCGTCTGGGTCAACACCAAAAAAGTCTGCGAGCACGAAGGCGGCTTCACCCCCTTTGACTGCGACATCACCAGCGTCCTCAAGGACGGCAAGAACTTTGTCGTCCTCTCCGTCGACGACACCCGAATAGCCGACGGCGTCCCCACCCTCCAGACCGACTGGTGGAACTACGGCGGCCTCCATCGCGATGTCTCCCTCGTCGAGGTCCCCACCCAATTCATCGACGACTACGACCTTCACCTCAGCCGCACTGACCGCTCGCTCATCGAAGGCTACGTCCACGTCGAAGGCGCACCCAGCGGCACGACAGTAACCGTCAGCGTTCCCGAACTGAACGCGAAAGCTCAGGCGACCGTTGACGCAAACTCCCGCGCCGCCATCACCCTCCCCGCAAAATCCATCAGCCTTTGGTCGCCCGAGAACCCAAAGCTCTACAAAGTCGAAATCTCCACGGCAACAGACAAAACTGAAGACGAGATCGGCTTCCGCACCATAGAAACCCACGGCACGGAAATTCTCCTAAACGGCCAACCCGTCTTCCTCCGCGGCATCTCCATTCACGCCGAAGCCCCTTACCGCACTGGCCGCGCCTACTCACAAAAAGACGTCGACACGCTCCTCGGCTGGGCCAAGGAGCTCGGCTGCAACTACGTCCGCCTCGCCCACTACCCCCATGACGAGCGCATGACCCGCACCGCCGACCGCCTCGGCCTCATGGTCTGGTCCGAGATCCCTGACTACTGGGCCCTCCAGTTCGACAACCCGGCCGTCCTCGCCAAATCCAAACAGCAGCTAGGCGAAATGATTCGCCGCGACCGCAACAAAGCTTCTATCATTCTCTGGTCTGTGGCCAACGAAACTCCCAACACCGAAGCCCGCACCAAATACCTCACCACGATGGCTGACCTGGCCCGCCAACTCGACCCCACCCGCCTGGTCACCCCCGCCCTCCTGGTTCGCACCGAAAAGAACCCCGCCGGAGGCACCACAAAGATCGTCGACGACCCCCTCGGCAACGCCCTCGACGTCATCGGCACCAACGAGTACATAGGCTGGTACGAGCAACATGCAGAAGGCGCCGACACCACCACCTGGGACATCCGCTACCAAAAGCCCCTCATCATGTCCGAGTGGGGCGGCGATGCCCGGGCCGGCAACCACGCCCCCAAAGGAAGCTCCACACCCGCCCTCTGGACCGAGGAATATCAAGCCGAGATCTACCACCACCAGATCGCCATGCTAAACAAAATTCCTCAGCTCCGCGGCACCAGCCCCTGGGTCCTGATGGACTTCCGTTCCGCCCGCCGCGTCAACCCCGGCCTACAGGACAACTTCAACCGCAAGGGCCTCATCTCCGACCAGGGCGTAAAAAAACAAGCCTTCTTCATCCTCCAAAAGGCATACAAAGACAAGACACTCGGCAAAGCCGAATAGAGCGACCATGAAACTCGGCCATTCACTAGCACTCCTCGCAATCGCGGCTGTTCCGGCAACCGCGGCAACCCCTGCCGCGCCGGACTTCGGCCCCAACGTCCTTGTCTTCAACCGGTCCATGGCGCCTGAGACCATCCAGGCCCAGATCGACAAGGTCTACGCCACTCAGCACCACAACGAGTTCGGCCCCGAGCGAAACGCCATCCTTTTTCTTCCCGGCGACTACAACGTCGACGTCCCCATCGGCTTTTACACCCAGGTCCTCGGCCTCGGCGTCTCACCCGACGCCGTCCACATCACCGGCAACGTCCACTCCGACGCCGCCGCGCGCAACAACAACGCCACCACGACCTTCTGGCGCGCCGCCGAAAACTTCTCCGTCGCTCCCACCGGCGGCGTCATGCAGTGGGCCGTCTCGCAGGCCGCACCCTTCCGCCGCATGCACGTTCAAGGAGACATCGTCCTCAATCAAAACAAAGGCTGGGCCAGTGGCGGCTGGATGTCCGACACCCTCATCGACGGCAACGTCGCCTCCGGCACTCAGCAGCAATGGATCTCGCGCAACAGCGAGTGGCACAGTTGGACCGGCGCCAACTGGAACATGGTCTTCGTCGGCGTTCCGAACCCGCCCGAGGGTGAATGGCCCAGCCCGCCCTACACCAAGGTTCCGCGGACCCCCATCGTTCGTGAAAAGCCGTTCCTTGAGGTCGACGCCTCCGGCAACTACAGCGTCCGCGTCCCGGCGGTCCGCACAGACAGCTCCGGCATCAGCTGGCACGCCGCAGCCTCAGGAAAATCCATCCCCATTGGGCAGTTCTACATCGCCCACCCCAACCGCGACAACGCCGCTACCATCAACGCCCAACTCGCCAAGGGGAAAAATCTTCTCCTCACCCCGGGCATCTACGACCTCACCGAAGCCATCCACATCACCCGCCCCAACACTGTCGTAATGGGCCTCGGCTTCGCCACTCTGCACCCCGTCAACGGCAACGCCGCCATGACCACAGCAGACGCGGACGGCATCATCATCGCCGGACTCCTCTTCGACGCCGGCCAAACTCAATCCCCCGTCCTCCTCCAGATAGGCCCTGGCAAAACTAAATCCACCCACGCAAAGGACCCGATCTCTCTCCACGACGTCTTCTTCCGCGTAGGCGGTGCTGGCGTCGGCAGCACTCGGAACAACCTCGAGATCAACAGCAACGACACCATCGTCGACCACACCTGGATCTGGCGGGCCGATCACGGTGCCGGCGTCGGTTGGACCACCAACCCCAGCGCAAACGGCCTCATCGTCAACGGAGACAACGTCACCATCTACGGCCTCTTCGTCGAACATCACCAGCAGTTCCAGGTCCTCTGGAACGGCAACGCCGGCCGCACCTACTTCTACCAATCCGAAATTCCCTACGATCCCCCCGACCAGCCCAGCTACACCAGCGCTCCAGGGACCAACGGCTGGGCCTCCTACAAAGTCGCCGACACCGTCACCAGCCACGAAGCCTGGGGCCTCGGAATCTACAGCGTCTTCCGCCATCCCGATGTCGACCTGACACGCGCCATCGAGGTCCCGGTCAACCCCAACGTTCGTTTTCACGATATGATCACCGTCGCCCTCGATGACAAGGGCGAAATCAGCAACGTCATCAACAACACTGGTGGACCCACCGCCGTTGCTCCCCACCGCGTCACACCTAAAGTCACGACCTTCCCTTAGCCGGCACAAGCGTCCATCTCCGCGCTTTCTCCTCCCGCATCGAGCCACATTGCATATACTCTGTGACTACAGCAAATCCTTATAGCTTTCACGCAAGTTCTCCTGCGTTTTCGCGGGCATTCGGCTTTTCTCAACAGGCGGCAGCAGTGATGTGGTGTGCCAATCCGAATCGCAATCCGGCCACACAAGCCAGACTCCTCTGCGCTCTCGCCCTCTTCCTCGCTACATTCGCCACAGACCTCGGCGCCCAGCAATCAGCGCCGACCTCGATCGCCCAATTGCCCGACGCACCCGGCACCTCCGTCCTCTCCGGCACTGTCACCGACGCCGACGAAGCCACCGTCTCCGGCGCTCAAATCACTCTTCACGAAAACGAATCCAAATCAACTCGCGTCACTCAGTCCGATCGCACCGGCGCATTCTCCTTCTTCGCCGTCCCGCCCGGGAAGTACCTCGTCAAAATAACAGCCCCTGGCTTCGCGTCCTGGAAGATCGAAGACGTCGTCATCCGCCCCGGAGAAAACTTCGTCCTGCCGCCTATCGTTCTCGGCGTCGAAGCCATCAAGTCCTCCGTCAACGCGATCACCCAGGAGGACCTCGCCGAACTGCAGATCAGCGCCGAGGTGAAGCAGCGCATCATCGGCGTTCTCCCCAACTTCTACGTCAGCTATATACCCAACGCAGCTCCACTCACCCGCAAGCAAAAGTTCAAACTCGCCATAAAGGTCAGCGTCGATCCCGTCACCTTCCTCACCACCGGCGTCACCGCAGGCATCGAGCAGTGGCAGGGCGACTTCGCCGGCTACGGCCAGGGCTTCAGCGGCTATGCCCAGCGCTACGGCGCCACCTACGGAGACCGCCTCACCTCGACCTTCTTCGGCGCCGCCCTTCTGCCGTCGCTCCTTCATCAGGACCCACGCTACTTCTACAAAGGCAAAGGCCGCATCATCAACCGTGCCCTTTACGCCATCTCGACCGTCGTCATCTGCAAGGGAGACAACGGACACTGGCAGCCAAACTACTCCAACGTCCTGGGAAACCTCGCGGCCGGCGGCGTCTCCAGCCTCTACTACCCCAATAGCGATAAACACGACGCTCAAGTCACCGTCGACAATATCTTCATCGGCATAGGCAGCGGAGCCATCGGCACCCTCTTCCAGGAGTTCCTCCTCAAGCACCTCACCCACGGCGTCCCGCCCGCCCCACCATCCATGCCCAGGACCAGCGGCCCCTCCACCCCGACCGGCAACTAGCTATCTCCTAACGATTGCCATAAACCGGCACGGCCGCACCCTGTATCACCGCAGCGGCGTCGCTGCACAGAAACAAAATGACGCGCGCAATCTCCTCAGGCTTCGGCCATGAGGCAAAATCCGCTGTCGGCATCGCCTGCCGGTTTGCGGCTGTGTCGATTATGCTCGGCAAAATCGAGTTCACCCTCACCCCTGTGCCCTTCGCGTCCGCAGCCAGCGAATCCATCATCGCCACCGCGGCCGCCTTCGACGCGGCATACGCGGCCGCACCTGCTCCATGGTCGAACGCCGCCTTCGCCGCCACATTCACGATTGACCCATTCTTCTGCTTCAGCATCGCCGGCAATACCGCCCGCGCCAGCGCATAACCCGAGCGCAGGTTAAGCGACAGCATCGCATCAAACACCTTCGTCTCCAACTCCCAGAGCTTGACGCCGCCAGCGTAACCTCCAACCGTATTGACCAGTGCGTCCACCTTGCCATGTCGCGAAAGAACACCGCCAACGAACTCGCTCGCGGCCCGTTCATCGGTCACATCGACCACGGCCCCTTCCAGCGCTCCCGCTTTCGCGCCAACAGCAAGCTTCAGCGCAGCAAACTCCTCCTCCTTGCGGTACGTCACCACCACCTTCGCATCTTCCTCCAGAAACGCAAGGCTCACCGCGTTCCCCAAACCGCCCGTCCCACCCGCGACCAGCACAATCTTGCCTGAAAAATTGATATCCATAGTCCCTCCATCCTATATGCCTGATTAGTGGAGGGCGATCCGGTCGTTAGTAGATGCAGAAATAAATTAGAGCGCCTATTCAGTTCGTAGCGCCTGCATAGGGTCCAAACGCGACGCCCGCCACGCCGGTATCGCGCACGCAACACCAGCCACAAGTGCGAGCACCATTCCCACCTCGGCGAACAACACCCAATCGAGCGCTCGCGTCCCATACAGCATCGTACGAATCAACTGCACGGCAAAACCGCTACCCACAAGCCCGAGCAACAAGCCAATCCACGCAGGCCTTAGTCCATCCGACAAGATCAACCGCAAAACCGCACCACGCTGCGCACCCAGCGCAATGCGTATACCAATCTCGCTCGTTCGCTGCGTCACGATGTAGGACAACACCCCATACAATCCGACCGCGGCCAACACCAGCGCGATCACAGCAAACGCCATCACCATCGACGACGTAAAGCTCGCATCGACCGTCGACCTTCCAATCGACTGGTCCATCGTTAACACGTCCGACACCGGCAGATCAGGATCAAGTTCTCCCAGCACCTTCTGGATCGGTAGCGCCAGGCTCGTCACATCGCCATCTGATCGCACACCGATCGATGCGTTCGGCCATCCACCCGAGTAGAGCGGAAAGTACATCATCGCTGTGTCCTGCTCCGTCAGGGCCCAGAGTGTATCGCCGACCACCCCTACGACCTCGAACCCCTCCGGCGGAACGCCGTCGAAGTCCTTGATCAAAATGTGTTTGCCCAGAGCGTCCTCGTCCCCGAAATACTGACGCGCAAAGCTCTTGCTCACGATCACCGATCGAGCGTCTGTCAAGCGCTCGTGATCTTCGAAGAACCGTCCGCTCAGCAACGGAATCTGAAGTGCGCTGAAGTATCCAGGGTCGGCCCCGCGAACGATTGCGTCCTGCACGGCGCCGCCGGCAAAGTCAGGATGCTCGGGGAGAGTAAACCGCGAGTCGCCGCCATACCCCTGCCCCGGCAATGTCGTCACCACACCCGCGGCCTTCACTCCGGGCAGCGCACGCAGCCGCGGCAGCAGTTGCTCATAAAACGCCGCGGTCTTCGCTGCCGTGTCATATCGCGCATGCGGCAGTGCAAACCGCATCGTCAAAACGTTCTGCGTCGCGCATCCCAGGTCAGTCGACCGCAGATGGTTGTAGCTCTTCAGCAGCAGCCCCGCGCAGGTCAGCAGCACCACCGTAAGTCCAACCTCCGCCGCGAGCAGCGCCCGGCGCAACCTCACCCGCCCATGCCCTGCACTGGTAGCGCGCGATGAGTCCTGCAGCGCCTCAAGCAAAGGCCCGCGCAGAAACGAGAGCGAAGGAATCAGCCCGGCCAGAAGACCGCACCCTGCCACCACCCCCAGCCCAAATAGCAACACCACGCCGTCCATGTGGATTGCGTTCGCCCGCGCCATCTCCGGCCGCGCCTCCACGAGCCACCGCGTTCCCAGCCACGCAAACAACATCCCCAACGCGCCTCCAGCCCCGGCAAGCACCGCACTCTCGGTCAACTGTTCGCGCAGCAGTCTCCATCGGCTACCTCCCAATGCGGCCCGCACCGAGGTCTCCTTCCGTCGAGAAGCCGATCGCGCCACCAGAAGGTTCGCCACATTCAGGCAAGCAATCAGCAGCACGCAACTCGTCGCCCCCATCAATGTGTACAGCGTCGCCTTGGCGTCATGCACCACGCCATCCAGTAGTGTGCGCGCACTCGCCCCGCTGGCCGTCGACGGTGTCGGGTGTGCAGCGCGGACCTGCTTCTCCGCCGTATCGACCTGGCTCAACGCCTGCGCCATCGTCGCTCCCCGCCGCAGCCTGGCGATAACAAAGAAGTTGTGGTTATCCACCGCCTCCATCATCCCCGAAGACTCCTCGTGATAAATCGGCGCCCACAACTGTGTCTGCGTATCCGGATACAAAAACCACGCGGGCAGCACGCCCACCACCGTATACGGCTTCGCATCCAGCAGAATCGTCTTGCCGACAATCCCTCGGTCGCCGGCGTACCGACGCATCCACAGGCCATGCGTCAGCACCACCGTCGCAGGCGCAGCCCGCCGGTCGTCCGCCTCCACAAACAACCGCCCAACCTCCGGCACAACCCCCATCATCGACAACAGGTCCCACGAGCACTTCGCATAACGAAGCTTCTCCGGTAATTGGCCCCCGCTGCCCGACAGATTGATGCTGTCCGTGCCGTAGATCGCCATCTGTTCTACGCTCGACGCGGCCTTCTTCCACGCCGCATACATCCCGCCGGCGATATAGCTGTACTCTCGTCTTCCGTCCGGGCTCTTCTCATACAGCTGAATCAGCCTGTCCGGCTCACGGAATGGCAAGGGCTTCAGCAAAACGGAGCGCACAACCGTGAACAAGGTCACATTCGCTCCAATTCCGAGCGCCATCACCAGCACGGCCGTCACGGTAAACGCCGGTGTCCGTGAGAGCGTGCGAACCGCATAGCGAAGATCGCGCAGCATCGTCTCAAACCACTCCAACGAATTTCTCTCCCACACCGTCTCGTGTACACGGCGCACACTTCCCAGCTTCAGTCGCGCCTGACGCCTCGCCTTCTCCTCGCTCATGCCGCGCGCAATGTTGTGGTCCACCTCATGCTGCAGATGCGCCTCCAGCTCCTGCGCCAACTCTGCGTCTGCCGCTGGTCTGCTGAAAAATCGTCGTAGATTCATCGCCGTCTCCCCTCACCACCACGAGCTACTCCGCGGCCTCACCCAGAATTCGGCCGATCGCCACCACCACCTGCTGCCATCGCTCGCGCTCTGCCACAAGCTGCTTCCTTCCCGCCGTCGTTAACTCATAGAACTTCGCCTTGCGATTGTTCTCGCTCACGCCCCACGACGACTTCACCCAGCCCCGGTCCTCAAGACGATGCAGCGCCGGATACAACGATCCCTGCTCCACCTGCAGCACGTCCTCCGATGTGTTTTCGATCACGTGCGCAATGGTGTGGCCATGCGCCCTGCCCATCACTAGCGTCCGCAGAATCAGCATGTCCATCGTTCCTTGCAGCATCTCTCCGCTGGCGGCTTTCTTTGGTTCCGTCATATGCGTTACTCCACTCGAACGTCTATGGGGGAAAACATAACACCACTCGAACGTCTATGGGAAGTTTTTTTGAGGAAGTTTCCGCGAAAAACCTCAGCAAATTCGCATGTCAAGTCCCAAAACCACCTAACCCATTACTGGCCAACAACTTCCACTTGGCATGTTAGTTACGTCCAATCTGCTATTCTTAAAACAGATAGAAAAAAGCCTCGGCAGTCGCCGAGGCTTTCTCTTTTTGGGGTGCAAAGAAAATGCAACTCCTTTATTTAGAATAATTTAGCTATAACCTATTTGGAATGAATATTTTACAGGCCAACGCTACCCCTAAAGCATTGATTACAAACGAATTTATGGAAAGAGAGGGGGAGGGGTAGTCCACCCCGGAGACCGTGACCAATCTACATCTCCGCCCAGCGCCGCAGCAGATTGTGATAAACCCCGGTCAACTGCACCCCAGCCGCATTCCCCGGAGACTCCACCGCCAGCCGCTGGATCGCCGTATCCAGGTCGTACAGCAGGACCCGGTCTCCATCGCTCCGGACCATGCTCTGCACCCAGAAAAACGAAGCAACCCGCGCCCCACGCGTCACCGGCGCCACCCGATGCAGACTCGTCGCCGGATAGAGCACCATATGTCCCGCCGGCAGCTTCACCGAGTGCACTCCGTACGTGTCCTCCACATGCAGCTCGCCACCCTCATACTCCTCCGGTGCCGACAAAAACAAAGTGGCCGAAACGTCCGTCCTGATCCTCTGCCCAGTCGTCGCGTTCGACCGGATCGCCGTGTCCACATGCGTACCAAAGTGGCCGCCGCCCGTATACCGGTTGAACATCGGCGGAAACACCCGCAGCGGCAGCGCCGCCGACATGAACAAAGGCGACCGGGCCAGCGCCGCCAGCACCATCTCACCCAGCTTCACCGTCACCGGATGCCCCTCCGGCAGCTGCAGATTGTCCTTCACCTTCAGCGCCTGATACCCGGCCGTCACCTTACCATCCACCCACTCGGCAGCATCGAGTGCCGCTCGCGCCTGCGCCACCTCGCCCACCGTCAACACGTCCGGAATCGTAATCAGCATCCACTACTCCCTAAAATTTGAAATTGATCCCGATCAGCGCATTCGCTCCAGCTCCCGGAACCAGGTGGCTCGGATGCGGCAGATCGATGTAGTACCGGTTCAAAATATTGTTCACGTTCGCCTGCAGCTCCAGCCGCTCTGTTATTGGCCGCTTCAACATCGCGTTGAACACCCAATAACCCGGCACCTGCTTCACCGCCACGCTCGTCACCACAAACCCCGCCCCGTTAGGATTTGGCGCAAGCCCAGTCGGAACATACGGCACCGTAGAACTCGCAGTCCGGCTCCCCACATAATTACTCCCCACACCACCATTCAGCCGCCACGGCAGCCGATGCGTGACAAACAAATTGAACGTCTGCTTCGGAACGTTCGCCAGTGGATATCCAACCGAAGTTGGGAAAAACTTCGAGTAGATCACGTCGCTATTCAAATACGCATAGCCAGCGACAATATCGACTCCCTGCGGCAGCCTTCCCACCATGCTGAACTGCACGCCCTTCACCAGTTGATTTCCCGCCGCAACAATATTGTTCGAGTTCGTCGGGTCCGTCTCCCGCGCATTGTCCTTCTCCGTCCGGAACACCGCGCCTTCCGTCATCAGCCGCTCGTTCAGGAAGCTCCACTTCACGCCCGCCTCATAAGTCTCGTTCTCTTCCGGCGCGGCGGAGCTGTTCGCTAACCCAATACTCAAACTCAGCGACGAAGCCGCCGGATCGAAGCTCGTCCCATAGTCGAAGTACACGCTCCCATTCGTCGACGGCTTATACACAAATGCAGCTCTGTAGGTCGGCTGCTCATCCACACGGCTGATCGGCGCAACCGAGGCCGTCACCGTTCCACCCGCCGGAGGTGTTGGCTGCCACAAGTTGTACCCCGTATCGAAGCGGTCCCATCGCACGCCGCCGCTCAGCTCAAACAGATGTCCCAGCTTCAACGTATCGACGAAATAAACGCCAACGCTCTCCGACTTCGTATGCACGATCGAGGTAATGTACTGCGTCCCCGAAAACGGCTGCTGCGCATCAGGATTGAGCAGCGAAGTCGAAGGCACCGTATTGATCTTGTTGATCGTATAGCTGTACCGGATCGGGTTCGAGATCTCCTGCCCACCCTCCACACCGGCCGCCAGATTATTAGGTACGCCGAGCACCTTGAACCGCGCCGTCACCTCCGTCTGGTCCCACAGATCGCCCTCGACACTCTTGGTCTGGATCTGGTTCCGGTTGACGATGATCGTGCTCGGGTCGCTCGAAGCTGTATAAGGACAAGGCAGCCCCGTATTCACAGCCGACGTCGGCAGCGCTGGTGTAGTCGGTGTCCCAACCACTCCACCCACCGGCACACTCGCCGACCAATTCGAACAAATCTGCGGCTCCGTTATCTGCGCCTGCCGCGGATAGTTCGCCGCCCGCGCGATCGTATGCAGGTTCAGGTTCGGCGAAAATTCATGCTCTACCTTCAACGTCATAATGTCATCGTTCGTCTGTAGATAGTTTTCGTCGGGAAACCCGTAGTAGTTATGCCGAATCGCTCCCGGAGCGGGCGCATTGTTGAACCATGGCAACCCATAGTCCGGCGTATCGTTCTCCTGCAGATGAAAGTAGTTCAGCGTCGCCCGTGTCTTCGTATTCAGCCCGATCGAGACCGACGGCGCGACGCCCCATCGGCGAATCTCCGCGTAGTCCCGCCCTGCAACACCGCTTTCCTGCCCCATCAGATTCAACCGAAACGCAGTCCCCCCCAGGGTGTCCAACTCACGGCTGTTCAGGTCCGCAGTTATTCTCCGCGTCTTGTCCGTGCCAAACAGCGCATCAACATGCGCGAACTGCTGCACAGTGGGCACCTTGCTCTCCTGGTTCACGACTCCACCTGTCGACCCGCGACCAAACTCAACTCCAGCCGGTCCCTCCAGCACATCGACCTGCTCGTAGTTGAACGAATCCCGGTAGTAGCTTCCAAAGTCTCGAATCCCATCGAGAAAAATATCGTTCCGCGCAGTGAACCCGCGGATCGTCAGGTTGTCCCCCTGCGCGCCCGCCTCGCCCGCCGCCAGGCTGATCCCCGGAACGTTTCGCAATGCGTCCTTCAACGTCGAAACCGCTTCGTCCTTCATTGCAAACTGCGGCACCACCGAAATACTCTGCGGCGTATCCAGCAGCGGCTCGGTAAACTTCGTCATCGACACCGCATCTGTAACCGAAGAGGTTACCGAAACCGTGTCCTTCGACTGCACCCCCACTACCATCGTCGCGGCGTCCTCCACGCGATAGTTCAACCCTGTCCCCTCTAGCAGCAGCCGCAGCGCCTCGTCCTCGCGATACAGCCCCACCACCCCTTGCGAGTTGAACCCCGCCAGCGTCCCCGCCGGAAGCACGATCTTCACCGTCAGCCCTGTCGCCTTCTCATAGGCCTTCACGGCCCCATCCAGTGGCCCCGCGGCAATATCGAACCTCTTCAGCGGCAGCGTCGCCTCTGCCGTGCCCGGTCCTGCTGGATCGCTCTTCGCTCCCTTAGCCAGCGCGGACTTCGTCCCCCCCATCACCGCATAGGCCGCCAGCGTACCCGCCGCGATCCACCCGCGAGTTCCCCCAAACATCGACCGTCCTGCACTCTTCTTCTTACCCACCAGCGTCCTTCGCCTCTGCTGCGTCATGCCTTGCTCCTCGAAACCACTTCCATGCTCGGCAGAGGTCGATCGCGCCCTCTGAACCTGAGAACAGCTCCGATCCTCCACAGTCCATTCAGGCCCAGGACACCCGAAAAAGGCATGCTTCGTCCTTGACCGCTAACCTCCAAAGTCCAAAGCCACCCGGGACCTCGAAGTTCCTACCTGTAAGTAATGGAGTTATGAACGGAGGTTGAACGGCCCGCAAAGCGGACCATATAATGCAACCAACCTGCAGCCATTTTTTCGGCTGTAGCTCCAGGTCCTCGCGGTCTCTGCCAGGAGATTTTCTCCGCGAGGACCTGACCTCGTCCCTCCATAAGCCACAAACCTGGGCCCTTGAAATCTTTGCTGCCAACTTCGATAAACCCAATATACGACGGAATAGGTCGCATATCAAGATTTATATCCGATGAATTTAGTCCTAGATCGAATATCGGAGCATTACGCTCAAAATCCTACCTCGCCAGTTCATAGACATGGTGTTGGCAAAAAAAGGGTGGAAACCGAAGTCTCCACCCATTGCAAGCTTACCAATGCTTTCAGAAGTTGATCTTCAAAGCGAACTGCCCAAAGCGCCGTTCATCATTCGCACCACCGTTGTTGCCGATGCCGCCCTTGGAAGCTGTGATAGGCACCGGCACTCCGTCGCCAACGTTGGCGACATCGTTCAGCCCTTCCTGGATGAAGAGATTGTGATGGTTCAGCAGATCAAATCCCTCTGCGCGAAATTCTACGTTGACCTGTTCATGAATCGGAAAGACCTTGCTGACAGCCGCATCAAAGGTCCAAGCCCCGGGTCCACGGAAGCTATTCCGGGCGACCATCGTCGCAGGGAACGGGCCCCAGTCTGAGATTAAGAAGCCCGTCTGAGTCTGCGCGTTATACAACGCCGGATTTGCGGGATATCCGTTTGCAGGGTCGGGGAAGCTCGCCGCTTGCGGAAGGTTGCCGATGACATAGCTGTTGGCGCCCCCGCCATTCACTCCGCTCGGTATCTTCGTAAAACTGTGCTGCGAAATAGTTTGACCGGACGCTGGGTTGTACCGCGCGACCTGATAGCCACTGTTGTTGTTCGTACTGTCGAAGTAAGAGAATGGAGCTCCGGTACGGACTGTATAAATACCCGTCACCTGCCAGCCGCCCAGCGCCTCACTCATCAACCTGTTCTTGCTGAACGACGGCGTCCGGTACATTGGTCCGATCACCAGCCGCTGACGAAGATCGAGATCTCCATTGCCATGGTCGAATCCTGGATTGAACGGCTCCGTATATCCAAGGCCGAACGCATTGTTCGTCTCCGAAAAGGTCGTGCTTAGATCGTCCAGTTGGTGTCCGAACGTGTAATTCGCCACCACGCTCAGCCCTGAATTGTGGTAATTCGTAGTCTGAAATTGGATATTCATCGCCTCATAGTACGAGTCGCCGTGGGAGCCTCGGTTATTGATATTGGAGTATTGGTTGTTGAGTCGCGTTAGTCCCAAGTTTCCCTGGCCATCTGAAATCGGGTCGCCGAGCAACACATTGCCGCCGCCCAGCGTGTTGATGTTCTTGATGTCATACAGGTGGATCCCACGAGCACCCGCGTACTGCAGCGACAAGACGGTGTTGCGCGCCAATTGCCGTTCCAGCGCACCGTCCCAGAACTGCGTCTGCGCCGTCCGAATGTTCTCATCCACGTTCCTCAGGCTGGTGGGCGGCAGCGGAACATTACCGGAGTTGCCCGCCAACGGACCCGAGTTCGAACTAGTGATCAATGTATTGTTGATCACGATCACTGCGTAGGCCGGGGGGTTCTGGATCACATTGAACGTAACATTGCCGAAGTTGCGTTCATAACTGATGCCGTACCCGCCTCGAAACGACGTCGTTCCGTCACCGAATATGTCGAGTGCAAATCCGACACGTGGCGATACCGTACCGTATTGCGGATTCCACAGCTTGCCAATTGGACTCTTTGGAGCGGAATACACTTGGCCGTTCCGAACGCTCTCGACGTAGCCCGGACCCGGACCATAGTAGAAGTTGGAGTCCAGATTTGCATTGTTATTGTGCTGAACGCCGTAGTACTCGTATCGCAAACCATAATTGAACGTAAATTTGGGCGTGAGCTTGAAGGAATCCTGCGCATAAACCGCCCAATCGTGGAAGCGATTGCTCCGGGCGAATGCCGGCGGTGTCGCCGGGAGATTGATCGAACAGCCGGGGGTCTGCGTAAGCACTCCAGTATATGGGTTGGCTACGCAAGGCAATGCCCCCTGGGGATTCACTGCGGCTTGAAACTGGAACAGATCGCCGGTCACCATATTATTCAGTCCGATAGTACGGTTGACACCTATCTGCTCTGATGCTTGCGCGTACGCTCCATAAGCGTTATTGGCTTGTATGTAGAAGATCTGTCCACCAAATTGCATGTTATGTTTTCCCTTTTGGTAGATCAGGTCCTGATTGACCTGGATCGTGTTCTGCGGTCCGCCAAAGGGAAGGCCACCATTCGCCGGATTGAAGTCGTAAAAGCCTGGCAACTGGATAAATGTACTCGTCCCAGGCAGCTGCGCGTTGGTTGAAACAATCAATGTAGGGGTATTCTGCAAATTCGCGTTGTACGTTAACGGAGCATTGAATCTACTAAAGCTCAGCTTGGTACTCTCGCTCAGGTATGGGTTGAAAACGTGGGTCGCGCTCAGAAGATATGCCGTGGAGAAGGCCCCCGAGCCCACGTTGTATTGACTGTAGGGGGACGCAAACGCTGCTCCGCTCTCATCGTTTTCGTTGTAATTGGCATAACGGAAGAACACTAGGGTCTTGTCGCTCACGTTGTAGTCAAAGCGCCCGACGACGTTCCAGGTATTTTGCGGAACACTGCCGCCGGCGTTGATTGGGGCGACATACGGTACGGTACCGAAGGCCGGGACGCCGGCTGGAACTCCAGCAATTCCAAGCTGGCCAGCGGTGTACGTGTTTGTGAAGTTGAAGTTCTTTCCGCCTGAGTAGGTCGAAAAGAAGGATTGCGTATTGGCTGCCGTAAGGGCGAGAAACTGCGGCGTGGGGACCGCCGCAATACTTACCGCGGAACTGCGGACGCGGATCCATTCTGTGCTACCGAAGAAGAACAGCTTGTTCTTGAGAATTGGGCCGCCTACGTCAAAGCCAAACTGATTGCGTGTGTATACACCCTTAGGAAGACCCTGTTGCGCATTGAGGACGGTGTTCGACGTGTAGGCGGAGAGACGGTTGAACTCCCAGAGTCCGCCATGGAATGCGTTGGTTCCGCTCTTCGTCGTGACATTGACGATTCCACCGGAGGCCCGGCCGTATTGGGACTCGTAGTTACTGGTCTGGACACGAAACTCCTGCGTAGCGTCCTGCGGAATGTATACGCCAACGTTGTCGGAGAAGAGACTGATGTTTTCAACGCCATCCAACAGAATCTCGGTGCCACTTGATCGCTGCCCGTTTATGTTGAAGCCAACACCGCGTGTGGTTGCGTTCTGCGAGTTGCCGTTCGAAGCGTTTCTCGAATCGCCGCTATTCGTGCTATCGCCGGCCGACACATTGCCCGCAAGCGCCACAAAATCATACGGGTTCCGCGTAAGGCTCGGCATCTGCTCGACCTGGGTCGCATTGACGATCTGCGATAATTCCTGTGTCTGCGTATTTGCCTGCGCGCCACCCTCTGCACTCACCTCGACGGATGTGTTCTCCTGCGTCACCGATAGCTTGGTGTCCACCGTCACCCGGCCCTCGACTGTGACCTCAACGCGAGTACTGTAGGGATGGAAGCCGGTGGCTGTAATGGTCACCTCATATGTGGCTGGTTGAAGGCCCGGGACGAGAAACGCGCCTGTCCCACTGGTGGTTACAGTTCGAATGGCATTTGTGCCCAAGTGCTTAATGGTGACGGTTGCGTTAGGCACAACCGCATTGGTAGGGTCGGTAACGGTCCCCGAAATCTGCCCTGTCTCCTGCCCCTGCGCTACTGATGCAAATGCCAGGATCGCTAATAGCCCCATGCCAAAAAAAAGTGCTGTTCGATTACGGAGGCGATTGCATGCAAACTGCCCCATCTTAAAGCTGCAAAAAAAGAGGGATATGGCTCTCATGATTGTCTCCAGTGGTGAACTGATCGAGGGTCTTCGGCCAGCCCGGTTTCCGAAGAGTTTCCGCAGTCGTAGAATCAGTTCGCACTTTGAAAAATGCAATCAATATGCCAAACCTCAAAAGACGACGCAGAATTTTACGATGTCCATGCGTTTCAATGCGCTAAGAGAGGCAGGGTCAGTGGTTACGCCAATTTTTAAATATGAATTTTTATAGAGAAAAATTAAGCGTATCGCATGGAAGGGGCATCTATCGCGCGACTGTTTTTTTCGCTCTTTCTTTACCCTGAAAGAGATGCGAACTGTCTAGTCGCATGTTTGTGTCGAGAACAAGACTCGGGTTCTAATATTCAGTTTTATCGATGCATCAAATTGAATCTCTCGATGGGCCATCTCACTGGATTAGCAGAGGGATGGTTCAAATCCTGCGGAAGGATTTTCTTCTCGGAGAGGCAGTGAGAGATCTGGAACGGGCCAGTCGAAATAGGACGAACTGGACTACTCCTGACACAAAGAGAGCAACTCCTTGATGAACGACAGAGGATGAAAAAAGCCTCGAGGGGAATCTCCACTAATCGAGAGAAGTTACGGAATCGCCCTTCGTTATCGAAAAGCTGGGAGCGACATGACTTTATTAGGGATGAAGCTGGCCGAGCCGGTGACAGATGGCCGATTGGGCCTCAGCTGCACCTTTTGATTGGCTGACTGGCATATTGAAATTGGGATTATTTCCCCGACTCCACCACCGCCAGAAAACGCCAGAAGAACTCACGATGAACCGCAAAAAAAAATGGGAGCCGGTTGCCCGGCCCCCTTAATGGGTTTACTCAGTCTCGTTAGAAGCTAAAGTTGACCGCAAGACGAATTGTCCGCGGATGCTGCCAGTAAAGCGGCTTGCCATACTGGCTGTTGATGGTCTCCGGTCCAGCCACATTATTCGACAGCTGACCGCCGATCGGCACACCGTTCAGCGACGCCTGCACGTTATAGGGAGCTGTTGCCGCAGCATAGAACGGAATGCCATTGAAAACAGCCTGGCCGCCAGGAGTAATGTACTGTGTACCACTGTAAGCTGAGTCGACCTGCGAGTAGACCGCAGTGACCGCGTGTTCGTTGAACAGGTTGGTGAAGGTTGCCTGGAAGTTCACGGCCTTCGACTCGCCGATGTTATACGACTGGTTGAAGCTGAAGTCTGTCTCGTTGTACCACGGGTTGCGGTAAGTGAAAGGATTTCCGACAGTAACCACACCGGTGTTGGGGTCCTGCGTTATGTTCGCCCACTTGCCCCAATCGAATAGCTTGACCGGAAAGGCGTTCTCGCTATAGCCCACGTTGGCATAGGTAGTGTTCGGAGAGCCCTGATAGAAATACTGGAAGAGACCGAAGTTCGTAGTGAATTTGTGCAGGAAATTGAATTGATAATAAGCGTCGGCCTTGAAGGTGTTGGGACGGTCCGTCGGCAACAAGCCGCTGGAAGAACCGCCAAACGCGTTGTACTGGAAGTAGGGTTCATCGAAGGCGCGACTGTTGTTCGGTGAATTACGGCCTCCGCTTCCACCGTCGGAAAGGTCCGAACTGGTCAAGCCGGTATAGTTTCCACGGAAGTGGCTATAGGTGTAAGAGAACAGCCCGTACCAGTGATTGCTCAGTGCCTTGGTCGCGCGGAACTCGACACCATCATAGCTGCGGGCCGCGGCGGGATTGTTGTTTGCAGGATACGCACCGCCCTGATTGTCGCAACCAGGTGCGCCGTAACCATAAAGGAAGTTGCAATACCCGCTAACCGTTGCGTTGACACCCTGGCCCGGATTGACGATCACGAATGTCTCACCGATCGCGGGGTTATAAACTGCGGCATCTTCGATTACGTTGTCGAGACGACGACGGTCATAGCGCACTTCGAGCGCCACTGTCCTGCTCACCTGGTAGTCAGTGCCAAAAAGCGCCTCGTGCTGCCGGTACGGCTTCAGGTCCGGCATAACACCCTCTTGGGTCGTACTGCAGGTCGGGCAGGTCGTCGGAAAGGCACGCTGATTAAGGTTTTCCACGAACAAAGCATTCGATGGAGCGCTTCCACTCGCAAAATTCGCTCCCGTAGAAGTCGTGCCGGACGGGCAGTAACGGCCTGAGCTGTTGAACTTCGGAACGATGCTCGTGTAATTGGAGTCGGTCAGTACATAGGAGCAGTTGTTCCAGTACTGGCCGCCAAACGAGCTGATCGCAACGTTGAGCTTCATCTGGTCAAAGAACACACCATAACCACCGAAGATCTTGAATTTGCCGTTATTGAAGACGTCCCAAGCGGCACCAATACGCGGAGCGATCTTGTCCTTCCAACCGAAATTGATCGGCTTCTGAGGCGCCCCACCACCGAATGCCTCACCGGGAAGATATTCCTTTTCGACGCGGACGCCGGCATCGATCGTGACACCACGTCCAGCTGTCCAGGAATCCTGCCCGTAGAACCCATTGTCATAGGCAATAGCGCTGCCCCCGGTACCGAAATCGTAAACCGTCGCATAACCGTCCCCGTTGGCGTCCTGGCAACTACCGGTACCAAGTTGCGTTCCGATTGCGGTGCAATTCGCTACACCGAGCGGGCTGCCAGGACTGTAGACCGTCCCCGGGAACAGCTGGATCAATGGCTCGTTATAGATTTGCTGAATGAGGTTGGAGTTCCGGTTCAGCTGGTAGCCGAACTTGAAGTTGTTTCCGCCAAACTTGGTGCTCTTGAACCATGCGAAATCCTGGCTGAACTCGATCGCCTTGCTGGAGTTATAGTTCGTGATCTGATTCAGCGGTCCGCTTAGAGCTCCCTGAGTCTGACCGAAGCCGCTTGTCTGCCATGAGTAGACTACGCCGCCCAGCGGATATCCGAAGTCGTGATAGTTCTCGAAGTAGTAGCCGAAGCGACTCGTCGATACGAGAGTCGGCGAGATCGTATAGTCAGCACCAGTGTTGACCGTTATATTTGGGGCCGTGAAACCCAGATTGTGACCATAAGTGGATGGGCTGTTTCCAGAAGACAGATTGTACTGCCCTGTCCCTGTGGTGTAGTTGAAGCCATAGACGGAATCAGCGTAGGGCAGCTGCTCACCATACTGTTTCTGGAGTTGGTAGAGCCATGAGCCAAAGACGCGGACCTTTTTGCTTGCCAGAATGTCCACACGAGCGGTTGTGTAATAGGTGTTCGTGTTCTGGCTGAACGGAAGCACACCTGCCGCCGGATTGCCGGCAGAAGGCGGGCCGTAGTTCACGGTGCGAGCGTCGCGGTTCAAATCAGGATTGAAGCCGACGAAGAAGAAGGCTTTGTCCCGCCATCCCGAAGACAAAAAGGGAAGCAATGGGCCGCCCAACGTAAAGCCAGGCCGCACGTCGCTGTAGTGGTCCTTCGAATTCTGGTAGCTCTGATAGTTCGCGTCGCTCAGACCCTGATAGCCAGGAAAACAGCCGGTAGTAAGGGTCGTGGTGCACCCAGGAAGGGATGAGGCGGATGTATTCCAGGCGGTAGGAGTTGGAGTCGTCGTTGGGTCGTAGCGCGCCGTGCCATTTGGGCCAGCGTCGAGCCCTTGGTTCTCAAACTGCAGGAAGACCGAACCATGAAACTTGGCGGTGCCCTTCTTCATAATGACGTTGACAACGCCACCGAGTGCGCCGCCATACTCGGCCTGTATGCCCGAACTCTTGACCTCGACCTCCTGAATAAAGTCAAAGGGCACATTGGTGTGGGAGTAGCCACCGATCAGATTCGCCGTCTCCTGTCCTTCAACGAGATAAGAGTTCTCGGAGTCGGAGCCGCCGGCGATCGAATATCCAAAAGATTGGCCGTTGCTGCCGTTACCCGGCGAGACGCTACCGCTGCCGTTGGTCGTCGTATTTCCCATCAGCGGCTCGTTGCGGGCCGAAGGCGCAAACTGAATGACCGACTGAAAGGACGTTCCGCGCGGGACAAAGTTGATTACGTCCTGGGTCACGTTCGTCAGCGTGGTCACAGAAGTGACATCAATCGTGGGCGCCGCCGCGCTCACCTCGACCACAGTCGCTTCACCGCCAACAGAGACGGTCAGGTCGACCGTTGGGAGGTGGCCTACCTCAAGAACCAGACCCTCACGCTTTAGGCTCGTGAACCCTTTCGCCGTCACGTTGACGACATACGGCCCCGGTGGAAGATTGGCGAACCGGTAATTTCCCTGCTTGTCGGTCACGACCGTCTTGTCGCCGACCAGCGTCGGACTGGAGATTGTTACCGTCGCATTTGGGATGACGGCACCTGTACCGTCCTTAACGGTCCCTTGCAGGCCAGCCGTCGTCTCTTGCGCGTAAGAGGTCACCGCACCAAAGGGAAGAGAGAATGAGAGAAAGGATAGAACACAGGTAAGAACAAAAAAGACCCGATAAAATCGCATACCTCTCGCAAGGCATTTACCATGCCATTTGCTCGCAGTATTGAACTTTCTTGCCATCTTCCTGATTCAAAATGGACTACAGCGACCTCCTTCCAAAAGCGCGTACGCAGCTCATATTCCAAACCGCAAAGATGCTTCTGCTACTTTCGTGGTGTCCCTACAGGTGGCGCAATGTTGTCACCGGTCCGACCTTTGACCCGCATTCCTCCGAGAAGTTGCTCTTAAAAATGAGTCACCCCTCACTTTTTTGCAACTCAGCCCCGATTTAAGTGCATTCATCCCTGAAATCTGTATGTTCGTCACAAAATTTGTGAGATGTCCAGAATTTGTCACGGGATTGTCACAGTAATATGAAAAATCGTATCGTCGGACGGTCGAAACAACCCCAATGCGATATCGCGCATCGCTGAAAGGTTGCGATTCCATCGATCTCTGACCGTCAGAACACCCCAATAGATTCTCTATATAATGGATATAAATCCATGGCAGACGATCAGAATCCAGAACTCCCCCTCACTCCCCCGAACGACCCTGAAAATCCAGGCGGAATGCCCCCCAACACGGTCCAGGGCCGCGGCGCTGCGTTCATGCTCTCCATCAATATTGAAGAGGAGATGCGCCGGTCGTACCTCGACTACTCCATGTCGGTCATCATTGGCCGAGCCCTGCCCGACGTCCGCGACGGCCTCAAGCCTGTCCACCGCCGCATCCTTTACGGCATGCAGGAGATGGGTCTCCAGTTCAACAAAAAGTACACCAAGTCAGCCAAGGTCGTCGGCCACGTCATGGGTAACTACCATCCCCACGGCGACTCCGCCATCTACGACACCATGGTCCGCCTCGCCCAGCCATTTTCCCTCCGCTATCTATTAGTAGATGGCCAGGGCAACTTCGGTTCCGTCGACGGCGACTCCGCCGCGGCCATGCGGTACACCGAGTCCCGCCTCACCCGCCTCGCCGGCGAAATGCTCGCCGACATCGACTCCGACACCGTCGACTTCGCCCCCAACTACGACGAGTCCCAGGTCGAGCCCACCGTCCTGCCCGCGCGTGTCCCCAACCTCATCGTCAACGGCAGCTCCGGCATCGCCGTCGGCATGGCGACCAACATCCCGCCGCACAATCTCACTGAAGTCGCCAACGCCTGCATTGCGCTCCTCTCCAAGGACAAAGCCGAAACCCGCTCCGACCTCGAGCTCTGCCTCGAGCACGTCAAAGGTCCCGACTTCCCCACGGGCGGCTACATCGTCGGCAAGACCAACATCCCGCAGACCTACAAGACCGGCCGCGGCCGCTTCATGATGCGCGCCAAAGCCTCCATCGAAAACATCTCCGGCGGACGCCAGGCGATCATCGTCACCGAGATTCCCTACCAAGTCAACAAGGCCAAGCTCATCGAACGCATCGCTGAACTCGTCAACGAAGGCGTCATCACTGACATCGCCCGCGACGAGTTCCGTGACGAGTCCGACCGTGACGGCATGCGCATCGTCATCGG
>DATHQG010000105.1:0-11773 GCA_035483075.1 Edaphobacter sp. | reverse complement strand
CAGGGCCCGCAAAGCTGTCACCGACCGCGCAGAACTCCCCGGCATGAGCCTCATGGAGCATCTCACCGAGCTCCGTAAACGCCTCATCCACTCTGTAGCCTGGGTCGCCGTCGGCGTCGTCGTCGCCTACATCTTTCACGTTCGTCTCATCGAGTACATCCAGCGTCCCCTGGTCAACATCGGTCTCAAGATGACCATGACCCATCCGACAGACGCACTCAACTTTCTCATCAAGACCTCGGTGGTCGTCGGCATCATCATCGCCAGCCCGTTCGTCCTCTATCAGATCTGGCTCTTTATCTCGCCGGGCATGTACGCGCACGAGAAGAGGTACGTCGTTCCCTTTATGGGGGCGACCGTTGGACTGTTTCTGGCGGGAGCGTGGTTCGGTTACCGCTGGGTGCTGCCAGGCGCGATGACCTTCCTGATCCAGGACATCGGCAAGAACTTCTCCCACATGATCACCATCGAGGACTATACCCAGTTCTTCCTGTCGGTCATCCTCGGTCTCGGCATCTGCTTTGAGCTGCCTATCCTCATGTTCTTCCTCGCCCTCTTCGGCGTGGCCGACGGCAAGTTCTTCCTCAGGCAATGGCGCTACGCCGTCCTCATCATCTTCCTGGTCTCGGCGATCATCTGCCCCCTGCAAGATCCCTTCAGCATGTGCCTCTTCGCCAGTCCGATGCTGGCCCTCTATTTAGTTGGAGTAGGCACAGCGTTCCTCGTCCATCCTGACCGGCGTAAAGCCAGAGAGGCAAAGATGTCCGCATGACCTTCCTCGAGACCACAACGATTACCGCCAACTCGAGACGTTCTCGTCCTGAGCGGACCAGTTCGTACACTTTGCGGACCACCCCGTCGAAGGGTCTGCGGCTGTTCTTGCCGTTGCTTGTTCTTCTGTTGGCCGCAACACGTTCGCCTGCGCAGAAGGCCGCACCTACAACGCACTTCAATGGACAGACGGCTTACAACCTTACGGCGCAGCTCCTCCAGGTCGCTCCCAAGCGGTTCAACGGCTCCCCGGGCCACCTGAAAGCCGAGGAGTTCATCAAGCAGCACTTCGCCGCAGAGGCGGCCAAGGGAGACTTTGAAACCGATACCTTCACCGCCAGCACTCCCGCCGGTTTCCAGACGATGCACAACTACATCGTCAAATACCCCGGCAAGAAAGACGGCATCATCGTCCTCGTCACTCACTACGAGACCAACTACCCGCTACGAGACATCGAATTCTACGGAGCCAACGACGGCGCCGCCACCACCGCACTGCTGATCGAGATCGGCAACGTCCTTCGTGCGCATCCGCCTGAGGGCTATTCCGTCTGGCTGGTCTTCGACGACGGCGAAGAGGCCGTCAAGGATTGGTTCGCCAACAACGGCAAAGACAATACCTATGGCACCCGCCATCTCGCCGCCAAATGGTCGCAGGACGGCACCATCACGAAGATCAAGGCACTGCTTGTCGCCGACATGATCGCCGACAAGGACCTGAACATCGACCATAGTGACAATTCCGCACCGTGGCTGAACGATCTACTGAAGGTCGCCGCGAAGAATACCGGCCACTCCGCCTACATCTTCAAATACAGTGAGGCCGAAGAGGACGACCATCTTCCGTTCGCGCAGCGCGGCGTGCCTGTGCTCGACGTGCTCGACGCCCACTACGGCCCCTCCACCGACACCACCCCCGATGGCTACCACCACACTGCGGAGGACACACTCGACAAGATAAGCGCCAAATCGCTCCAGATCTCCGGCGATCTCTTCCTCGAGATGATCCGCTTAATCAACCAGCGCCCCTGAAACCAGTTCGTCAGGCTTCAGAAGCGCGGGTTCGTTCTAATTTTCATTTCAGCCAATTACTTCGTGCAGGGCTTCCCATGGTCAGCGTGCCCGCCCTTGGCCTTAGCATCGGCCTCGGACATATAAGCTCCAGCCTTGGTCGTGCCGTAGTCCTCGCCGCCATAGCAGTGGTACACGTTGCTGGAGGTGTTCAGCCATACCAGGCCAGGACCACCACCAGGCGCCGCAGTCTTACTCGCAGTCTTGGACGACGATGAGGAGGCCTTCGCCGCAGGGGCCGGAGCAGCAGCAGGGGCAGGCGTTGGTGCAGAAGCCGGTGCGGCAGCAGTCTTAGGTGCCGTTGCAGCGGCAGCCGGAGCAGCGGCGGAAGCCGGGGCCGCCGCATACCACTCCTTCACGCCCTGGTGTCCACGGCACGCTCCCTGTTTGCTGGCGGCCGTCGAGTAAGTCCCGTCTTTACATTGACCTGTAGATCCGGCAGGCGCCTGGGCCACCGCGACATGCGCCACCAAAAGCCCTGTCGCAACCGCCATCAAACGAATCGCTGTCTTCATAAGCTCTCCCGATAAGATTTGGATCTTACGCAGCCCGATTACATGTCCCGAATACCGCCAAATCCTACCCTATCCCGCACTCCCTGTCATGCCTCACCTTGCCCCGGCTTGTTGGTGCGATCAAGAAAATCGCTACGTTCGTGACCCGAACGAGTCACAAACTGGCTCCTTTGAGGGATGGCTGCGAAGGAACCCCTCGCCCTAATCTCATCCTTGCCGATGGAGGTAGAACAATGCAAACGCCCGCGTTCCCATCCTTACAGTCGAGATACAAAAGCTTCACTAACCGGGGGTCTGATCGGACCTCCTCAAACGGTTTCTTCGAGACCCATCCCGTAGGCGAGGTCGTACGCAGTCTTTTCTTCTCCTCTATCCTCTGGATGTTGCTCGCAATCGTTCTCTACGCGGTTTACTCCATGGTCGTCGGCTCACTCTAGGCCCACTGCCCGCACGCTTCAGCCGCGTAGAGCCTCCGCGGTCCTGTACCTGACCCGCCAGCGACCGCCCGTCCGTGCATCCCGCTCTTTCACGCTGTAGCATCCATTAGAGATGCTCGGCGCCATTCCCATCAGCCACTGGATAGGCTTTCACCTGTTCATCCTCATTCTCCTGGGGACCGAACTCATCTACGTGCGGCGCCAAGGCCCGGCAAAAATCCACTCCACCGCCGTCGCCGCGACGGTACTCTGGGTCGCCGCCGCCCTTGCCTTCGCCCTCTTCATTTACCACGCCCTGGGCAGCCAGCTCACAACGCAATATCTCGCCGGCTACGCCATCGAAGAGTCGCTCTCTATCGACAATCTCTTCGTCTTCCTTGTCCTGTTCCGCGTCTTCAACATCGAACCTAACCGTCAGCCTAAGGTCCTCTTCTGGGGGGTCGCCGGCGCCATCTTCATGCGCGGGGCCTTCATCGCCGCAGGGCTAGGCCTGCTCGCTCGCTTCGAGTGGATCAGCTACCTCTTCGCTGCCATTCTGCTCATTGCGGCTGTCCGCCTTGTCTTGCCCTCTGCCCAGAAGGCCGAGACCACGCCCGGATGGATCGTGTGGCTCACACGCGTCCATCCCGTCAGCCTGCGTCAGGACAAGTTCTTCGTCCGCGAAGATGGTCGCCCTATGATCACGGTCCTCTTCGTCGCTCTCCTCGCCATCGAACTCACCGACGTCATCTTCGCGCTTGACTCCATTCCCGCCGTCCTTTCGATCACCCGCAATCCCTTCCTGGCCTATACCTCGAACATCATGGCCGTCATGGGGCTGCGTTCGCTCTACTTCCTCCTCGCCCATCTGCTAGCCAAACTCCGGTTCCTTCACTATGGACTCGCCATGGTCCTCGCCTTCGCCGCCTTCAAGATGCTCTCAACCCATTGGATCGATATCGGCCCCCTCACCTCGCTCGCCGTGATCGTTACCGTCCTCTTCATCACGATCGTGCTCTCTCTCCTGGCCAAACCCTCTCCTCAATCCTCCTAAGCACAGACATCTCTTGCTTTGCAGGACCTCGCAAAGAGTCCCCCGAACTTATATAGGACTAAATTTGTCGTATTTCATCTCTTTGTGTAAAAAGGAATAATGTCCTCGTCGCACATCATTTTGAGATATCTCCGCCTGATCCATCTCTACATCGGGGTCTTCATCGCCCCTGCGCTCCTGTTCTTCGCCTTCACCGGGGCCCTCCAGACCTTCAGCCTCCACGAGACGACCCGCGGCAGCAGCTACAAACCACCCGCCTGGGCGGTGATGCTGGCCCAGATCCACAAAAAACAGACGCCGGTCGTTCCTGTCAGAAAAGTCCCTCCCCCTGACAAGGCTGCCGACAAGACCGCAGCGGAAAAAGCCGCACCCGAAATACAACAATTCCCCAAAGCTCCCGCGCCTCCATCGGCTCCGACTGAAGCACCAAAGGCGACCCACAACGCCCTGCCGCTGAAATGCTTCTTCCTCCTCGTCTCCGTTGGCCTCTTCGTCTCCGCTCTGTCCGGACTTTACATGTCGTACAAATACATTCGCAACAGGAAGCTGATCACCACAATTCTCCTCGCGGGCATCATCGTTCCCGTACTGCTGACGATCTTCTAGCGCCACCGCAACAGGAGCACCAGCGCCACCACCGCGGCCAATCCGCCACCGAACAAGCCGGCCATCGCGGCCGCCAGCGCGGCCGGGCCGCTCTGCACAAATCCATTCCTTCCGACATCACCCATCCTGTAATAAATGGCTATGCCAATCAGACAAAACGTGGCCAGCGCACCCACTACGGCAACGACCACGCGCCGAAGACTCGGGTCATGCTCCATGCAGAAAGACCTCTTTCCTTAACATCTAAGCCACAAACTCCAGCGTGCCCCGCTGCATCACCGAGTGTCTCGCGACCCCGTCTCGCAGTGGAAAATCATTCCGGTAGTGGGCCCCGCGGCTCTCCTCGCGTCCCAGCGCCGAAGCCACGATAAGCCCCGCCACCACATGCAGGTTCCTGGCCTCGATCGCCCGCCGAAACGTCCCTCCAGGCATAGTCACCTCGAACGCATTCAACCCTCGCTGCGCCTCGCGCAACCCAGTCCCGTCCCGCAACAGGCCCGCATGTTTCCACATCAACTCGCGCAGCTCCGTGATCCACCTTTCAGTCGCGGCCTCGCTAGTCACTCCCCCCGATGCAGCAGCCGGCACGACCCCCGCTGGCTCCTGCGTCTTCAACCCAATGTCCTTCTTCTCCACCATCGTCTCGGCCACGAGCGCCCCAAACACCAGCCCCTCCAGCAGCGAATTACTCGCCAATCGGTTCGCACCATGCACTCCAGTACAGGCCACCTCGCCCGCCGCATACAGCCCCGCCAGCGAGGTCCGCCCATGCACGTCCGTCCTCACCCCACCCATCAGGTAATGCGCCGCCGGCCGAACCGGAACAAGGTCCCGACCCAACTCCAGCCCGTACTCCGCAAGAAACTTCGATATTCCAGGAAACCGCGCCATCAGGTCCTTCTTCACATGGCGCATATCCAGATACACGGGCCCATCCATCCCTTCGCGGGTAATCGCCCGCGCCACCACGTCACGCGGGGCCAGCTCCAGCAACGGATGATACCGCTCCATAAACCGCTCGCCCTTCGCATTAACGAGAAACGCGCCCTCGCCCCGCAGCGCCTCGCTCAATAAAAATCGCGGAGCACCCGTCCCAATAAACGCCGTCGGATGAAACTGGTAAAACTCCATATCGCTCACGGCGGCGCCAGCGCGATAAGCCATCGCAATCCCATCGCCAGTAGCTACCGGCGGATTCGTCGTATCGCTATAAACCTGCCCCGCGCCACCGCTTGCCAGCAGCACCGCCTGCGCTTGCACCACTCGCAGGCCGCCCTCACCATCCAATAGCGATGCCCCCACCACACGCCCATCTTCGACGATCAGGTCAACACTCGTCGTCCACTCCATCAACTCAATCTGCGGAATCTCGCGCACATGCCGCAGCAGCGACACCGCGATCTCCCTTCCTGTCGCATCGCCGTTCGCATGCAGTATCCGCGATAGGCTATGCGCGCCCTCGCGGGTCCGCAGCAACTCGCCACCCTCCCGATCGAACGCCGTTCCCCACTTCAACAGCTCCTCCACTCGCCGCGGCCCCTCGGACACAAGTACCGAAGCCGCCTCACGATTGACCAGCCCATCTCCCGCCGCCATCGTGTCCTCCAGATGCAGCGCAACGTCCTCCTCTCCTCCCATCGCCACCGCGATCCCACCCTGCGCATAGGCCGTATTCGACTCGGCCAACTCTTCCTTTGTCACCACCAGCACCGTGCCCGCATCCGCCAACCGAATCGCCGCACTCAGCCCAGCGATTCCCGCCCCAATCACCAAAAACTCGATCCGTTCCATACTTCGATGCTACTACTCCGAAACTCCTCTAAAATGCGTGCGATACGATGGAGATACCGTGCCTGTCATCCCTGTCAACACGCCCTCCGCCAGCTACGACGTCACCATAGGCTCGAACCTCTTGCACAGGCTCCATCCGCGCCTCCGAAAGCTCAATCAAGACAAACCCTTCCGCCCGTTCGTCATCACCTCGCCCGATATCTGGGCCCTCTGGTCGAGGCCCTTCCTCGCCAGCTTCAAGGAGTCCCCAACAGTCCTCTTTCTCCCAAGCGGCGAATCGCACAAACGCCTCGCCAGCGTCGAATCCCTCGCCCGGCAACTCGCCACTGCGGGTGCCGACCGCGACTCGCTCCTCCTCGCCTTCGGCGGTGGCGTCGTCGGCGACATGACCGGCTTCCTCGCCGCCATCTATATGCGTGGCGTCCGCTACGTCCAGGTTCCGACGACACTCCTAGCGCAAGTCGACTCCTCGATCGGTGGCAAGACAGGCGTGAACCTCGTCGCCGGGAAAAATCTCATCGGAAGCTTCCACCATCCACAAGCCGTCTTCGCCGACACCGACCTTCTGGGAACCCTGCCACCGGCCCAGCTCCGAGCCGGCCTGCAGGAGTCCATCAAAGCCGGCATCATCTACGACGCAAAACTCTTCCGATACATGGAACAGAGCGCCGACGCCATCCTCTCTCGCGACCCCAAGGCGCTGACCCACGTCGTCGCCGCCTCGGTCCGCGTCAAGGCCGGCGTCGTCAGCAAAGACGAAAAAGAATCCGGTCTTCGTATGATCCTGAACTTCGGCCACACCATCGGCCACGCCATCGAAGCCGCCACCGACTACAAGCAACTCCTGCATGGCGAAGCTGTCGCCTGGGGCAGCATCGCCGCGCTCAACGTTGCCCTTGCCCGCAAGACGATTAACCCAAAAGACGCCGACCGCATCACCAAACTCATCCTCCGCTACGGCCCTCTGCCGCCATTCAAAGCGGCCGCCGCCAAACTCGTCGCCCTCACCTCACGGGACAAGAAAAACCGCAGCGGTACTCGCTCGTTCGTCCTCCCAACCGCTATCGGCAAGACCGAAATCGTCCGTGACGTCGCCGAATCAGAACTCCTCAGCGCCACCGAAGCTATGCTCACTCTCATGCGTCAAAGGAGAATCGCTGCAAGTCTTTAAATAAGCGAATTGTTACCATGCAGCTCTCGATCGCTCGGAGTCTCAATGATGAAGCGACTATTGTGCGTGTTCGTAGCGGCAATCAGCCTGATCACTCCCGCTCTTGCGTATAGCCAGGAGAAGCCGGCCCGATTGACCTTCGACGTGGCCACCGTAAGGCTATCCGATCCTGACCCAATCAGGATGCTTAATGGCGTTCCTTCTGGGGGACGCGGCGGTGGCATTAAAGCACTGCCCGGCGGCAATGGATATTCTGCTCAAAACGTTTCGGTAAAGCTCATGTTTGCTCTGATGTATAAGGTGCCCATGCGCCAGATCTCCGGCGGCCCTGAATGGATGAATGCCGACCGCTACGACGTCGAAGCCAGAGTCGATGGCGCCTACAGCCTAGACGACCTTCACCTCATGTATCAGCATCTACTAGCGGACAGGTTCAACCTGAAGTTCCACATCGAGACGAAAGATGGAAACGTCTACGCGCTTATGCTGGACACGCCGGGATCGAAGATGAAGATCAACACGGGCCCGCAGGATTTCAAAATCCCAGTGACCTTTGGCCCCGAAGGCGCCATCGGCACGCGGGTCCCCATGCCCTACCTCTGCTGGTTTCTCGGCCAGCAACTTCAGAACACCAACCGGCCCGTAATCGACCTCACCGGCCTCGACAAGAACTACGATTTCACCCTGTCCTATTTGCCCGAGCTTCCACCCGATGTCTCGAAAGACGTCCTTCCGCCCGAAGTCCGCGATCGACCGTCCCTGTTCGATGCCGTGAAACAGCAACTTGGCCTGAAACTCGTTCCGCAAAAGGGACCGATCGACTATTACGTCATCGACCACATCGACAGGCCCTCGGACAACTAGCGGTCATCGAATCAAACCGAATCTCGCGCAGACGAATAACATAGTCCTGTGACGATCGAACGAACACCCGTGCACGAACTCACCACAGGGGCCCGCCCCGAAGGCGCCGCCACTGAACAGGCCGCCGCCGCGAACATCCAGCAGATGTTCGACACTATCGCCCCCACCTACGACCGCGCCAACCACGTACTCTCTGCTGGTCTCGATCGCTGGATGTGGAGCCGCACCGCCCGCGTCTTTCGCCCAATGCTCCAGCACCCCGAGGCCGTCGCGCTCGACCTCTGCTGCGGCACCGGCGACATGACCATGGCCCTCCTCAAACACCGCCCAATCACCCCGAACGCCGCTCCAATCCTCGCCGTCGACTTCTCCCACCAGATGCTCTCCCGCGGCGCAGAAAAATTCGCCCCACACAACATCGTCCCAATCGAAGCCGACGCCCTGCATCTCCCCATCGCCAGCGCTTCCATCGACCTCGTCACCACCGCCTTCGGCTTCCGCAACCTTGCCAACTACCAGGAAGGACTCGCCGAACTCCACCGCGTCCTCCGCCCGGGCGGCCAGCTCGGAATCCTCGAATGCAATCAGCCCGAAGGCCTCGTGGGCACGCTCTATGACGTCTACTTCAAAACCATCCTGCCCAAAGTAGGCGGCCTCATCTCCGGCAACGTCCGCGCATACAGTTACCTCCCTGCCTCAGTCGAGCGCTTCCCCCGCCCGCCCCGCATGCTTCAACTCATCAAAGCAGCCGGCTTCACCAACGCCACCTGGACCAGCTACACCCTCGGCACCGCGGGCCTCTACCACGCCACCAAGCCCTGACTCAAACCCGATAGCTCACATCGCATAGCTCCTGTACCATTCAATTCTCAACCTGTCCCAACTTCGCTCGATCGGGTGGTATCCAGATGGCCGCGCGCCCAACCCCTGTCCTCGACGGACCTGTCACCTCATCCGACACCATCGGCGCATCGGCAATGCGCAAAGCCACGTTGCGCCTCATTCCCCTCATTGCCCTCGGATACGGCGCTGCCTATATGGATCGCGTCAACATCAGCTTCGCCTCGCTCCAGATGAACCGTGATCTGCACTTCAGCGCCACCACCTATGGTTTGGGCGCCGGTCTCTTCTTCCTGAGCTACGCTGCCTGCGAGGTCCCCTCAAACCTTCTGCTCTACCGCTTCGGAGCACGCCGCTGGCTCGCCCGCATCATGATCACCTGGGGTGTCGTCGCTATTGCCATGCTCTTCGTCCGCACACCGGCGCAGTTTTACACCATGCGTTTTCTGCTGGGCATGTCCGAAGCCGGCTTCTTTCCCGGAGTCATCTTCTACCTCATGCAGTGGTTTCCGCCAGAGCTGCGCGCCCGCGCCATCAGCCGCTTCTATATTTCCCTACCACTCAGCTCCGTCTTCATGGGACTCATCGCCGGCGCGCTTCTTAATCTCGATGGACACATGGGCCTGCGCGGCTGGCAGTGGCTCTTCCTCGTCGAAGGCTTGCCCGCCGTACTTCTCGGCGTTGCCTTCTTCATCTTCCTCCCCGACACCCCCGCCCAGGCCAAATGGCTCAGCGACGACGAGCGTCTCTGGATCATCGACCACGTCAACGCAGCCCCTTCCGCGACGACCCACGACGGTGGCTCCATCCTCCATGCCCTTCTGGATTCCCGCGTCTGGCAACTCGGCATCTTCATGCTCTTCATGCTTGCCAGCCTCTACGCTTACACCTTCGTTGCGCCGGACATCGTCCAGCGCTCGACCCATCTCAGCACAACCATAGTCGGCTTCATCATCGCCGGCCTCAGTCTGCTCGGAGCGCTGGGCATGCTGCTCAACGCCGCTCACTCAGACCGCACCCAGGAAAGATACTGGCACATCGTCCCCTGGTGCCTGTTCACCTCCCTTGGCTTCTTGATCTGCAGCGTCTCTACCAGGCCCTTGATCGCGGTCCCAGCACTCGGCCTCCTCATCCTCGCCTACAACTCCATGCAGGGGCCGCTCTGGTCGTTACCGGCTAACTTCCTGACAGGCCGTTCTGGCGCAGCCGGCATCGCCGCGATCAACATGATCGGCATCACCGGCGGCTTCCTCGGCCCCTACTTCATCGGCTTCGCCAAAGACCTCACCGGCGACTACCAGAGCGGCCTCCGCCTCATGGCCATTCCCATGCTCGTCGGCGCCGGAATAATGCTCTACCTTCGTCGCGATGCGCGTCGGCGCCAAATCCTGTGAGAACCCCCTGTCCTTCTCATCTCTGTACCATGTAGCATCTCCCCATGAACCAGACGGCCACGCCCGAGCAAGCCGCGACCCCCCACAACGCCAAGCGTTCCGCTGCGCTCTTCTCCGTCCTGGCCGCGCTTGGCGTGACTCTCCTCAAACTCCTCACAGGCCTGCTCACCGGCTCTCTCGGTATGCTCTCCGAGGCCGCACACTCCGGCATCGACCTCATCGCCGCCGGCATCACCCTCTTCTCCGTCCAGGTCTCCGACCGCCCCGCCGACGCCGACCACACCTACGGCCACGGCAAGATCGAGAGTCTCTCCGCCGGGGTCGAGACCTTCCTCATGCTCGGCTCCTGCATCTGGATCCTTACCGAGGCCGTCCGCCGCATCCTCTTTCGCGAACACCTTGCTCTCAAGTTTTCCGTCTGGCCCTTCGTCGCCCTTTTCCTTTCCATCACCGTCGACTTCACCCGCTCCCGCAAACTCCACCGCATCGCCAGCGAGACCAAGAGCGAGGCCCTCGAAGCCGACGCCATCCACTTCCGCACTGACATCTGGTCCTCTCTCGCCGTCCTCTTCGGCCTGGCCGCATCCTACGGCGGTCAACATTGGAACGTCCCCGCGCTCGAACTCGCCGACCCCATCGCCGCCATCCTCGTTGCCGGCATCATTCTTCACGTGACATGGAAGCTCGCCCGCCGCACCATCGACACCCTCACCGACGCCACGCCTCCCGAGGCCCGCGCCCAGAATCGCCAGCTCATCCGCGAACTCGCCGCCATCGACGGTGTCCTCTCGGTCGACCGCGTCCGTACCCGCCGCTCCGGCCCCAGCTACTTCGCCGACGTCGCCCTCGGCATGCCCCGCAACCTCACCTTCCAGCGCTCCGAGCAGATCACCATGGCCGCCACCGCCGCGGTCCAACGCCACCTCCCCGGCGCCGACGTCGTCGTCCACTCAATCCCCACCGCATCGCGCGCCGAAAGCGTCCACGACCGCATCCGCGCCGTCGCCTCCCGCTCCAACCTCGCCATCCACGACGTCAGCGTCCAGTCGTACAACCACAGCCTCCACGTCGAGCAGCATCTTGAAGTCGACGAGAAGATGTCCCTAAGCGCCGCCCACGCGCTCGTCACGCAGCTCGAATCCGACATCCGCCGCGAAGTACCCGAGATCTCCACCATCCTCACCCACATCGAAAGCGAGCCCGCCACCATCGAGCGTCCCGCCTCAGCCGAACGCGACCGCCAACTCGAAGTCCGTCTCCGGCGCTGCGCCCAGGCCTTC
>DATHQG010000104.1:0-6671 GCA_035483075.1 Edaphobacter sp. | reverse complement strand
GGCGCGCGTCCGCAGGGAGATGCCTAAGGTGCGCATGGTCTGCGGCGACACGATGAACTACTGGATCGCCGACCATGCCGCGAACCTGGCCAAGGTCCTGCGCGAGCTTGACGTGTTGCTGATCAACGACGGTGAGGCGCGAATGCTGTCCGGCGAGCATAATCTTGTCGTGGCCGCCGAGAAGGTGCTTAGCATGGGGCCCAAGACCCTTGTAGTCAAACATGGCGAGTATGGCGCTACTGCGTTCTTTGGCGACCGCTCTTTTGACGGAACCAAGCTTTCGCGGCCCTTCCGTGCGCCTGCGCTTCCACTGGCCGAGGTCGTCGACCCCACCGGCGCGGGCGACTCGTTCGCTGGCGGCTTCTACGGTTATCTTGCGTCGCAGCCTGAGTTGACGCCTGCGGTCTTTCGCACGGCCATGTTTTACGGTGGCGTGATGGGATCGTTCGCTGTTGAATGCTTCGGCACGGAGCGATTGCAGAACGTGACACGGCAGGAGATCGACGAACGCTTCAATCTATTCCGGGAGATCTCGCACCTTGAGCATCCGGGGGTCTAGATCGGCGAGGGCCATGAGGCCAGCGGCATCGGCCGTTGCGGCCCGTGGTACCGCTGCAGGGGCGGTGGCCCCGGATCCTGACGAAGTTCGGCCAGCGACTCGCGAGGAGACCTTTCCGGTTGCGCTGGGCGCTGTACTTCTCTCGTTTGTCGCGTTGCTGATTTCATATTCACGTGGGTATCTCCTGCTGTACGGAGACGCGGTCGCGCACCTCGGGATCGCCCGGCGGATTTTGGATTCGCGGAATCCGGGGCTGGTCCAGCTTGGCGGTGTATGGCTTCCGCTGCCTCATCTGTTGATGCTGCCGTTTGTGCAGAAGATGGAGTGGTGGCAGAACGGCCTTGCCGGTGCGTGGCCTTCGCTGATCTGCTACATCGCCAGCGTGGTCGGGCTTTACCGGCTATCGCGTCATTTGCTTGCGCCGCGGTGGGCAATTGCGGCGACGGCCTTCTATGCGCTGAACCCCAATTTGCTCTACCTCGCGACCACGGCCATGACGGAGCCACTCTTCCTTGCGCTGGTGATTTGGACGGTCCTGCTTACGGTGGAGTGCGTCGTTGGCATTCACGCAGCTCGTCAGGCCGTCGTGGCCCGCCGGCTGGTTCTGATTGCGGTCTTTATTTTGGCGGCGGTTTACACGCGGTACGATGGCTGGGTCCTCGGTGCGGCCGTCTGGTGCGTCATCGCATTTACGTTGGCGAGCAGACGCGATGTCTGGAGCAGAGTTGTCCCCTCCTTCGTGCTTTTTACATTGATTGTTGTTGGGGGGCCGATCAGCTGGCTGGCCTACAATCAGCACTTCTTCCACGATCCGCTGGACTTTATCCGTGGCCCTTATTCGGCGTCCGCCATAGAAAGGAAGACCGCGGCGGCCGGCTCGGAGCACTATCACGGATGGCACAGCCCTTTCTGGGCACTCGTGTACTACACGCGCACGGCGCAGGTGGATGCAGCTTTCTGGGAGACGGGCTTTCTGGTTATGACCGCGGCCATTGGTGGGGTGATGATTGCCATTCGGCGCAGACTCGCGTTGCCTGCGTTACTTCTTTGGGTTCCGTTGCCGTTTTATATTTATTCGATCGCCTATGGATCGGTGCCGATCTTTATTCCGCAGTTGTGGCCGCACTCTTATTACAACTCGCGGTATGGAATGGAGATGTTGCCTGCGCTTGCTCTTTTTGCAGTGGTCGCCGTGCAGTGGCTTGAGGGCCGATGGGGCCAATCGCAGCCGCTGGTGAAGAGGCTGATGCAGCCGATTGCCTTGCTGCTCATTGCCCTGAACACGATTGGCATGACGTATCAGACGCCGCTTGTGCTCAAAGAGGCCCTGGCCAACTCGACCACCCGGGTCGCCTTTGAGACTGCGCTTGCCCGCCAGCTACGCATGTTTCCGACCGGTGCGGCGATTCTGATGTACAACTCGGACCACGTTGGCGCGTTGCAGGCGGCGGCGATTCCACTGCGCCAGACCATCAATGAGGGAGACTACGACAGTTTTCATGCCGCTCTGGCCGCGCCTGCCGAGCATGCGACCTACGTCGTCGCCATCGCGGGAGACCCTGTGTCCGATGCCGTCGCCGCACATCCTGAGGGTCTTACGGAGTTGTCTATTTTGTGCACCAGCGGTCAGCCGTGTGCGCGTATTTATCAATCTGACCGGGCGGCCGCTCCACCAAAGCCGTAGATGTGCGTCATTTCACTGAACGCTGAGGCACAATAAGAACAGCATGATTCCCTTTGTCAAAGCGCACGCCTGCGGCAACGATTTCCTGATCATGGATGAGCCGTTTGCGCAGCGCCGTCACGCTGAACTCGCGCGGAAGCTTTGTGCGCGCAACACCAGCGTTGGGGCGGACGGCATCGAGTTTCTCGATCGCAAGCCCGGTGGTGAGCTGTTCCTTCGTCTGTTCAACGCGGACGGCAGTGAGGCGGAGCTCTCCGGGAACGGGACGCGTTGTGTTGCCGCGTGGCTGGCGAGCAGCGAGGGCAAGCTGGACGTCGCGTTGGGCACGCACGGCGGCGTTCGGACCTGTCATGTTGTTGAGGGCGCCGATCCGCTGTACCTGATTGAGAGCGAGATGGGTGTTCCGCGGGTGATGTCGCGCACGATCGAGCTTCCCGGCGTTGGCAATGTGGCCGGGGCGATGGTCAACGTGGGCAATCCGCATTTTGTTCTCTTCGTCGAGGCAGAAGATTTCGGCGCTCATGGTTGCACATGGCAACAGCTCGGCGCGCAGATCAGCACCAGTCCCCTGTTTCCGCATGGGACCAATGTTGAGTTTGTCCGAGTGCTGTCTTCTTCGGAGATAGCCTTCCGGATTTTTGAGCGCGGTTGTGGGCCGACTACCTCGTCCGGCACGGGTACGTGTGCCTCGTCTGCGGCGGCGATGATGCTGCGAGATGTTAATCGAGAGCTTACCGCCATTGCCGAAGGCGGCCCACAACGCACGGTCTGGCCCGCGAACGACGCTGTGATGCGACTCACCGGGCCGGCTGAGATCATCTGCCGTGGGGAGGTCTCAGCGCTGTGAAGAATTCCTCGATGCCAGCGATAAAGCCCCGAGCATTGCACCCTGGCGCGACTATTGCCGTCCTTTCACCGGCGAGCACGCCCAAGTCCGATCTCGTGCATCGCGGAATCGCCCATCTGCATTCGCTTGGTTACAAGACAGTCCTGGGCAAACATGCTCTCGACAGCGGACCGCTCTACTATGCGGGCACGATTGAAGCCCGGCTGAATGACCTTCATGCGGCCTTCTCAGACCCGGCGGTCGACGGTATTGTCTGCGCTCGCGGGGGGTGGGGCTCGGCTGAGCTGCTTCCGTATCTTGACGCGGAGTTGATTCGGGCCAACCCAAAGATTTTCGTCGGGTATAGCGATCACACGTCGCTTCATTGCTGGCTTCACAACGAGGCGAACCTTGTCACCTTTTATGGACCGATGGTGGCTGCCGACTTCTCGCGTGATGACGGTGTGGATATGGCGAGCTGGCAACACGGCCTTCAGGGTGACGGTCGTTGGTCGCTGGGTGTCGCGGACGGTCTTCGTGTGCTTCGTGCGGGCGTTGCGCACGGTCTACTCGATGGTGGATGTGTCTCTATCTTCACGGAAGCACTTGGTACACCCTATGCTGCTCGTATCGATGCGGAGAGCATTCTCTTTCTCGAAGATGTCGGTACGAAGCCTTATCAATGGGACCGCATGTTGCTGCACCTGCGTTATTCCGGACTATTGGAGAAGGTGACCGGCATCGTATTTGGTGACATGCGCCAATGCGTCCCGGTCGATGAGAACGATTATTTGGAGCGGGCGATTCTTCATGCACTTCGCGATTTCGAGGGGCCTATTGCGATTGGGCTGCGCAGCGGTCATGTCGGCGCCTCCAATGTCACGCTCCCTCTGGGTGTTTCGGCTACGCTGGATCTAAGTGATGTAGCGAACCCGCAAATGCACCTTCTCGAAGCATCTGTTACGGTTTAGCCTTGAATTCTTCGGCCACGGGCACTGCGAACATGCAAAATCCAAAGCATATTCATCTCATCGGCATCTGCGGGACTGCGATGGCCTCGCTTGCGGGGATGTTGCAACAGCAGGGCCACCGCATCACCGGCTCGGACGCTGCCGCGTACCCGCCGATGAGCGATCTGCTTGCCAGCCTGAAGATTCCGATTCACGAGCCTTACTCCGAGAGCAATCTTGAGCCGCGTCCGGACCTCGTTGTTGTAGGGAACGCGATTTCGCGTGGAAATGTTGAGCTCGAATATGTTCTCGATACTCGGATTCCTTTTTGCTCGATGGCTTCGATTTTGCATGACGAGTTTTTGCCGGGGCGGGAGTCGCTCGTTGTCGCAGGGACGCATGGGAAGACAACAACTACCAGCATGCTGGCCTGGATCTATGAGGTCGCTTCGCGGTGGGACCCTGCTTTTGCGCCGTCGTTTCTTATTGGGGGTGTTGCCGAGAACTTCGGAACCAGTTTCATGGTGCGGCCGACTCGGCCTTTTCTGCTTGAAGGCGACGAGTACGATACGGCCTTCTTTGACAAGGGGCCTAAGTTTCTTCACTACTTTCCTGATGCGCTGATCCTGACTCATGTCGAGTTCGATCACGCCGATATCTACGTTGACCTGCCTGCCGTGAAGACGGCTTTCAAGCGCCTGGTCAACCTTGTGCCGCGCCGTGGGCGTATTGTGGCCTTCGATGGCAGCGAGAACGTCGGGGAATGCGTGGCCAAAGCATTTTGTGCGGTCGAGCGTTACGGCTTCGCTTCGGACTCCCACTGGCGTGTTTCGAACCTGCGCCACGAGGGCCCTCTGACGCGCTGGGCGTTGACTCGCGGAGGTACTCCGTTTGCCGAGCTCACGTTGCCGATGGCGGGTGAACATAACGCGTTGAACGCCACGGCCGCTGCTGCACTTGCCGCCGGGCAGGGAGTGCCAACGGATGCAATCATCGAAGCGGTTGCGACCTTCAAGAGCGTCAAACGCAGGCTTGAGGTCCGCGCTGTTGTCGATGGCGTGACGATCATTGATGACTTTGCACACCATCCGACGGCGATTCGCGAGACCCTGCGCGCGTTGCGTGAGTCTTACCCCGGACGACGCATCTGGGCAGTGCTCGAGCCACGCTCGAATACGCTGCGCCGGAACGTGTTTGAGCTCGACCTGGTGGAGAGCCTTGGGCTGGCCGACCGTGTGGTGCTGGCTTCGGTCTTCAAGTCTGAGAGCGTCCCTGCGGCGGAGCGTCTGCACCCGGAGCATGTTGTTGCTGCCCTCGATGTGCGGGGGAAGCCCGCTGCACTCTTCCCGGATGCAGACGCAATTGTGGCCGCGATAGTGCCCCAGCTTAGGTCCGGAGACGTTGTTGCGATCCTGTCCAACGGCGGCTTCGGCGATATATACCGGAAGTTGCCCGCCGCTATCGCTGCGCGTAGCTCCGCCACGCAAAACGTCTGATCTGCGGGTGTCACCCTGTCTGGGGTATGCTCCAAACAGGCATGTTTGCAACCTTCAAGCTGGCTTTTGTTTATCTCGCACTCGGTCCAATTGCCGGCATTGTCGGTATTCCTTACACGTTGCTGGTTGGAGATATCAGCGTTCTCTACCGCGTCGCCATGTGGATTACGAATGCGGGCGTGCGTGCGGCCGGCATCAAGATCGAGATGACTGGACTCGAGAACGTTCCTCCCGGTCGTAGCTGCATCTTCATGAGCAACCATGTCTCGAACCTCGATCCGCCAGTCGTGCTTCCTCTGTTGCCGGGCCGCAGCTCCGTGCTTTTGAAGAAGGAGCTGATGAATATACCGATCCTGGGCAGGGCGATGCGCATGGCGAAGTTTGTGCCGGTGGAACGGGGCCACCGGCGCGATGCTGCCCAGGCCAGTGTTGAGGCCGCTGCCGATGCGCTCCGGTCTGGACTGCACATTCTGGTGTATCCGGAGGGGACGCGTTCGCGGGACGGAAGACTTTCAACCTTCAAGAAGGGGCCGTTCTTTCTTGCAATGGAGACGCAGGCGCCGATCGTCCCGATTGCGCTATCCGGCACGCAGACCATGATGCACAAGGGGAGCAATGCGATTGTGCCTGGGCTGGCCCGGATCCAGATGCTCCCGGCTGTTGAGCCATCGAAGTATGAGACACGCGAGGAGCTTTTGCTTGCGGTGAGGAGTGCTATCGCCGAGGCCCTGCCGCCCGAGATGAAGCCGGCCGTTATTTGACGATTGCGTTGTTGTAGCCGTCCATCTGGAGGCGCTGACGCATGGCGTCGGCTTCTTTTTTGGTGGCCAACGGGCCGATCTGCACGTGGAAGAGCTTGTCCTGTGGTTCACGCCGGATGGCGACTGTGTAGCCGCGACGCTTAAGGTCGACGGCCACTACGTCTGCGTCCTCCTGATGCGACATGGCGGCGACCTGTACGACAGGGGAGCCCGGTGAAGATGCTGGAGCCGCAACCGGAACTACTGCAGCAGGCCTTGCGGCTGTATTCGTCGATGGCTCAGCGGCCACGTTGGGGCGCGGGGTCGAGACTGCTGCCTTAGCTGGGGTGGGGTCGGGGGCCTGTTGGCTTTCCTGCGCTGCAGCGGCCGGTGGGTCGATGGGTACGATCGCAGTT
>DATHQG010000103.1:0-19302 GCA_035483075.1 Edaphobacter sp. | reverse complement strand
AGCTTGCGGCCGCCGGCTTCGACTTCGATGCGGATGCGGGTGGCACCGGCGTCGATTGAGTTTTCAAGGAGTTCTTTGACGACGGAGGCGGGGCGTTCGACGACTTCTCCAGCGGCGATCTGGTTCGCCACCAGGTCAGAGAGGATGCGAATGCGGCCCATGTTCCGATTGTACGAGCAGGAACGGGAGCGGCAGAAGGTCTTAGCAGTGGGCTGATCTCCTTAACTTGTGACGCACAGGGACTACGCCACTAGGTGCGCGACGGGTCCTTCAGGAAGGAACTCAAATGCCGTTAACTATGCAAGTATTTGCGCATTGCTTTGGTATCTGATTGTAAAGAGGGCCGAAAACTGAGGTTTCAGCCGGTTTTTTCCGCAGGCGATGTGGCAATCAAGATGCATGATCACCAGCAAGTCTTACCCTAAATTCAAGGAGTCTTATGAAACGATTGGGCCCTGTTCTTTGTGCGCTTGCGTTCGCAGCGCTTTGCACTCACTCCGCTTTGGCAGATACCTTCAGCTTCAGCTTTTCACCCGTTTTTCCTGGTTTCGGTACTTTTTCGGGATCAGGCACCATCACCGCAACCGAGGTAGGAAATACCGATTTGTATAACATCATCAATATTACCGGTTCGGTTGACGGCTCGAACATCACTGGGCTTCTCAACACAGGCACTTTTGACAACAACGACAATCAACTGATCGATCCTGCCTTTCTGGGAACCTATAACTTTGATCAAGGTGGGGTTTCTTTCAAACTTCAAAATGGTGACGACGTGAATCTCGGGGACGCGGGGATCTTCATAGTTGCCGATTTGAATAAGCCGGGTAAGGGGGGCGACACGAGCGAACTGATCAATGTCGATGTGTACAAAGATCCGTCTTCGTCACCTGTTCCTGAGCCGGGGACGCTTGCACTGCTCGGTACGGGTATTCTCGGAGCGGCCGGTGCAATTCGCCGTCGTCTGATGGCCTAAGCTTCGGGTTTGCACTAGAAGAAGCCGCCTCCAATTGGAGGCGGCTTTTCTTTTGTGAAACCGGCGGGGATGCAACCCATGAGCTTGAAGGGCCGGAAAACCGGGGGCCAAACGGTGGGCATCCTAGATAGAAAGAGTTGCCACGCTATGCCAGAGGAGACCGAGAGATGATTCGTAAGTTGAAGACAGGTGAGTTTCGGATTTATTCACGGCATCAGGACCCGAAGACCGGACGGCGCAAGAACCTTGGCACGTTCGCGACGCGAGAGAAGGCGGAGGAGCACGAGCGAGCGATCCAGTATTTCAAACGGCATTGAAATACTGGATCGCTTGACTAGCTGAACATGAGGTTTTGGGTCAACGTTTTTTCTTCTTCCTGGGTCCCGCTGGTTCGGTGGGGTCTGTGTCCCGGTCGCCGACCATATGGAGGCGCATGAAGTTGGTGGCGCCGGATTTGGTGCGGGTCCCGGCGACGATGCCGACGATCTGACGCTGATGGACGTGGCCTTGAGTTTCGAGGATGTCTTCTGCCATCTCGACTAGCTTGTCAGTGTCATGGAAGCGATCGCAGAGGACGGGGTAGGTGCCCCAGAGAAGCATGCAGCGGTTGATGACGTTCTCGAAGGGCGAGAGGGCGAAGATGGGCGGGTCGGGGTGGTACTTGGAGAGGAGGCGAACGGTGGCGCCGGATTCGGTGAAGATGGCGATGGCGGCCACGTCGAGGTCGTCGGCCGCGTGGGACATGCATTCGCAGATTGTTTCGGCGATGGAGAGGCGGACGCTAGGGTGATGGCCTAGCGCGGGTGGCGGGTCGATGCGGATCTGGTGCTCGGTCTCAGTGATGATCTTGGCCATCATGGCGACGGCTTCGACGGGATACTTGCCTGCGGCGCTTTCGGCGGAGAGCATGACGGAGTCGGTGCCGTCGTAGATGGCGTTGGCGACATCGGAGGCTTCGGCGCGTGTGGGGCGCGGGTTGTCGATCATGGACTCGAGCATCTGCGTGGCGGTGATGACGGGTTTGCGGTACTCGGCGGCGCGGCGGATGATGTGTTTTTGAAGGGCCGGGACCTTTTCGGGTGGGACTTCTACACCGAGGTCGCCGCGCGCGACCATGATGGCGTCGGTCACTTCTAGGATGCTATCGAGGTGTTCGATGGCCTGGGGCTTTTCGAGCTTGGCGACCACCCATGCGTCGGACTTGAGTGCGGCGAGGCGGTTCTTGACGTGGCGGACGTCTGCGGCGGTGCGGACGAAGGAGACGGCGACGGTGTCGACGCCCTGGCCTATGGCGAAGATGAGGTCCTCTTCGTCCTTTGGGGTGAGCGAGGGGACGTTGACGGCGATGCCCGGGAGGTTGATGCCCTTGTTCTCGCCGAGCATGCCGCCGTTGATGATCTCGCAGATGACGTCAGCGCCTTTGACGGATTCGACGTGCAGCTCGATGAGGCCGTCAGAGAGGAGGATGCGCGAGCCCTTCTCGAGATTTTCAGCGAGGGTCTTGAAGGTGGTGCCGACCATGGCGGCGGTGCCTTCGATCTCGCGCGGGGTGATGGTGAGGCGTTTGCCGGCTACGAGTTGGACGGGCTTGTTGTCCTTAAGCTTGCCAGTACGGATCTTTGGGCCCTGAAGATCGGCGAGGATGCAGATGGGCTTGCGCTCCTCCTTCGCGATGGTGCGGACCATGCGAATGAGCTCGGCTTTTTGCTCGTGGGTGCCGTGGGAGAAGTTGAGACGGGCGACGTCAAGGCCGGCGCGGACAAGCTGACGAAAGATTTCAGGAGAGTTTGATGCAGGGCCGAGTGTGGCGACGATCTTGGCGCGGCGAGTGCGCTCCATTGTGCCAATAGGGAGAATGTTCGGAGTTGGGTTTAAAGAGGTCTTCATGGGTCGCTTTTGCGGGAACTTTCTCACCATCACGGTTTGCGGATGGCATGACCATAGAGTTTTAACTTCCGAGGCAATTCTAACTGGCCGGGAGGTCGTTTGGGGACGATGGGGTGGAATGAGTGCGATGAGAGTGGAAATAGCGGGCGTGGAACTCGGTATTGAACTCGGCGCCGTAGAGGACGCAGAGCGAGATGAGATAGAGCCAGAACAGGAGCGCGATGCCGGCGCCCAGGGAACCGTAGACCTGGGAGTAGTTGGCAAAGCGCGTGACGTACCAGCCGAAGGCAAGTGTCGTGAGGAACCACATGACGGTGGAGACCACGGCGCCGGGGAGGACCCGCTTCCAGGACTGCTGCATAGGTGTCCCCATATGATAGATGAGGCCAACGATGCCGATGCTGCCGGTAAGTGCGATACACCAGCGAAGGAGGAGTGCGACGACGTAGACCGGTGTCCGCGCGGAGGGCATGATGTGCAGGGCCAGCCATTCGGTGACGAACTGGCCAGAGACAAGAATGGTGCTGGCGACGGCGAATGGGACCAAGGAAAGAGGGACCAGGAGGAAGGCGCGGAGGCGGCGTTGCAAGAATGTCCAACAGTCGGCTGGGAGATCGTTAGCGCGCCGGACGCCTTCCATAAGGGTGGCAATGACGCTGGAGGCGCCGATCAGGCTGACTATGAAGGCGGCGATAAGACCATGAGAGGAATGAGTGCTGTGAGGGGAGTCGATGAAGTAGCCCTGTAAGAGTGGGCTGACGTCGGGTGGAAGGATGCGGTCGAAGAGGATGGCCAACTGGAAGCGGAGTGGTGCGGTATCGGGCAACAGGCTGACGACCGCAGCGGCGACAATGAGCGCGGGGAAGAGCGACACCATGGCGGAGTAGGCGGTGGACTGGGCGAGGTTGAGGCAATCGTGCCGGGCCGCGCGAAGCACAGCGCCGTGGAAGATTCTGGGAAGGCGCAGGACTCTTCTCATGGGACGCACCCGCGGGTTGGAGGCGATGGGACTAAGCCTTCCACTGATTGAGGAAGTCGGTGACGGAGTTGGCGTACATGTAGCGCATGTCGCCGAACTCGGCGGCCTGTTGCGAGTAGAGAAGCTTGCCGTTGGAGTCGAGGACGGCGAGAGCGGGAACCCCCTTCTTGAGCGGGACGTTGTATTTTTCGGTTATGTCCAGGTTTTTATCAAAGTGGCCGATATCGACATGGACAACGACAAAGTTCTTGTCGAGGAGTTCGAGGTTGGGACTTTGATGGAAGTAGATGTCGAGGACCTGGCAGTCGCCACACCAGTCCCCGCCGAAGTCGAGGATGACGCGTTTGTGTTCGAGGCTGGCCTGTTTGAGGGCAGCAGCGATATCGGCTTTGGGGTCGGCCTCTGCGGAGTAGAGATGCTTCTTGACGGCAGGCACTGGCGTCACAGGCTGGCGTGCCGCCGGCGTCGATGGAACGGCGGCGACCGGAGACGATGCCGGCTGAGTGCTCTTGCAGCCGAGGATTGACGCGCCGGCGGCCAACGCGACGAGAGCGATTGCGGAGAGGATTGCGGTGCTGGGACCCGACGAGGCTTTCGAGATCATGGAGTGGGAACCTTCCCTGTAGGTCATCTGTGAAACAACTTGCTGTCAGGCCTTCCAGCGATTGAGAAACGCGGTGATGGCTGCGGGGGTGGTGTGCTCGAACTCTTTTTCGCGCTCGGAGTAGAGAAGATTGCCGTGGGCGTCGATCACGGCGAGTGCGGGAACCCCTTTGGTGATGGGTACGTGGTATTTTTTCGCGACATCGACGTTCTTGTCCATGTGGCCGATGTCGATGTGGACGACGATGTAGTTTTTCGCGAGGATCTCGGCGTTGGGGCTTTGGTGATAGTAGATGTCGAGGAGCTGGCAGTCTCCGCACCAGTTGCCGCCGAAGTCGAGGAGGACGCGTTTGTGTTCGTGGCGCGCGCGGACCAGGGCGGCGGCGATGTCGGCGTTGGCGTCCGCGGTCTCGGAGTAGAGTCCCTTGTTGGGCTTGTCGATGATTTGCGCAACGGCCTGTGACGGCGGCGCGACGGCCAATGCAAGGACAGCCAATGCAAGGGCCGGGAGAACCGTGTTGTGGGATTTCGCGATCATTGTGTGGACCTATTCGAGTTCATGAGACGAGACTATGCGACGACGCTCTGTGGCGAGCGTCACTAGAGATGATGCATGAAGAAGAGGGCAGGGCGCAAAACTATGTTGGTTGAGCGCTACTTTCCGGTGTAGTAGCCGTCGCGGGTCTGAATGACGAGGCCCTTCTGGTGGAGGCTGAGATCGATCTGGTGGTATCCGCTGGCGGCGGCCTCCTGGCTGGGGGTATAGCCGAGACGGTATTGCGCGCGCAGCTCCTCGGCGATCTGGTTGTAGATTTGGGCGACGGTCTGGCTCTTCTTGACCTCAAAGAAGCGTCCGCCGGTCTCCTGGGTCATTCGCTCAAGGACTTTTTTACCGTCGACGTGGCCCTGGGTGGGATAGTTGCCGCCGTTGCTGCCACCACCGTTTCCGCCTCCGGGATAGCCGCCACCACCGGGATAGCCTCCACGGCCACCTGGGTAGCCACCGCCGGGGTAGCCACCGCCAGGGTAGCCGCCACCGCGGCCATGTTGCGGGTAGTCCTGGTGGGGCTCTTCGCCTTTGAAGTAGATGGCGTAGATGATGGTGTCGGCACGCTGGGCGGCCTCGATGGATTTGACGAGGGTCTCTCTGCTGCCGCGGTCACCACCGTCCGAGAGGATGATGATGGCTTTGCGTCCGGTCTGCTTGCTCATGAGCTCGTCGGAGGCGAGGAAGAGGGCGTCGTAGAGGACGGTCCCTCCGCCGCCGCGGGGGCGGTGACCGCCGCCGCTGTCATCAGAGGAGGCAGTAGTGCCTGTGCCGGGAGTGTCGATCTCTTTGAGGGCCGCCTGGAGCAGTGGGCGGGACGAGGTAAGGTCCTGCAGGAGCTCGGTCTCGGCCGCGAACTGCATGATGAAGGCCTTGTCCTTTGGGGTGGTCATCATTTGATCGAGGAAGGTGCTGCTGGCAGTGCGCTCCTCGTCAATGACGTCGCGTTGGGAGAGGCTTGTGTCGACTAGCAGACCGAGGACCAGAGGGAGGTTGGCGTCTTTGTCGAAGTAGCGGATGGTCTGGGGTTTGCCGTCGACCTGAAGGATGAAGTCGTCCTTGGTGAGGTTCTGGATAAGGGCGCCTTTTTTGTCGCGGACGACTACTGGGAGGTTGACGAGACGGGCGTCGACGGCGATGGTGGGGGCCGTCGAGGTGGGTGCTTGCTCGGGTGTGGACGGTTTCTGTTGCGCCGGGAGGCGGGAGGCAAGGAGAAGACTGGCCAGAAGAAGAGGCCGGAGGGGGCGCAGAACGATCATGTGGAGTTAGACGAGGTTTGATGGGCGGGGTTTCAGTTGGGCTAGTTTGCCGCGACCGCACTGCGTAACAGGACCGAGGAGATAAAAAAGCGAATAGGAACGAAAGGCCGTTGGGCCTGTTCGCGGACTGTGGTCCGTCGCACTTTTTTGCTGGTTGTGTTGCGCTGAGACGCGTATGCTGACGGCACGATGAGACAATTTCTTTGCCTGGTTGCTGCGTGTATCTGTGCGTGCTCTTGCGTGGGGTGCGCGCCGGCCGCCGCTACTGCTTCGACTGCATCGAAGCCTGCGGCAGCTACAGTGACGAAGCCTCCGACCGGATTTATAAAGATGGTTGTGCTGTGGCCGAACGGGGCACCGGGCGCGCTGGGGACAGGCGATGGAGACGTGCCGAAGATGTTTGTGTATCCGGCGACAGGTGCTGGACCCCACTCGGCGGTGATTGTGATGCCGGGGGGCGGGTACACACATTTGGTCGTCGAAAAGGAAGGAAGCGTAGAGGCGCGGTGGCTGAATGAACATGGAGTGACGGCGTTTGTGCTGGAGTACCGGCTGGGGCCGCGATACCACTTCCCTTCTCCAATGCTCGATGGGGCCCGGGCGGTGCGGTACGTGCGCAGCCACGCGGGAGAGTTGGAGGTGGCGAAGGACAGGATCGGGCTGTGGGGGTTCTCGGCGGGTGGACACCTGGCGGGCTATCTGGCAGCAGTGCATGATGACGGCGAGGCGAGCCCTGCGGACCCGACCGATCGGGTGAGCGACCGGCCGGACTTCGCGATTGTGTCTTATGGACGGTTCAGTCTGGACGAGTCGATTCCGCGCACAACGAACATGGAGGGGCTGCTGGGAGACCATCCAACAAAAGCGATGCTGGATGAAGTGTCGGTGGTGAAGCTGGTGACGAAGGACACCCCGCCCTGCTTCATCTACTCAACCTCAGCGGACCAGACGGTGAACTCGATGAATGCAACGGCGTTTTACGATGCGCTGAAGCGCGCCGGTGTTCCGGCGGAGCTGCACATCTTCGAACGCGGACGGCATGGGACTGGCATGGCGCAGGGGCTGAAGGACCTGCCCGAGCTGGCGATCTATCCGACGTTGCTGGCGAACTGGATGGAGATGCATGGATGGATGGCGCGGGACTAGAATGCCCGGATCGTTACGTTATGACGCGCGAGTGACTCGAAGATTTGCGTGAAGCCGAACGGAAGAAGGAAATCTCTTCCATTTTGCCGCCGTATGGAATAGAAAGCGTAAACAGTAGTCCAACACTAGGTACTTGGCCTCAAGCGTTTTAGTTATAGAGATAAGCACATGGTTCAGTTACGCTAGCAGGTGGAGTGGAACAAAGCTGGCGCTCCCAGGCAATAGTGGTTCGAGGAATTTCTTGAAGGCTTCCACTCTCGATTCTCCGCGACGAGCTTGGAAGATTACCTTATTGGCGTTGCCGGTTTGAGTCTGTTCGTTTTTTGTTCTGGCGAGTGAATTATGGTGCTCATTTGGGACCTTTGATCGCGGTCTGTACGGCGTTGGTGGGTGCGCCCGTCGCGGTGTGGGCCTGGTGGCGTGAATACGGTCGCGCGTCAAAACAAAGGGGCGTTCAAGAGGCGCACTCGCAGTTTCTCGCAGCGACGGAGACGAGCCTGGATGCGTTTGGCCTCCTGGAGTCCGTGCGAGACGATACAGGCGAGATCGTCGACTTCCGCATTCTCTATGTGAACGCGAATGCTGAACAGTTGGTGGGACGGCCGCGGTCTGCACTGCTGGGAAAGAAACTATGCTCGGTGACACCGGCACGGCCAACGAGCCCGATGTTTGCCAGGTTCTGCAAGGTGGTCAATTCCGGAGAGCCGCTGCATGAAGAGTTCCGGGTGAAGTTTCCGAGCATCAAGGCGGCCTGGCTGCGGAGCCAGGTGGTCAAGCTGGGAGATGGGCTGGCCCTTACCTTCAGCGATATCAGCGAGTCGAAGGCGACCGAAGAACGCTATGCGCAGCTAGCGGAGTTTACCGACTCCGTCTTTCAGAACGCTCCTTTCAGCATCGTCGCGACCGATAAGAATGGACTGATTACCGCGATGAATGTGGCGGCGGAGAAGCTGACAGGATACGGCCGCGAGGAGCTGGTGGGAAAGGCCCCGCTGACTGTGCTGCACGACGAGCGGGAGTTGCTTGCGAAGGCCCTTTGCATCGACCCTGCGGCGACGATGGAACAATTCGGGTTTCGGGTCCTAACGGCCGGGGTGGCCGCGGGCGAGATGGAGGAGCAAGAGTGGACGTTGATCCGAAAGGACGGTGCGCGGACGCCGATCAACCTGGCCATGCGAGCGGTGACGACAGACGCGGGAGAGGTGAGCGGGTTCGTCAGCATCGCATTCGACATCAGCGAGCGCCGACAGATGCTCGACTATGTCACCCATCTCGCGACGCACGATCAGCTGACGGGGCTTGCCGGGCGGGCGCTGTTGCAGGACAAGACGGTGCAGGCCGTGGAGCTGGCGCGGCGCTACGGGACCAAGGTCGCGGTCTTTGTGATCGACCTGGACCACTTCAAAAGACTCAACGATTCGCTGGGGCATGCGTCCGGTGACCAGCTCCTGATCGAAGCCGCCGGGAGGCTGAGCCGTTCGGTCCGCAGCACCGACGTCGTGGCGCGGGCAGGTGGAGACGAGTTTGTCGTGGTGATGCCGGACATCACGACTGTCGAGGACGTGAACCAGTGTGCGGCCAACCTTGTCGCAAGACTGGCGCCGGAGATCTCAATCGAAGAGCATCTGGTGCAGCTCACGGCGAGCGTGGGTGTGTGTATCTTTCCCGATTTCGCAGCCGATGCAAAACATCTGCTGAAACGGGCTGATTCTGCCATGTATGCCGCGAAGGAGAACGGGCGGAACCAGTATCAGATCTTCAGCGAGAGCATGCTGCAGGAGACGACGGAACGTCTGACCATGGAACATGCGCTGCGCCATGCCCTGGCCAATGGCGAATTTAACATGCACTACCAGCCGCAGATTTCGTTGACCACCGGAGCGGTGACTGGGATGGAGGCGTTGTTGCGCTGGAACCATCCGAAGCTGGGACATGTCTCGCCTGCGCAGTTTATTCCTCTCGCCGAAGAGACAGGGCTGATTGTGCCGATCGGCGAATGGGCGTTTATGACGTCATGTTGCGAGGCCAAGGCGATCCAGGACGAGTTGGGTGTGGACCTAACGATCTCGGTGAACCTGTCGCCGCGGCAGTTTCAACAGAAGAACCTGGTGCATGTGGTCGAAAACTCTCTGTTGAAGAGTGGCCTTTCTCCAGATAGGCTGCAGATCGAGATTACGGAGAACATGTTGATGTCCAACTCCGAAGACGTTCTGAACAAGCTTCAGAAGATGCGAGAGCTTGGGGTCCGCATCTCGATCGACGACTTCGGCACGGGCTTCTGCAGCTTTTCTTACCTGCTGCAGTATCAGGTCGACCAATTGAAGATCGACCAGAGCTTCGTGAAGAAGGCGGGGACCGATGCAAACGCGGCCGCCGTCGTGCGGACCATCATTGCAATGTCCCACGGGCTGAATATCAAGGTGGTTGCGGAAGGCGTCGAGACCGATGAGCAACTGCGCTTTCTTCTACGGAGAAAGTGCGACGAGGCACAGGGATACTTCATTGGACGGCCAGTGGCGCAGGACGAGTTTTGCGAGGCTGTACGGGCCTACAGCAACCAGATCCATCTTCGTTCGATAGAGCCGGTGAGTGGCTGGGTGAGGTAGGCCCCAGGTGCTAATGCCGAAAATGCCGAATTAGAACACTGGGGCGCTACGCTTCCAGCTCATAGGGCCCTCTGTGTAGAGTTCTTGCGCGTCGGTCAGGTAGTCGTTTGACTGCGCTTGAACAGATGGTAGATGCCGAGCAGGATGAGAGCACCGACGAGCGACATGAGAAAGCCGGCGGACTGATCGGGCTCATAGTGGCCAATTGCGCGACCGAGGAAGGTCCCCAGGAAGGAGCCGGCGATGCCGATGAGCATGGTGATAAAGATGCCGCCGGGTTCTTTGCCTGGAATGATGAACTTTGCAATCGCGCCTACAACGAGACCTATAAGGGCCGTCCATAGCAGATGCAGCATAGCTGTTCCTCCGTGTTCGTTTTCCCGGAGCCGCCGGGTACGTCTCGATTGATGGGGAAAGAATACTCCTACTGCCGGTCGATGCAAGGGCTTGATTGGGTCGGAAGGGGTATCCCGCCATTGCTACAGGGACACTGGATTTGCGGAATAGCTATGGTCTTGATGAGATGGCTTCAGGCGCTGCGGACGATCAGACCGTTCTTCCATAGGGCCAGAACCACGTCCATCTGACTGTTATGGGGAATGGGTTCGCCATCGGTGACCTCCGCCCAGAGCGTAGTGACGGTCTTGTGTGTGCCTGCGTTGAGTAAGGGGATGGCGCGGAGTGCGTAGGCCTTGTTTTTGTTCGATGGGGCGTATTGACCAGCGGGAATTCCCTTGATCAGGCCGGCTTCACAGAGGCTGAGAAAGGCGAAGCGAGGGCCTCCCTTGCGCTGGGCCGATGGGCTGGTGGGATAGAGCTGTGCAGTTGCCTGCTCCCAGCGTGCTGCGGGGGTGATCGCCTTGCCGTACGTCTCCATGCGGACTGCGATGAGTGCAGCCTCGCCGTATTTGTTCGCCATGTTGTCTCCTGTGGCGATTGTTTCAGATTTCATGCGGCGCTGTTCTAGACGGACCCCTGACACCTGGGTGCGGATGTGTTTTGTTACAGGCCGCTTATCGTGGCCCAGTTCTTGGCCCAGTTCCTGACTCATCCTGAGGCTTTGGGGGCCTTTACGGGCAAGGACGTGGCCGCCTTCGGTGCGATGGGAGGGTCCTGCCACAGCTTGATGCCCCCGTCGATGGCATTGCTGTTTGCTCCGAGGATGACGTGGGTGGGCAGGTCCTGCATCAGCTTGGCGTTGCCGCCTCCGAGTAGAACAGAGTCGCAGACCATTGCTGCCTGGAGGCGCGCGACGATATCGAGGACTGACTTTCGCCAGCGCACTTCACCGCGACGTTGGAGGCCTGCGAGGCCAATGTACTCCTCGTAGGTACGTCCTTTTTTGTAGGGGAGATGGGCCAGTTCGAGAGGGACGACAACGCCGTCGAAGATCATGGCGGAGCCAAGGCCTGTCCCAATGCCGAGAAAGAGCATTCGGCCGCCCTTGTAGCCACCAAGGGCCTGCATAGCTGCATCGTTGATGAAGCGGACTGGCTTGCCGAAGACCTTCTGGAAAGGAAAGTCGACCCATCCGGCGGCGAGGTTGTGGGGCTCTGCAAGCGGGTGGTCGTGGACGACTGGACCCGGGAAGCCTATTGAGATGCAGTCGTAGATCCATCCCTCGGTGGCGGCAAGAACGTCCTTGGCCATCATCTCCGCAGTCATGGTCGGGCCGGAGGGAATCTTGATGGGAACGCGCGTGTCGCTGGAGGCGACCTTGACGTTTGTACCGCCGACATCGATGACGAGAACTTTCATATCGGTTGAATGTTAGCAGCGAATCCCGGCGCGCGTCGCGCGATTTTTCAGGGCCGCTTGGACGGCACGATGGTAGCCCGGATGAGTTTGTCGAGTTTGGGACATTCGCGATCAAGATAAGCGTTGCCGCTTTCGAACATTTTGTCCTGGTGACCTGCGCGCATGCCGCCACCGGAGTGTTCGCCGTAGCCGCCGTAGAGTTTTTCGACGACTTCCATGCCTTCGACGACCTGGCCGAAGGGAGCAAAGCCGGCTTCGATGTCGTTGTGGGCGGTATTGTCGCCGAGGTTGATGTAGACCTGTGTGGACCTGGTGTTGGGGCCGGTGTTGGAGAAGGCAATGTAGCCGCGAGTGTTGTGCTGTTTGAGGGCATCGTCTGGGATTGTGACTCTGCGTTGCTGCTGGGCAATCTTTGGGTCACCGCTTATGCCGAATTGCACCCAGCGACCGGGAACGACGCGGAAGAAGCGTGAGTCGTCGTAGTACTTCGTGCGAACCAACTCGTAGAAGCGGTCGGCGCCGTGAGGTGACCAGTCGCGGTGCGTCTCGACGATAAAGCTGCCGGCTGTGGTCTCGACCTTTACGCGGAAGACGGCGGGCGCTTTGTGTTGGCTGAAGGCTAGAGCCAGCGAGAGGCAGAGCAGGTAAGTCATGCCATCCAGAGTAACTTCCACTTTTTGAGGGCGTGCGATTTTCGACGTCGTATTTTGATTTTGAACTCCGTGTGGGCTTTTCGTTAAATCAAGTTGCTGAAAATAAGTAGGTAACATTATTCATAATAATTTTATTGACAATCGTATCTGCTTAAGATTACTGTGGTGATGGGCACTTCTGCTCTGGAGATTAGATATTATGCGTACAGTAATTGTGGCCACCCTCCTCCTGACCCCGATGCTGCTTCACGCTCAGGCAAATTCGCCTGCAAAAACCCAGACCCCCGGTACTTCCACGCTGCAGTCCAAACTGGTCCAGCCAAATGAATTTAATTCTTCCGAGGCAGATCACAACACCGCTCATACGGCACCGCTCCGGATCTCGACCGGCGTGGTCTCTCCAAAGTTGATCAGCACCGTAGGGATTGAATCGGACTCCGACGCTCCGCGGGTTTTCGGGCTCGATCGAAAGGCCGTAGTCGAGATGACGGTCGATGCTACGGGTAAGCCGACGGACCTGAAGGTCGTCCGTTCGCTTGGCCCAGTGATGGACCATAACGTTCTGGCAGCGGTAGGCCAGTATCGCTACACACCGGGCATGCTGGATGGCCAGCCAACCGCTGTTCCAGTGACCCTGCAGATCATTCTGCGTGGCGCGATTCAGTAGATCGCTGGCTTTGTAGTGCCTCCCCTGGCAAGGACGATCGGTAAGAAGAAAAGGCGGACTCATTCGAGTTCGCCTTTTTTGTTGTCTGGGCTGGAAGGCCGTGCCGCGTCAGCTGGGGCGAAGGACCAGAAACATCACGAAGGCGGCGACAATGATGCCGACAATGACGAAGATCATGGTCGGACTGGCCAAGCTTGTTCCCTTCTCCGGTGGTGGAATAGACGGTTCCATGGTCGTTGGATGCTAAATCGAAGTTCAGGCGGCGTTTTTCGCTAGAAATTTTAGCACGGCAATGTCTATCTCTTCGATGTGGGTTTCCAAGCGAAGTGTCCTGTGCCGAGAAACTGGACGGTGTCGTTGGGGTTATCGCGCAGGCCCGCGCGCCAGGAGGGCGCCTTCGCGATAGAAGACAGTGGCGCCGTCGGTCTGGGTGCGGCGGATGGAGGTGAGTGGGACGAGTCTTCTCTCGGTCACAGGCTTCCCTTTCCTAAGGCGCGGGGACTGTACGTGCAATGCCGGGATGGCGCTGGCGATTGCGAGGAAGCTGCCCTCGACGATGAGTTTTCGACGGTCCACGCGATTCATGTGTTCTCTCACTCACGGAACGGCCCTGCCCGTTATTATTCAGGAAAGCCCTATTTTGAAAGGACACCCCTTGCGCAGACTCCGCTCGCTCGCTGCCGTCTCCCTTTTTGCTGCAGTCCTTCCAGTCGCGGCCCAGACGCCACGTACCAAGCCTGTCACCGACGCAGAGGTCGCAAGCATTACGCGTGACGCCATCCTGATCGACACACACGATGACGTGACCTCGAAGACAGTCGATGGCTACAACATTGGTACACATAACAGGGGCGGCCAGACCGATCTTCCGCGCATGAAGGGCTTCCTTGGCGCCGAGTTTTTCGCTGTCTACGTTGGAGCAGAGTATGTCGAAGGCAACCACTCCGCAAACCGCGCGCTGCAGATGATCGACACGACGCGCACCGACATCATCGCTGCGCATCCGAACGATTTCGTCTTCGCGACTACAGCGGACGAGATCGTCGCGGCCCACAACGAGCACAAGATCGCCGCACTGATGGGTATCGAAGGCGGTCATGCTATTGAGGACTCACTGCGCCTGCTGCGCGACTATTACGCGCTTGGGGTCCGTTATATGACGTTGACCCACTTCAACACCAACAACTGGGCCGACTCGCAGGGCGACTTTGAAGATACCAAGGTAAAGCACCACAACGGTCTGACGCCCTTCGGCAAGGACGTCGTCCGCGAGATGAACCGCCTAGGCATGATGGTCGACATCTCGCACACGGCAGACAAGACGTTTTACGATGCGCTCGAGGTTTCTTCTGCGCCGATCATCGCTTCGCACTCGAGCTGTCGCGCCGTCTCCAACCATACCCGCAATATGACCGACGATATGATCCGTGCGCTCGCTGCGAAGGGTGGCACCATCCAGATCAACTTCGACTGCGCCTATCTTTCGCAGCGCTATTCCGACGCCTCCAAACCGATCATGGCCGATCTGCGGCCACGCTTCCAGGAGGCCCTGAAGATAGAAGACCCGGTCGCGCGCGCCGCTGCCATCGACAAGCTTGAAGAGGAGTCCACTGCCAAGCTGCCGCCAGCCACGCTCGCGGACGTTGTCGCGCAGATCGACCATGCAGTGAAGATTGGCGGCATCGATCATGTGGGGATTGGCACGGACTTTGACGGTGTGGGTTGCGTCCCCGCTGAGCTCAGCTCGTATGACAAGTTCCCTGCCCTGACACGGGCGCTGCTGGAGAAAGGGTATTCTGGCACCGACATCAAGAAGATCTACGGGGGCAACATTCTTCGCGTGATGCGCGCCGTGGAGCAACGCGCGCGCGAGTTGAAGTCGACTCCGCCGATCGAAACCAAGTTCAGTAAATAGCCTCGCGCGGAACCTTGATCACTCAGGATGCGTAAAGGAAGAGAATGACGCCGCTTCCCACAACTGAGGTCGAGATCGACGATTTTCTCGCGGCGTTCGAATCAGGCACGCTGCCCAAGGAGCGCTGGACGCACGCAGCGCATCTGCTCGCCGGGGCCTGCTACGTCCATCGGCTCGGGCAGGCTTTGGCGATCGACCATATGCGGCAATGCGTCCGGCGATACAACGAAGCCGTGGGTGGCAAGAACACTGCGACTTCTGGTTACCACGAAACGATCACCATTTTCTGGATCAAGGTCCTCGATACGCTCTTCCTCCAAGCGCGGCCCATCGACCGGGGGGAGTTCGCCGCATTGGCTGTTGAGCGCTATGCAGGGCAGCGCGACCTGTTCCGGCGCTTCTATGACTTCGACGTCGTCGCGTCTACGGAAGCTCGCGCAGTCTGGATACCTCCGACACTCGAAGTGGTCGAAGACAGTGCTGCTACGCATCTGGACATCGCAACACAATAAAGACGGGGGCTGAGTAAGACCTGTTCGATTTGGCCACCCGGTTCGAATACGGCGATTTCGCTTGATTGCCGACCGTTGGGATGGGATACTTCGGAGGAAAATACGATTAAGTTGACGCGCGCGACCTGGGCCTAGAGGACTCGCGGGTGCTCTTGGAGGACTGCATGGCTAGTGTGGCTGGAGCGGGTCTTGATGAGGGCATGGTGGCGCCGGGAGTTGCCGAGGAACTCGCCGGCCCGGCACATATAGAGTTGAATCCATTGAGGCCGGTCGCTCGAGGAGAGCGGATCAGCAGCATGGATGTGCTGCGAGGCTTCTCACTGATGGGCATCCTCGTGATGAACATCACCGATTTTGCTTATGGATATACAAATTACCTCTATCCACTGAGCACGGTGAAGCCGGTGTTTAGCGGGCCGCACTGGAAGATCAATACCGCTGCGTGGTTCCTGCGCTGGATCCTGGCCGAGGGCAAGATGCGCGCGCTGTTTTCCATGTTGTTTGGGGCGGGCGTGATTCTGCTGACGGAGCGAGCACTGGCGCGAGGGGCGGGGATACGGGCAGCAGATATCTTTACGCGGCGGAACATGTGGCTGGTGCTTATTGGGATGTTGCACGGATACCTGATCTGGAGCGGCGATATCCTGTTTTATTACGGCTTGGCGGCACTACTGTTCCTGTTTCCGTTCCGCAATGTTCGCGTAAAGAGGCTGATGTGGGTGGCGGGAATCATCCTGTTTATCAACTCACTGTTGATGTTCGGCGGACAGTACGGAAGCGCTTATAGCGCGCAAAAGGCCGCTGCAAAGGCCAATGCGAGGCTGGCGCAACATCAGACACTGACTGAAGATGAGGTGGCCGCCCTGAAGCGTTGGAGTAGTGTGCAGGAACACTGGCGGATGAGCGACAAGAAGAAGTACGAGGACATCGCCGCTATGCAGAAGGGGTACTTGAAGGCGCAGGGGCATATGGCGGGAAATGTGCTGCAGGGCGAACTCAAGGGCGCGTATTTTGGGTTCGGGGATTGGGTTGGGCTGATGCTTCTCGGCATGGCGTTGTACAAGAATGGGTTTCTGGCCGGCAGGTTAAGTATGAAGACGTATGCGTGGACTGCGGTGATCGGGCTTGTGCTGGCTTGGGGTGTGACTGGCTTTGGGGCCTATAAGGCGTGGGCGGGACACTTTGATATGTTCAAGACTTTTATTTGGATGCAGGCACCGTATGACATAGGCAGGATTGCAGGTGCGCTGGGAAATGCTGCGCTTCTGGTGATTTTGTTGAAGGCAGGTGTTGGGAAGTGGCTGCTGGCACGGATCGCGGCGGTGGGACAGATGGCGCTTTCGAATTATCTGCTGACGAGCCTCACGATGATGACGATCTTTGTCTGGGGGCCCTGGCACTGGTACGGCTATGTGGAGTATTACAAGGTTTACTATGCCGTGGCGGGGATGTGGGCCTTCAATATGGCGTTTAGCACCGTCTGGCTGCGGTACTTTGAGTTTGGGCCGATGGAGTGGGTCTGGCGATCGCTGACCTATTGGAAACGCCAGCCGATGCGGACCCGTGCGGAGGCCCAGGTCACAACATAGCGATTTTTTTAGATCGTGGTGGATCGGTGTTTTTGCAGGGGTTTTTGCGAAAATGTGGAGGCAGATTGTGGTTTTTTGATGGTTAATTTGTGGTGGAATGATGGTGAAAGATGGTCAGAAAACGACCTTAAATTGCGCGTGAAAATTTTCCACGTTTTTTAGATTTATTTTTGGGCAGTCCCGTCCTGGGAAGACGGCGGACGCTCAGCGTGACGGATGACGTGGACTATTTCCGGACGAGCGACGGCCCGGAAGTACTATTGGTCAAGGAGTCGGAGCCGTGACCACCCGTCAACCGAAGGTCCACACTCAACTCGAGCGAGTCGCGGTCCAGATGTTTGCCGCCAATGATCGCATGAACCAGGTCCTTATCGAACATCTTGACCCTGCCGCCTGGAGAGCCAGGCCGCCCGGCAACGTCCGCACGATTGCGGCGATCTTTACACACGTGCACAATGTCCGAACCAAGTGGGTCAGGCTTACGGCACCTGACCTGAAGGTCCCGCGACAGTTGAACCGCGCGCACTGCACGCCGCAGCAGGCCCGTGCGGGATTGGCCGAGAGCGCGGCTCGCTGCGGGGAGATGCTCGCTGAAGCGCTGGGTGGGGGAGGACGAATAGAGAAGTTTCGCAGAGATGGCTGGGCCCCGGCGTGGCCGGTTGGCGTCGAGATGCTCTGTTACATGGTCGCTCACGAGGCCCACCATCGCGGGCAGGTGTGTATGCTCGCGCATCAGCTCGGATTCGCGTTGCCACACAAGGTGGGGGACGGGACCTGGAACTGGGAGAAGCTTTGGAAGGAGTGCGGGTCGCCTAAGGGCCCTGGCTACGATTCAATGTGAGCCAGTCGCCTACCTTGCGGCGACTTTTCTGGGCCGTCCGCCAAGGACGCCGTTGGCGCGAGCGGCCACGGCTTTTGTCTTGCTTCGGGAGGAGCCACCGGCCGCACCGAGGCGGGCAGCCATCCACTTTCGGGACCCCAGGAAGCCTTCGAGGAGCGCCGGGACATAAAGGTCTGCGTCGAGTTTGGGGAAGTGAAGACCGAAGCCCGATGGGGTTATCTCGATCTCATTCAATTGCGCGGGCCTGGCATCTTCCAGCCCTTGCGCGTCTTTCGGAGAGAAGAAGATGCCGATGCCGGTCGAGAGTTTGACGATAATGTTTCCGGACCTGCGATCGAAGTATGCCGATGTTGCGGCCGGAGTACCGGCCTTGAGCGCCTTGGTCCTGGCGTTCGCCTGTTTGAATTCCAGATTAGTGATTGTCATGTATCTCCTTCCAAACGGCGCATAGCTCGGAAACGTGTTTGTTTAGGACCTGGGCGATGCGGTTGAGTTCGCGAGCTGGAAAACCGTCGTTCTCGCGAAGCCTGACCGAACCTGCAGGACAGTTCAGATAGAAGACAGCTTCAGCCTCCGGACCGATGACGTGAACATGTGCTGGCCGGTGGTCGTTCGGGTAGATGACTACTCGAAGGTTGCCAATTCTCAGAACGGTCGGCACAGGGGCAGGATAACATATTCCTAAGCGGTTGGGTTACTTCGCAATGTGTCAAAAGGAAACCGATTCGCGCGGACCTGCTGCTTACCTCTGCGCCTTCATGAATTCACGTACCAGCGTCGCAATCTCATCTGCTTTAGTGTCGAGCGCGAAGTGTCCTGCGTCGAGTACGTAGACCTTCGCGTTCGGTACGTCCTTGCGGTAGCGTTCCGGCTCGCCGAGATCGAAGGAGAGATCGTGCTTGCCCCATAGGACCAAAAGCTTTGGCTGCGTCTTCTGCATCCACGCTTGCCACTTTGGATAAGCATCGACGTTCGTGCGGTAGTCATAGAAGAGATCGCTTTGAATCTGCGCCTGCCCTGGCGCGTTCAGAAATGCGTACTCGTCGGTCCAGAGATCCGGGTCGTAGAGTTCGATGTTGGGATCGTCTCCGATGTGGCGAACCTTCGTGGTTTGGAGCGATAGAAGATTTGTGCGCAACGCTTCTTCGTGAGCAGACCGGTCTGCCCAGAACGCCCGCCGTGTTGCCCAGTTCGCGCCAAGGCCTTCGTTGTGAGCGACCGCATCCTGAACGATGAAGGCCTGTACTCGCTCCGGGTGTGCCAATGCCATGCGAAAGCCAACCGGCCCACCGTAATCCTGCATGTAGAGCGTGTAGTGCGACAGACCGAGCGCTTGTGTAAAGCCGTCCATCACGGACGCGATG
>DATHQG010000102.1:0-5612 GCA_035483075.1 Edaphobacter sp. | reverse complement strand
GCGAGCGATCCCTGGACGCCGGAGATGCCTTGGGTGGCGTCGTGGACGGTGAGTTTGTCGCCCTCCCAGGAGGCAATGGTGGCGTGCGGCTCCATGGGATTGTGGTTTTGGATTGGCGTGGAGTAGGTCTGGTCGATGATGACGGAGGCCTTGGCAAGAGACGCTTCGGGATCGCCGCGGCGCGTTGTGCCTCCGCGTTTGGGGGCGCGGGCGTCTTTGAGCAGGGCATTGAAGTCGAGCTTGGCGGGCTGCTCCTTGTATTGGATGCGGAGAAGCTTTGCGGCTTCGTGGGCCTCGGGCAGAGAGCGGGCGACGACGACGGCGATGGGTTGGCCGCTGTAAAGGACATTGGTGTCCTGGAGGACATTGACGTTGCCTGGGACGGTGATCTTTGGCGCGTTGAACGGCGTGATGATGGAGTAGACGCCGGCGGCGTGGGTCGCGACACTCTGATCGATGGAGACAATAGTCCCTGAGGGGATGGTGGCCTGGACGATGTGGGCGTAGGCGACGTTTTCGACGGGGAACTCGGCCGCATATTTGGCGCGACCGGTCACTTTGGCGAAGCCGTCGTAGCGATGGTCGAGCTGACGTTGGTCTTGAATGGGGTGGGTCGTTGTTTCGTCAACGGAGATCATGCCTGGACTCCTTGTGCGGCGAGGGTGAGGGCGCGCACGATGCTTTGCCTGGCGAGTTCGACTTTGAAGGCGTTGTGTTCGTAGGGTTTCGCTCCGGCCACGGCAAGATCGGCGGCTTTTCTGAATGCGTCGCCGCTGGCGACTGTGCCGACCAGGAACTTCTCTGCTTCGAGGGAGCGCCAGGGCTTGAGGGCGACGCCGCCGAGGGCGAGGCCCGCGGACTGGATGGTGTTGCTGCTCATCTCGAGGCCGGCAGCGACTGAGACGAGAGCGAAGGCGTAGCTCTGGCGGTCGCGAACTTTGAGGTAGTAGGAGTGCTTTGCGAACTTCGATGCGGGAAGTTCGACTGCGGTGATGAGTTCGTCGGGCTTGAGGTTGGTGTCGAGCTGCGGGGTGGTGCCGGGGAGACGGTGGAAGTCGGCGATGGCGATGGTTCGCTTGCCCTTGGGGCCGGTGACGTGAATGGTGGCGTTGAGGGCGGCGAGGGCGACGCTCATGTCGGAGGGGTTGGTGGCGATGCACTCATCGCTTGCGCCGAGGATTGCATGGATGCGGTTGAAGCCTTTGATGGCTGCACAGCCGCTACCGGGGGTGCGTTTGTTGCAGGCAGGAAAGGTGGTGTCCATGAAGTAGTAGCAGCGAGTGCGCTGGAGGAGGTTGCCGCCGGTGGTGGCCATGTTGCGGAGTTGCGGTGAGGCGCCACTGAGTAACGCTTGTGATAGGAGCGGATAGCTGGTGCGAATGGTCTCGTGGTTGGCGAGGTCGCTGTTGCGAACGCCTGCGCCGATGAGGGTCGTGCTGCCAGTGATGGTGATTTGGGTGAAGTCGAGATGAGTGACGTCGATCAGGGTGGTCGGGTGTTCGACGTTGTACTTCATGAGATCGACCAGGTTGGTGCCGCCGCCGAGGAACTTTGCTCCGCGGGCAGAGACAGCATGGACGGCTTCATCGGGAGCGGTGGCGCGCAGGTAGTTAAAGGGCATCATGCGGAGGCTCCTTTCGCGGCGGCGCGGACGGCGGCGACGATGTTCGGGTAGGCTCCGCAACGGCAGATGTTGCCGCTCATGCGTTCGCGGATCTCGTTGTCGGTGAGCTCGGGGTTGGTCGTGTTGCCGGTCTCGAAGGAGACGGTGCTGAGGGTGTTGTGCTTGTGTTCTTTCAGGAGGGCGACTGCAGAACAGATCTGGCCGGGGGTGCAGTAGCCGCACTGGAAGCCGTCGTGCTCGAGGAAGGCGGCCTGGACGGGGTGGAGGGTGTCGCCCTGGGCGAGACCTTCGATGGTGGTGATCTCGGCCCCGTTTGCGGTGACGGCCAAGGTGAGGCAGGAGTTGACGCGGCGGCCGTTGAGAAGGACCGTACACGCTCCACACTGACCGTGGTCGCAACCCTTTTTGCTACCAGTGAGTAAGAGGTGTTCGCGGAGGGCGTCGAGGAGGGAGGTGCGGGTGTCGAGAGAGAGGGTGTGTGAGGTGCCGTTGACCTTGAGGGTCAGCTCCATCATCTTTGGGGTGGTGACGGCGGCGGCCTGGGCTTCCTGGGCCGCCGCTAGACGGGGAACGCCAGTGGCGACTGCGGCGCTGAGAATGCCGGCGCCTTTGACGAAGCTGCGGCGGGAGAGTTCGATGTCGGTGAGAGAGGTTGGTCCCTCAGGTGGAGTGTCTTCGAGTTGTTCTTCGATGTCGGTGCAGCTTTGGGAGCTCATGGCCGTGCCTCATGTGGGTTGATGGTGCGCGATGGGTATCGTACGACGAGCCAACATACGTTGACGAAGCGGCCCCGGAAAAAGATGCATGCAAAAAAATCGATTTTTGCAGAGGATTTGAAGGTTATGATGTTGGCATTCACACAAGCGTTACCAAAATTTAATAAGGCAGTCGGGGAGAGTGATTTGCGTCAATCTACTTTTTTCAAGTTTGCAGTGATATCTCGCATATCATACGTCGGCACAGTAGCGGTGTTGGCAGGGTCAATGGTGGTTCCGGCATTTTCTCAGGCGCCGGAGGGACGGCAACGAGGAGCGGCGGCAGAGGCGCCGGCGGCGAAGGAGGACCAGGGTACTCCGATTCCTCCGGAGACGAACTCGGTGACCAAACATGACTGGACTGCGGGCGGGCAGACGGTCCACTACACGGCGACCGCCGGGAACCTGCTGATACGTGACGACCAGGACAAGGCGAACGGCAGCATCTTCTACGTGGCTTACACTGAAGATGGAGCGGACGCGAAGAGCCGTCCGGTGACGTTCTTTTATAACGGCGGGCCAGGTTCGGCGACGATATGGCTGCACATGGGATCGCTCGGACCGGTGCGCGTGGTGACGCAGAGTCCAGAGGCGACGGGGCCTGCTCCGTTTGAATGGATACAAAACCCGCAGAGCCTGATCGATAAGAGTGATCTGGTATTTATCGATGCGCCGCTGTGCGGCTTTTCACGCGCTGTGGGCAAGGGGACAGCGAAGGACTTTGCCGGAACCGACCAGGACATTCACGCGTTCGAGAAGTTTATCGTTCGCTATATTACGGTGAACCAGCGGTGGAACTCGCCGAAGTTTCTGTTTGGCGAGTCGTATGGGACGACGCGATCGGCTGGTTTAGTCGCAGCGTTGCAGAACGATGGGATCGAGTTCAATGGCGTGACGCTGTTGTCGTCGATTCTGAACTACAACCGCCGTGCGCCGGGGCTTGACTATGAGGCGATCGGGTATCTGCCGTCATATGCTGCGATCGCCTACCACCATAAGAAGGTGAAGACGAACCTTAGCATGGCGGAGTGGGTGCAGCAGGCGCGGCTATTTGCGCGAGGGCCCTACACCGAGGCGCTTCAGCAGGGCGATAAGCTGCCGCCGGCGGAGTTCGATGCGATGGCGGCGAAGGTGGCGGCGATCACCGGGCTGAGTGTGGAGTATGTGAAGGAGTCGAAGCTGCGGATCTCGGCGACTCGGTTCCGCAAGGAGCTGCTGCGTGGGGACGAACGGACCCTTGGGCGGTACGATGCGCGGTTCATGGGATGGGACCCGGACTCGGCGGGAGAGAACCCGGGGTACGACCCATCGGACACGGGGATCAGCGGGGTGTATGTCGGGGCGTTTCACGACTACATCCAAAGAGAGTTGAAGTATATGAGCCAGGAGCCATATTACCTGTCGGGGCCTGGGCTGAACCAGGTCTGGGACTTCAAGCACAGGCCGGCGGGTGTCTTTGCCGGCGGTGGTGGTGGTGGACGCGGTGGTGAACAGAACGAACCAGACGTTGCGGTGGATTTGTCAGATGCGATCCGAAAAAATCCGCACCTGCACGTTTTTTCTGCGAATGGTTACTTCGATCTGGCGACGCCGTTCTTTTCGACCGAGTTTGACCTGAGCCACATGGATCTTCCGCCGAACCTGGTTGGAAATGTGCAGTTCGGATACTATCCGGCCGGTCACATGGTCTATCTGAACGTAGAAGCCTTGAAGGAGCTGAAGGCGGACATGACGAAGTTTTATGCCTTGGCCCAGCAGCACTAAGATAGGGTTGAAGTTACAGTCAAGACGAGGGTACTTCCGGGGGGCGATTAACCCGGGGCCGTTCTTGCTTTTTGAGTGTAACTGCCTTAGAATGAATACTGCGGTTTTTTCCCAGTGTGCGTATCGCGAAGAGTGAAACTAATTCAAAGAGGTACTGATAAAGATGGCAAAGCGTCGTGGAAATCCCAATTGGGGCAAGCCTGAGCCGATAGGGCCAGTTGTTCCGACGGTCACATCGTTCGAGCAGGTGGTAAAAGAGTTCAAGCTGACACCGGACCAGTACATTCGTTCGACCCGGCTTCGTGAATGGGCCCGGCGGAACAAAAATTCAAAGTACATTCCTGAGGCGCTGCTGGAGGCCTGGGGCTTTGAGATCGAGTCAACACTGTAGATTTCAAATTGGATGTGAGACGCCGCCTGTCAGGGCGGCGTTTCTTTTGCGACGAAAGTATGATGGGACGCGTCGAAAGAGATGAAGGTGGAGGCGGAGTTATGTTTGCTGACGTGATGGAGGCAGTAGCGGAGATCAAGGCGGGCCGGATGGTCGTGGTCGTAGATGATGAGGACCGCGAGAATGAGGGTGACCTAACGCTGGCTGCTGAGTTTGTCACGCCGGAGGCGATCAACTTCATGGCGAAGTTTGGTCGCGGGTTGATCTGCCTGACGTTGACGGAAGAGCGTGCGGATTATCTGCGGCTTGGACCGATGACGCAGGAGAATACGTCGCGGTTTGGGACGGCGTTTACTGAGAGCATTGAGGCGCGTGAGGGTGTGACGACGGGCATTTCGGCGGCTGACCGCGCACATACGATCAAGGTGGCGATCGATCCGCGATCGACGGCGCAAGATCTGGCGCGGCCGGGGCATGTGTTTCCGCTAAGGGCGCGTAAGGGCGGAGTGCTGGTGCGAGCGGGACAGACGGAGGCTTCGGTAGACCTTGCGCGAATGGCGGGGCTGGTGACGGCGGGTGTGATCTGCGAGATTATGAACGACGACGGGACCATGGCGCGCGTGCCGGACCTGGTGAAGTTTTGCGAGACCCACAATCTGAAGATGGTGACGGTGGCGGACCTGATTCGCTACCGGTTACAGAATGAACGGTATATTCATCGCGTGGCAGAGTCGCTGATGCCGACTGCGCATGGCGAGTTTCGCATGATCGCGTATGAGAGCGAGGTGGAAGGTGGCGAGTCGCATGTTGCGCTGGTGTTTGGCGATGTGACTGGCGATGGGCCGGTGCCAGTGCGGGTGCATACGCATTGCCTGGCTGGAGATGTTTTTTCGACGACTCTGTGTGATTGCAGGGCCGTGGTGGAGAGTTCACTGCGCATGATTGCGGAGACGGGACGTGGGGCACTGGTGTATTTGCACAATGGGGCTGCGGGTTTTGGCGTGGATAAGACGATTGCGCCGGCGCGTGTAGTGTTTCACCGTGAACAGCGGTCGCGCGAGGGTTGCGAGGATCGGGC
>DATHQG010000101.1:0-4559 GCA_035483075.1 Edaphobacter sp. | reverse complement strand
AGGTCTCCTCGGCCTTCGTATGTTCATTGTGGACGCTCACCGTCTTCTGCGGCATTGCCTGCAACTCCGCAACCGACAGCGTCGTGGCCTTGCCGTCCACGGTCAACGTCAGACTGGTCGAAGGAGGTGCTGGCGTATGGGCGTGTTCAGCCATCGCGCTCATATCGGCCTGTGGCGAAGCCTGCGCACACGCACGAACGGGGCTTGACCCCGCAACACACAGGGCAATCATAAACGACAGGGAAGCGGCAGTGGTCTTCATGGCTTTCAGCCTAACGCGCCCCCGTCGTATACTCAAGATATGTCTATCCTCCGCGACGCCGCAGCCATTGCCAAGGGAATGAGCATCACCTTGAAGGAGACGTTCCAGCCGACCCAGGTCGAGAACTACCCTGACGGCAAAGGACCCATGCGCGGTGCAAAATTTGAGGAGCGCTTCCGCGGCAAGCACCAGCTCCAGCGCGACGAAAACGGCCTCGAAAAGTGTGTCGCTTGCTTCCTCTGCGCTGCCGCCTGCCCATCGAACTGCATCTATATCGAAGCCGCAGAGAACACCGAAGAAAAGCGCATCTCTTCGGCCGAGCGCTACGCCAAGGTCTACAACATCGACTACAACCGCTGCATCTTCTGCGGCTACTGTGTCGAGGCCTGCCCCACCGACGCCATCACCCACGGACACGGCTTCGAACTGGCCAGCCTCAACGCCACTAATCTCGTCATGCGTAAGGAAGACCTGCTGGTGCAGATGCAGCAGCTTCCCGACGCGGTCCGTTCGGACAAGGACCAGGCCGAGATTCTCGCCTAGCCGTCGTGGAAGCCACCGCACCGTTCCATACCTGCCGCATCTATATCTGGTCCTCCGGAGTGCACCGTCGCCCTTGTATCCTGATACATGGCGCGTCAGCACAAGGAGACAGGATTCCGATGCCAAGGCCTTCTTGAACTTCTAGAACGTTGTGCCCTCAAGATCATCAGGGAGATAGGGAGACTATGATGAAAGCCCACCAACATCCTCTTGAAAAGATTCTCGAAAATCGAATTGCCATCATCGACGGAGCGATGGGCACGACGATCCGCACCTACGGCATGAAGGAAGCTGATATTCGCGGGGAACGCTTCAAGGACTCGTCGAAGGACCTGCTGAACAACGGCGACCTCTTCTCCCTGACTCAGCCGAAGATGATCTGTGACATCCATCGCCGTTTTCTGGACGCCGGCGCAGATATCATCGAGACGAACACCTTCGGCGCGACCAGTATCACGCAAAGCGAGTTCTTCGTAGACGATCCGCGGGAGCACGGCGGCCGCAAGGACCCGGAGTTCTACCAGAAGATCATCGACGATCCGATGCTCGGCGACCTGGCCTGGGAGATCAATGAGCAATCGGCGCGGCAATGCCGTGAATGGGCCGATCGTTTTACAAGCGAGACCGGACGTCAACGCTTCGTGGCGGGAGCGATCGGGCCGCTGACCGTCTCTTTATCGAACTCGCCTGATGCCGACGACGCAGGCTTTCGCGTGGTCACCTTCGATCAGGTGAAGACCGCCTACGCGCAACAAGTGCGTGCCCTCATCGCCGGCGGCTCGGACCTCCTTCTTGTCGAAACCATCTTCGATTCTCTCAACGCCAAGGCCGCACTTGTCGCCATCCGTGAGGTCTTCGATCAGGACAACACGAAGCTCCCGGTAATGATCTCGGCGGCTGTCGGGCGTGGCGGCGAAACGCTCATCTCCGCCCAGACCACGGAAGCCTTCTGGAACGCGGTCAAACACGTCAAGCCGCTGTCAGTAGGGCTAAACTGCTCCCTCGGCCCCGACCTGATGTACCCATTCCTTGAGGAGCTCTCGGAGAAGGCGGACGTGGCGATCTCGTGCTACCCGAACGCAGGTCTGCCAAATCCGCTCTCGGAGACTGGGTTCGACCTGGGACCGCAGGACATGGCCCGTTTTCTCAGTAGCTTCGCAAAGGACGGACTCATCAATATTGCCGGTGGCTGCTGCGGCAACACACCCGAGCACATCGCGGCTATCGCCAAAGCGCTCGAAGGCCAGCCCCCGCGGAAACTCAGCCAGATAGAGGTCGCAGCGTGAGCGGAGCCCTAGCTGAAACCACGGAGACGAAGCCGCTCCGTCTGTCGGGGTCCCAGCCCTTCACCCAGCAGCCCGGCGTCTACATCATGATCGGCGAACGGACCAACGTGGCCGGTTCGCCGAAGTTTGCCAGGCTCGTCAAGGAAGGCAAATACGAAGAAGCAGTAAGCGTCGCCCGTCAGCAGGTCGAAAACGGCGCCAACGTCCTCGACATCTGCATGGACGAGGGCATGATCGACGGCGTCGCCGCAATGACCCGCTACTTGCAGTTGCTGGCGAGCGAACCCGAGGTCGCCAAGGTCCCCTTCATGGTGGACTCCTCGAAATGGGAGGTCATCGAGGCCGGACTCAAGTGCCTTCAGGGCAAAGGTATCGTCAACTCGATCTCGCTGAAGGAAGGCGAAGAGAAATTTCGCCAAAACGCCGCGACGGTGCTGAAATATGGCGCCGCCGTGGTCGTGATGGCCTTCGACGAACAAGGCCAGGCCGCGACCTACGAGGAAAAGATACGCATCAGCGAACGCGCCTACCGGATCCTCGTCGACGAAGTCGGTTTCCCGCCCGAAGACATCATCTTCGACCCGAACATCCTCACCGTCGCCACCGGCATGGAGGAGCACAACAACTACGCGGTCGACTTCATCAACGCCACGCGCTGGATCAAGGCCAACCTGCCCCACGCAAAGGTCAGCGGTGGCGTCTCGAACATCTCCTTCAGCTTTCGCGGCAACAACAAGGTCCGCGAGGCCATGCACTCCGCATTTCTCTACCATGCCATCGCCGCAGGCATGGACATGGGCATCGTAAACGCAGGGATGCTCGAGGTATATGAGGAGATAGACCCCGAACTGAAAGTGCTGGTCGAAGACGTGCTGCTCAACCGCCGTCCCGATGCGACAGAGCGTCTGGTTGACTTCGGCGAAACCCTGAAGGGCGCCGGCTCAGTCGCGAGCGAAAAGAAGGCCGAAGAATGGCGCAACGGCACGGTCGAAGAGCGTCTTTCGCACGCTTTGGTCAAGGGCATCGATACCTACATCGACATAGACACCGAAGAAGCTCGCGTCAAGCTCGGCCGCCCTCTCCTGGTGATCGAAGGCCCGCTGATGGATGGCATGAGCGTAGTAGGTGATCTCTTCGGTGCCGGCAAAATGTTCTTGCCACAAGTAGTCAAATCAGCCCGCGTCATGAAGAAAGCCGTCGCGCACCTCACTCCCTTCATGGAGGCCGAAAAAGCCGCAATGGTCGCAGCCGGCGAAGTCGTCAAAGCGCAGGGAAAGATCCTGCTCGCCACGGTCAAGGGCGACGTCCATGACATCGGCAAGAACATCGTCGGCGTCGTCCTTGCCTGCAACAACTACGACGTAATCGACCTCGGCGTGATGGTCTCCTGCGAGAAGATCCTCGAGCGTGCCAAAGCCGAAAAGGCGGACATGATCGGCCTCAGCGGCCTGATCACGCCCTCCCTCGACGAGATGGTGCACGTCGCCAAGGAGATGGAGCGCCAGGGCTTCAAGCTGCCTCTGCTCATCGGCGGAGCAACCACCAGCCGTGCGCACACCGCGGTCAAGATCGCACCACACTACAGCGAGCCGGTAGTCCACGTGCTCGATGCCAGCCGGGCGGTGCCCGTCACTACCAGCCTTCTGAGCGACGAGGGTAAATCTGCGTTCGTGGCGCAGCATCGCGCCGATTACGAAGCGTTGCGCAAAGCCCACTCCGCCCCGAAGCTAAGCGTTGTCTCGCTCGAGGATGCCCGGAAAAGGCGGACTCCGATCGAATGGCGCGCGGAAGACCTGCCCAGGCCTTCATTCACGGGTGTGCGCGTGCTGAATGACTTTCCTCTGGCAACACTGCGCGATTTCATTGACTGGAGCCCGTTCTTCCATACCTGGGGACTGAAAGGAATTTATCCTCGGATTCTTGAACACCCAGAGCATGGCGCCCAGGCGCGCCAAGTCTTCAGCGAAGGCAATGCTCTCCTTGATGTCATCATTGAGAAGAAACTGATCACGGCCCGAGGCGTATACGGCTTCTTCCCCGCCAGCGCTGTGGGGGACGATGTCGAACTGTACACGGACAGCGCACGCGGGACCGTGCTCGAACGATTCCACTTCCTCCGCCAACAATCAAATAAGGAGGGCAACGAGCCTTGCCGATCGCTAGCCGACTTCATCGGACCGAAGGAAGCGGGTTTGCGCGATCACATCGGCGCATTCGCTGTAACCAGCGGGATCGGCTTGAAAGAACTGTGCGAGTCGTACAGGGCCAAGCACGACGACTACAACGCGATCATGGCGGAGGCCATCGCCGACCGCTTGGCTGAGGCTTTCGCCGAATGCTTGCACAAACGCGTGCGGGATGAATGGGGTTATGGTTGCGCGGAGGGCTTGAGCGCCGCTGATCTTATTCAAGAGAAATATCGCGGCATCAGGCCAGCTGCGGGTTATCCTGCGTGCCCGGATCACACG
>DATHQG010000100.1:0-9101 GCA_035483075.1 Edaphobacter sp. | reverse complement strand
CACCGATCCTGGCTCCGCCGCAAGGCTGATAGCCATTACCTGATGACCCCCGGAGCAGGCGATGAAAGCCTTGGAGGAATCACGCAGAATCACGGCATCCGTGGCCCCCGGACATCCAGAGAAGACAGCGCGGAGATGCGGCGGAGGTTCAGATGTTGCGGCCGCGTTGTATGGGGGTACATCAAATATAGACACACTGTTGCCGCCGCGATTGGTGACCACCAGGCTTCGGCCGTCGGTAGAGACGCGGTCGACGCCAGGCTGTTCGCCGGTGCCAGCTACAGCGATCTCGCGGCGGCGGTCGAGGTCGAGAACACTGACCGAATTGGAGCCTGAGTTGGCAAGGTAAGCGCGATGGCCCGTGGGGTCGACAGCGATGAATGAGGGCAGGCGGTGGACAGGGATAGTGGCGACGATACGGTTGGCCTGAGCGTCGATCACTGAGACTGTGCCGGACTGCGTGTTGACGACGTAAATCTCGTTGCGGACAGGGTTCGCGACGAGGTTTGTAGGCCCCGAGCCGACCTGAAGGGTGCGGTCCTGGCGGAGGTAGACAAGATCGAGCACGGTGACAGTGTTGGAGCCGCCATTACTGATGTAGGCAAACTCTCGGTAGCCGTCGGGGACGTCGGGAAAGCCGCTGCGACGGCAGCCCGAGATGCCGAGAAGAAGCGCGCAGACAGCGACGGTAATGGATCGCGCAGGAGAAGGTCGGAGGGGCGTTGGCACTATTCGGAGTCTATCGAGGTGGCGAGAGGGGGGCAAGAGGAAGTGCAGCCGCAGAGAATTTTCAAGGGTTGCGAAACTTTCCTGGCGGTTAACGTGTCTATGTGATCGATGCGGAAGTCCACCTTCGGATCGATCGCGTCATATGCATTTCTTCTCGGACAACGAAGCTGCAGTTCTTCTGTGGCTTCGTTGATTTTTTTAATGACGAGGGTCTTTGGTGCGAAACCAGTTCCAGGCGATCCATCCACAGTAGCCCCCCTGAATGACCAGGACGGCAGCGTAGGCAAACAATAAGTGCCTGTGCGCCATGGTGCTGATGTCAAAGAACGAGTTCCAGGTCATTTTGTGGTCTCCAAAGAGGCTTCAATGGCCTGAAGTGCGGCCTCCTGCTCGGCGATCTGACGCCGGCGTTCCAGGGCGAAGCGGAAGAGCAGGATGAAGATACCCCAGATGGCCCAGCCGGCGAGGTTCCAAAAGAAAGCAGGAAGCATGGATTTGTCCATGCCGGCGTTAGGGCCGCCACCAAAGACGGGGGCCGGATGCTGGGTGCGCCACCAGCGGATGGACATGTAGACGATAGGGACGTCGGCCGCGGCGAAGATGGAGAGGACTGCGGCGAGGGTCTGGCTCTGGCCGGTGGAGGAGAACTGGCGCAGCATGAGGTAGCTGACGTACAGGAGCCAGAGGAGAAGCATGCTGGTAAGGCGGGCGTCCCAAGCCCACCAGATGCCCCAGGCTGCGCGTCCCCAGTCGGAGCCGGTGATGAGGGTGATACTGGCGTAGACGACGGCGACCTCTGCTGAGGCGAGGGCGAAGGCATCGGCGGTGAGGGCCTTGAGGGGATCACGCTTGCGCCAGAAGAGATATGCGAGTGAGGCGGCGAAGTTGAGGTAGGGAAAGAGCAGGCTCAACATCGCAATTGGAACGTGGTAGTAGAAGGTCCGCCCAACATCGCCCTGGGCCGCGTCCGTCGGCGTAAGAAAGATTGCCTGGCGGAAGCCAACTACGAGAACGGCAATAGCGATTCCGAACCAAAGCCAGGCGACGTTGCGGAGAGTGGGGGTGCGCTGCTCCATAGAAATAGTCTATCGCGAATGCGATCATTCGGCGTTGAGTACGGTTTCGAAGAGCAGAATGCAGATTGTGGTAAAGATGATGTCGTAACCGGCCAATTGCTTGATCCAGGTCGCAATTTGGATAGGATCCAGGTCCGCCGTGAGGACTCCGGTAGTTGCCTGGACCATAGCCAGAACGGCGGGCAGCGAGATCGGAAGGAGGAGCAGTGGTAGGAGAAGTTCGCGGTTGCGGGCGCGAAGGCCGAGGGCGGCGAAGAAGGTCCCGTTGACGACCAGGGCCCAGGTTCCTAGCGGCAGGACGAGGGCGAGCACCCAGATGTTGCCCAGGACGTGGAGATTGAAGAAGACGATGAAGATAGGGGCCAGGACCGCCTCGACGACGAGGACGAAGAGCATGTTGGCGAGGGCCTTGCCTAGAAATAACGCGGAGGCAGGGGAGGGGGCCATCCGCTGCGCTTCGAGGACCTGGTTGCGCAGCTCGCGGGCCCAGGACTGGTTGAGGGCCGTGATAGAGGCGAAGAGGAGAGCGACCCAGAGGATGCCACCTGAGATCTGGCGGGTCAGCGTCGGGTAGCTGGTGGGATCGAAGGCGAGGCCAAAGACGACGACCACCAGGAGGGAAAAGAAGAGCATACCGTTAATCGAGTCACGGGAGCGCCATTCCAGGCGGATGTCTTTGCCGAGGTGGTCGAGAACATGGCGGAGGTAGGTCATGCGGGCCCTTTGGTCAGGTCCGCAAGGGTGGCGTCGGCGGCACGGAGGTAGTCGGCGGGGGCCAGGAGGAGTTGGAGACCTCGCTGACCGGCGGAGACCGAGATGATATCGAAGAGTTCGATGGTCTCGTCGGCGTAGGCGGGAAAGGGTTTCTTCGCGCCCATCACAGTAACCCCGCCGCGGATGTATCCGGTAAGAGGCTCGACTTCCTTGAGGGAGGCAAGTTCGACCTTCTTCGCTTTTGCGGCATGGGCTAGTTTTTTCAGGTCAAGTTCGGCGTCGCCAGGAACGACCGCGAAGAGATGCTCACCAGCGTTTGTGTGGGTGAGGAGGGTCTTGAAGACCTGCTCGGGCGGGAGGCCTATCTTTTGGGCGACGGAGATGGCGGTGAGGTCGTCAGGGTCGACCACGTAGGGACGAAGCTCGTAGGGGATGCCGAGGGAGTCGAGCAATCGGGCAGCGTTGGTCTTGGTTGGTACAGTGTTCTTCACACTGCGGCCTCAGGTTCGAGTATGTGGCCGCTGCGCATGGTGAGGACGTTGTCGGCCAGCGGTTTGGCGAGTGCGGCTTGATGGGTCGTGATGAGGAGGGTGCGGCTGCCGCCACCTACGACGGGCCAGGTGCGAAAGTCCGCGAGGAGTTCGACCATGTGTTGTGTGGAGGCGACGTCTAGGTTGGAGAAGGGTTCGTCGAGGAGTAGTAGCTCGGGGTCGGTCTGGAGGACACGCGCGAGGGAGGTGCGCTGGCGCATGCCTTGAGAGTACTGGCCTACGGGACGGTTGAGGTCGGGATCGAGGCCGACGGCGCGGAGGGCCATCTCGGGACTGCCGACGCAGGCGCAGCCGCCATCACCACGGTGGAGGCCGGCGAAGTAGGTGAGGTTCTCCATGGCGGTGAGTTCGTCGTACAGCATTGGCGAGTGGCTCATATAAGCCATGCGGCGACGCTGGTGATGCGGGGTCTCTGAGAAGACTGTCACGCTGCCGCGAGTGGGGTTGATGAGGCCGGCGATGACGCGGAGGAGGGTGGATTTACCCGCACCGTTTTCGCCGAGGATGACGGTGCAAGAGCCGGCGGCGAAGGTCGTCGAGACGTTTCGGAGAGCAGCAAAGCTGCCATAAATCTTGGAGACGGAGTCGAGTTGGGCCGCAGTGGCGAGCGTGACGGGACGGATTGTGGTTGCGGTCGACATTTCTTGAGGTTATCGGTACGGCGAATTCTTTGTCCTCATGCGAGTATATGGCTAGCGGCTGCCGGATTGGCAGTGCGAGACCTCTTGAGGAGATTCCATACTTTGAAGCTACTACCTGTGTTGCTGGCTGCAGAACTTTTTGCTACGACCGTCCATGCTCAACAGGTGCCCGCGCTGGATGTGGACTCGCGGCAGTTGGCGCATGAAATCTTCAAGCAGTTGATTGAGACTAATACGACGGATTCGGTCGGGAGTACGACAGTCGCGGCGGAAGCGATGCGGAAGCGGTTGCTGGATGCGGGGTTTCCGGCGGCGGACGTTGTTGTGCTGGGGCCGAACGAGCGCAAAGGCAATATGGTGGCGAGGTATCGCGGCAGGGCCGGGAGCACGAAGAAACCGGTGCTGATCATCGGGCATCTCGATGTTGTGGAGGCGAAGCGCGAGGACTGGACGACGGACCCCTTTGTGTTTACGGAGAAGGACGGGTACTTCTACGGGCGGGGGACGCAGGACATGAAGGAGTCCGATGCGGCTTCGGTGACGACATTTATCCGGCTGAAGCGGGAGGGGTTTGTGCCGGACCGTGATGTCATACTGGCGCTTACCGCGGACGAGGAGGGCGGAAAGTCGAATGGCGTGGATTGGCTGGTGAAGAACCATCGGGAGTTGGTGGATGCAGCGTTTGTGCTGAATGCGGATGCGGGTGGGTTGAATACGGAGAAGGGCAAGCCCGTGAACATCGGCGTGGAAGCCACGGAAAAACTGTATGCCGACTATCAGTTAACGGTGACCAACCCCGGCGGACATAGTTCGCTGCCGAAGAGGGACAATGCGATCTATCATCTGGCGGACGCTCTGGGTCGCCTCGGGGCCTACCAGTTTCCGTTCGAGCTCAATTCCGTGACTCGCGGGTACTTTGAGGCGATGGCGAAGATCGAGACAGGGCAGGTGGCGGCGGACATGCGGGCAGTGTTGAAGGCGCCGGCGGACGCTGCGGCTGTTGCCCGGTTGTCGGAGAGTCCGCTGTATAACTCCACGATGCGGACGACCTGTGTGGCGACGATGGTGCAGGCTGGGCACGCGCGCAATGCGCTGCCGCAGAGGGCCGAGGCCAATGTGAATTGCAGGATACTGCCTGGACACACTCCTGCCGAAGTGAGGGCGGAGCTGACGAAGGTGTTTGCGGACCCGAAGGTCGAGGTGAAGTTGGTGAACGATGCTGGGGCTTTGAGCGATCGGGACGAGAACGAGGTTTCGGTCACTCCTCCGCCTTTGAATGAAGAGGTTTTTGCGGCGCTGCGTTCCGTGGTGGGGCAGATGTGGCCCGGGTTGCCGATTGTGCCGGAGATGGAGACGGGGGCGTCGGACAGCAAAATTACGATGGCAGCGGGGATGCCGAGCTATGGGTTTTCAGGAATGGGAGTCGATGGGGACGATGTGCGCGCCCATGGGAGAGACGAACGCATTGGGATGGAATCTTTTTATACCGGTGTGAACTTTGACTACCGGTATCTGAAGGCGCTCACTGGAAAATAGCTAGCGGGCGGCGGGCAGGGTGGTCGCGGCGGTGGTGGGAGTTGCGGGGGCGGCAGGGGCGTATTTGGAGGCGCACTTGGCCTGGAGTTCGGTGGCGTGGAAGACTCCGTCGTGGCCGTAGGTGCCTACGGCGAGGGCCTGAGAGTCGTCTTTGAATGTGTCGGGTGGGGGCTCGGAGCCCTGGTAGACGACGGAGAGCTTGTTGCCCTGCTCGAGGAGATCGAAGGAGGCGTTGGTGCCTGCGCGATGGATGCTTCCGGGGGCCACGTTTCCGGCGACGCGGAGGTGGCGGACGTACGCTTTGTCGCCCATGGCGTGGAGCTCGCCGATGGTGACGTAGTAGCTCTTGTTGTCGCGACCACCAGTGAAGGCGAGATAGGCTACTGTCGCCAAAATAATTGTCGAGGCGAGGATGATCTTGATCGGATTCTTTCTGGATTCGTTTGGCATACTGCTCCGTCCCCTCTAGTTTACTTCGAACAGAGGACAGGTACCCCTCCACCCCGTCATTTTTTGCGCAAAGTCTTCAAGAAATTAGACTTAGGTTTGGACTTCGAGCGTTCCGCGATGCATTCGATTTGGGCCTTCACTAGGCGATACCGATTTGCGCCCGATTCTGACAGGGCTTTTTGTCAAGTCCTCGCCTTTTCTATTTTAGTTGAACTGGTCGGGTCACTTTGAGTTCTGAACCGCGATATACGACGGTGTTGTCTGCTTGTTGCTCAGCGCCACCAACCCCATTGGCGGGTCTGACCCAGACGATGTTGAAGGTGATTTCGTTCGGCATGCCGCCGTAAGTTCCGGTGCGGGCGCCTATGGTCAGTGTGCCTTCGGAGTCCGACCATGTGATGGGGACGGTCGCGTGTTGTCCTTTTTCGTAGTTGTAGTTGTCGCCTTCATCCTGATAGAGCGTGAAGCTGCCGTCCTTGCCGGAATATATGCGCAGTTCGATGGGGCCGTTGACCTTTTCGTCGGCGTATTGCTCCGGCGGCCCGAGGGGTAGGATCGAACCGGTGCGTACGTAGAGTGGGATTCGATCGAGGGGCGCTGCCGCCTGCACATGCACTCCGCCTTGAATCTTCTGCCCACTCCAGAAGTCGTACCAGGTGGTGTCCTTTGGAAGATAGACGCGACGTTCTGTTGCTTTTGCTTCTGTGACGGGGCTGACGAGAAGAGCCGGTCCAAACATGAACTGGTCGCCTATGTTCCACGTTAGCGGATCGTTTTTGAAGTCCATAACTAGAGGCCGCTGGATGGTGTAGTCGTCGCTTGAGACCTTCCAAGCGAGGGAGTAGATGTAGGGCATCATGCGATAGCGAAGATTGTCGTAGGCGATGAGAGAGGGCTCGACGTCGGGGTAGCTCCACATTTCGTTGTGGGGTCGGTGGCCGTGCGAACGGAAGATGGGGCAGAAGACACCGAACTGAAACCAGCGGAGGTAGAGCTCCTGATAGGCGGGATCGGTTGGCTGGCCGGGATAGGTTGGCCAGTAGCCTCCGATGTCTGTCGTCCAGTAGGGCAGGCCGGAGATTGCGTAGTTGAGGCCACCGGCGATTTGATGGGAGAGTCCCCAGAAGCTGCTGAAGACGTCTCCAGACCATACGGTTGCGCCTACCCGCTGCTGGCCGAGGAAGGCGGAGCGTGTGAGGAGGAACGTGCGTTTCTGGTCTGTCGTCTTGCGCCAATTACGTTGGATCCCTTCGTTGTGCAGGAGCGGGTAGATGTTGGTGTACATCGCTCCGTTGCCGATGGCGATCTTTTTGCTGCGAAGGATGGCGTCTCCAACGTGTGGCCAGTATTCTTCGGGCTCTGCAGAGTCGAGCCAGAAGGAGTCCCAGCCCTGGGCGAAGAGTTTGCCGGGCAGGCTGTCCCAGTAGATGTCTTGCGCCTTTGGGTTTGAGGCGTCGTAGACGTGCGCGTTGGGGATGAGGAGAGCTTCGCTGTCGAGTTTTTTGTAGGTGTCGGCGGCGGGATCGATGAGGCCCCATGTGGAGATCATGGTGTGGACGTGTTCGTCGTGCAGTTTTTTGAGATCGGCGGGGACGTCGTGGTAGTTGTCGTTGAAGATGGGGTCGCCCTCGTGCTTCCACCAGAACCAGTCCTGCACCATGACATCCAGGGGGATGTGTTCGGTACGGTAGCGGTTGGCGATGGAGATGATTTCATCGAGCGAGATGTAGCGGTCTTTGGATTGGATGAAGCCGTAGGCCCAGCGGGGCAGCATGGGCGCGTGGCCGGTGAGGTTGCGGTATTGATGGATGATGTCGTCCATCTGGGGGCCGTAGAGGAGGAAGTAGTCGACGCCGTCGCCGGCCATGGAGTCGAAGGAGAGCTCGAGTGGGAAGCGGTTGTCGACGTAGGTGAAGGCTGCGGTGTTCCAGATGATGCCGTAGCCTTTGGTAGAGACGAGAAATGGGACCGCGATGTCGGTGTTGTTCTGACCTAGTTCGACGGTGGAGCCGCGATAGTTGAACATGCCGCTCTGATGCTGGCCCAGCCCGTAGAGAGCTTCGGAGAAGTCGGGGGAGAAGCGGTCGACGACGTGATAGGTCGGGTCGCCGTTGATGGTGACTGGGTCGTAGGTGCGAGGGACGCTGTCCCGCTCATGGGCGAGGGGCTTGCCGTCCGAGGTGGTGAAGGTGAGGTTGCCGCGAGCGAGCGAGATGGAGACGGCCAGGTTGGTGGTCTTGAGGGTCGCTGCTTTGTCGTCTTTGCTGAACTGAAATGGTGCCCCTTTGCATGATTGGCCGGCGGGCAGGAGCCATGGCTGCGGATGATTCGCGGCGACATCGTTGGGACGGGTGATTACGTGGAGGATGGAGTCGGAACAGACGATGAGGTGCAGGGTCTCTTTGCCGATTGTGGCGTCGAAGCCTTGCGGCGACTGGGCGACGATGGCGGCGGGAGGTGTGGGAACCGATTGGCCGGGAATTTGAGCGTGTGCGATGGAAGCGGCGGTGAGGCTGAGGACCAGGGAGATGCAGATACGTGTGCGACGAAACAAAGGACTGCCGGTCTTCATATCGTTATGATGTTCTTTCCTGAGTCGTCTAGTAGTGTCCCGGTTCGGCTTTGCAAACCATATTACTTCTGCTGTGGTGTAGGCGGACTTAAAGTTGAACGGCGAAGACCTCAGTGTGAGGTCTTCGCCGTTTTGTTTTGGTTTATTCGGACCTAGACGGTTGCGTGGGAGCGGTTTCTGATATCGGCGGTGTTGGCGGTGGTGTTGACGGAGTCAGAGATGGTGGAGAGAAGTTCGTCGGCTTTCTTTTCTTGTTCGAGGATGCCTTCCAGGGTGTCGGCCGCTCCGTCCTGGCCGAGGAGTTCGGCCCAGGTGCGGAGAGTGCCGTAGACGGCAATCTCATGATGCTCGACCTGCTGGGCGGAGGCGATGAGGGTGATGTCGCGGACGCTAGGGTCGCTGGCGTCTTTGATGTTGTCCTCGGCCTCGGTGATGAGGGCAGAGATAGCTTTGCAGGTTGAAGCATCGGCTTCGCCGGTGACGTCGCGGAGGAGGTTCTGAACCTTGGCTACATGGCCGCGGGTCTCTTCGAGGTGGTTGCGGAAGGCGGTGGCGAGTTGAGGGTCGGTGGATTTTTCGATCATGGTGGGGAGGGCCTTGGTGATCTTCTGCTCCATGTCGAGCGCCTTCTTCAGGTTGGCGACGTAGAGGGTGCGGAGGTCTTCGATATTTTCTGAAAAGAGTTTCATGGCTGTGGTTCTCCTTCGAGACGCGGTCTCTCGTGGGCGCGAGATGCGCCGGGTGGTCTTGCATGGATGTGGGTGAGAGCGGCGAACGTTCCAGCCGGGGTGCTCACGGTCGTTCTTCGTTCTGCTGGGTTGGATGCGAGGTT
>DATHQG010000099.1:0-3859 GCA_035483075.1 Edaphobacter sp. | reverse complement strand
CCGGGTCAGACCGCCATGTTCCTGGAACCACTGAAACGCATCGTCATCCAGCATCTCGCTCCACAGATACGCGTAATATCCCGCCGCATACCCGCCCCCCCAGATATGCGAGAAGTAACTCGAGCGGTAGCGCGGTGGCACATAGCTCAGCGTGAGGCCTTTCTTCTCCAACGCCGCCTTCTCAAACTCGTCCGGCTTCTGCAGCGGCGCGCTGACAGGCAGAGTGTGCCACTGCATGTCCAGCTCTGCCGCCGCCAGCAGCTCCGTCAACTCGTACCCCTGGTTAAAATCAGCCGCCTTCTTGATCTTCGCCGCCAGCTCCGCCGGCATCGGCGCACCCGTCTTGTGGTCCTTCGCATAGTGATCGAAGATCGCCGGATACGTCGCCCAGTGTTCGTTGAACTGCGATGGAAACTCCACAAAGTCCCGCGCCACCGACGTCCCCGACAGGCTCGGATACTCACTCGCAGCGAACATCCCATGCAGCGCATGGCCAAACTCGTGAAACATCGTAATTACGTCGCTAAAGCTGATCAGCGCCGGTTCACCCTCCGCAGGCTTCGGCAGGTTCGCGACGTTATAAACCACCGGCAGCGTCCCCAGCAGCTTCGACTGCCGCACATAGCTGCCCATCCACGCCCCGCCGTTCTTGTTATCGCGCTTGTAGTAGTCGCAGTACCACAGCGCCAGCGGCTTACCGTCGGCATCGATCACCTCGAACACGCGAACGTCCGGGTGCCACACCGGAATGTCCTTGCGTTCCTTGAAAGTGAGTCCATACAACTGGTTCGCCGCATAGAACACCCCGTTCTGCAGCACGTTGTTCATCTCGAAGTAAGGCCGGACCTGCGACTCGTCGAGGTCATACTTCGCCTTTCGCACCTGCTCGGAATAAAACTCCCAGTCCCACGGTTGAAGCTCAAATCCCCCCTTCTGGGAGTCGATCACCGCCTGAATGTCCTTCGCCTCACCCGCCGCATTCCCCGTAGACGCTGGCACTAGCGCATCCATAAACTTAAGCGCGTTCTCCGGGGTCTTCGCCATCTGGTCCTCCAGCTTCCACGCGGCGTAGGTGTCGAACCCCAGCACCTTCGCCTTCTCCGCGCGCACCTGCGCCAGCCGCGCGATCGTCTCCCGCGTATCGTTCGCGTCCCCCCGCTGCGCCCGCGTCCACGAGTCCTCAAACAGGGCCTGCCGAGTGGCCCGCACATTCAGCGACGAAAGATAAGGCTGCTGCGTCGTGTTCTGCAGAGGAAGCACCCATCCCTCCTTCGTCCTTTGCTTCGCCGCGCGCTCCGCTGCGTTGATCTGCGCGTCCGTCAACCCCGCCAGTGCCGCCTTGTCCGCAGTGAAGTAAGCAGCGTCTTTGGTCGCGGCCAGCACCTTGCTCCGAAAGGCGTTCGACAGCGTCGACTCCTCCTCATTGATCTTCTTCAGCTTCTCTTTATCGGCGTCGGACAGGTTTGCCCCACCATGCACGAACCGCTGGTAGTAGATCTCCACCAGCCGCAGCCCCTCGGGACTCAGCTTCAGCGACGCCCTCTTCTCATACACCGCGGCCACCCGGTGAAACAACTTCGCATCCAGATAGATCGCATCGTTATGCGCTGCGAGCTTCGGCGCCTCTTCGCGCTGCACCTTCTCCAGCGTCGGGTTCGTATTGGCGCCCGTCACTCCATTGAACGCTGCGTATGCGCGTGTAAAAAGCGCCCCGGTCTTCTCCATCGCGACAATCGTGTTTTCGAACGTCGGCGCGGCTGGATTGTCCGCAATCGCCCGCATCTCTTTCAACTCCTCTGCCATCCCCGCATCAATCGCCGGCTGATAGTCACTGTCCTTGATCCTGTCGAACGGCGGAGCGTGAAATGGCAGCGCGCTCGGCGCATAAAATGGGTTCGCCGGGCCGAATCCCGCATCCGCAGTCTGGGCTGAAACAACACTTGTACTCATCATGATCGCGCCCACAGCAAAGACCATCTGCACCCCTGCAAGCACGGCCTTCGTCCTGCAGCGTTGCATCAAATTCTTCACCGATCCTCTCTCCTCTAAAAGATGATTGTAGAAGATGCGCAGGAACGCCCGTCTGCGCCCTCTCCGCACCAATGGCCCCGGGGAGAAAAAATCCAGGCACTGGTTGCAGGACGAAGTACAATCGCCACCATCCATGCAGAACGAGTCCAAGTCTCTCCGTACTCCGCTGCCCACTGCCCTGCCAGCGCTCGAGGGCCTGGATTTCCACGCCCGTTACTACTCCTCCCGCACTGGCGGCGACTTCTACGACGCCGTCGCCGCCGGCCCGCACGTCGTCTTCTTCCTCACCGACATCGCCGGCTCACGCGACGAGGCCCACACCATCGCCGCAGCTGTACAGGACGCCTTCCGCGCCCGCGTCCCACAGCTCTTCACGACCGAATTCATCAACATGATGGACACCCTTGCAATCCTGGCGCACGAGATCAATCAGACGCTCTACGAAGCCTCTGGCGGTTCTCGCCTTGCCCCCACCTTCCTCGGCTGCTTTAATCTCTCTCTCGGCCTGCTCGCCTACATCAACTCCGGCGGCCAGCCCGCTATCTTTCGCGACACCGACGGCACTCGCGTCCTGGGCCACGTCACCATGCCCCTCGGTCTCTTCACTCATCTCACTTTCGAGCCCGCCATCCAGGCCTTCGAACCCGGCGCACGCATGCTTCTCGTTACCAGGGGAATCCTCGAAGCTCTCCGCGGCCGCGAGCAGTTCGGCGTCGAGCGGGCGGCAGCGGTCCTCCAAAATATCCCGAACGGCTCGGCCTTCGAGCTGTGCGGCATCACACTCGAGGACGCGCACGAGTTCAGAAAACCACCCTGGTACAGCCCGGAACGTCTGCCCTTCAGAAAGCCAGAACGCGTCGACGACCTCACTGCAGTGGCCCTCGTCCGCCCTTTGTAATCCCGACCGCCACGAGCACCCATGCCCACTCTGCAAGAGCAATTCGGCCACATCGACATCTACCTCTTCGACCAGTTGCTCCGCGGCAACATCACGCCCGGCATGCGCGTCCTCGACGCCGGTTGCGGCTCCGGTCGTAACCTCGTCTATCTCCTCCACGAAGGTTACGAGATCTTCGCTTCAGACCAGGACCCTGCGGCCATCGAGCACGTCCGCACCGACCTCCCGACCCTGCCCGCCAACCACCTCCGCGTCGAACCCATCGAAGCCATCTCCTACCCCAACGACTCCTTCGACCTCGTGATCTGCAGTGCCGTCCTCCACTTCAGCCGCAACGAAGCTCACTTCGACGCCATGCTGCGAAACCTCTGGCGCATGCTAAAGCCGGGCGGCATTCTCTTCTGCCGTCTCGCCTCCACCATCGGCATGCCCCACCAACACCTCACCGGCCGCCGCTACCTCGCCCCCGACGGCATCGAGCGTTTCTGCGTCGATGAGGCCCTCCTGATGCACCTCACCGCACAACGGGGCGGTCAACTCGTCGACCCAATAAAGACCACAGTAGTTCAGGACCAGCGCTGCATGACCACCTGGGTCACCCGCAAGCTTCAACGTTAGTCGCTGCCTTACAATCCCTCCATGGACAAGCCCGCCGAGCAGGACCCTCGAGTCTACTTCGCCGCAGAACGGACCTTCCTCGCCTGGATCCGCACTGGCCTCGGCCTCATGGGCATTGGCTTCGCCGTCAGCCGCTTCGGTCTCTTCCTCCGCCAGGTCAGCGCCCTCGAGTCCCAGGTCCCCACCCGCACCACCGGCCTCTCCCTCTGGTCCGGAGTAGGGCTGGTCGCCCTCGGCGTCATCGTCACCCTCAGCTCGGTCCTCCGTCACATACAACTGGTCCACCAACTCAGCTCCGGCACCTGGCAGCCC
>DATHQG010000098.1:0-4660 GCA_035483075.1 Edaphobacter sp. | reverse complement strand
ACGGTAACTTGGTCAGGCGTGATGCGGCCGTCGGCGTACAGGCGCGCGGTGACTGCGGTGGTGACGCCGCCTGCGGTTTCGGTGAAGATGCCTTCGGTCTCGGCGAGTTCCTGAATGCCGGAGACGATCTCGACGTCGGAGACGTCTTCGGCCCAGCCGCCGGAGTCGCGGATCATGCGGGAGGCTGCGGGGCCGTCGGCGGGATTGCCGATGGCGAGAGAGCGGGCGATGGTGTTGGGGCGCTGCGGGATGACTTCGTCAGTTCCCTGCTTGACGGCAGTGGAGATGGGAGAGCAGCCGGTGGCCTGAGCTCCGAAGAAACGGACTGGCTTGTCTTCGACGAGGCCGAGGTAGATGAGTTCGTTGAAGGCTTTGCGGATTTTGCGGATGAGCGAGCCGCCGGCCATGGGGACGACGACGTTGTCGGGAAGACGCCAGCCTAGTTGCTCGGCTATCTCGTAGCCTACGGTCTTGGAGCCTTCGGCGTAGTAGGGGCGGAGGTTGACGTTGACGAAGCCCCACGAGTACTCGTCGGCGATCTGGGTGCAGAGGCGGTTGACGTGGTCGTAGTTGCCGTCGATGCGGACGAGGCGGGCTCCGTAGACCTGCGTGTTTAGGATTTTGGCAGGCTCGAGGTCGGCGGGCACGAGAATTGTGGCCTTGAGCCCGAGGCGGGCGGCCTGGGCGGCGACGGAGTTGGCTAGATTGCCGGTGGAGGAGCAGCCGACGGTGTCAAAGCCGAACTTGCGCGCGTTGGCGAGGGCGACGGAGACGACTCGGTCTTTGAAGCTGAGGGTTGGGAAGCAGACGGCGTCGTTTTTGACGTAGAGGTTGGTTGCGCCGATGCGATTGCCGAGATTCTTTGCGCGGACCAGCGGAGTGAAGCCTACTGGGAGGTCGGGCTGGAAGCCTTCGGGGATGGGGAGGAGAGCGGCGTAGCGCCAGATGTTTGCCGGGCCGGCGGCGATGTTTTCTTTCGTGAAGATTCCGCGGGCGGCGTCGAGGTCGTAGGCGAGCTCGAGGGGGTAGAGGCAGTCGGGACAGGCAGAGAGGGGCTGGTTGCCGAAGGTCTTGCCGCACTCGTTGCACTTGAGCTCGTAACGGCTACAGGAATAATTCATGATGCTCTTTCCGAGTTGGAAGAGCGATGAGCTTTTTGACTTTTCTCTTGGTTGGCCGGCCGGGAATCTGAAATACGGGGCGGCCTTTTGGGCTGGATGCTCCGAATCTCATGTTCCCTGCGGGTCTCGCAGGAGAGAGTTGACACCGGTACGCCTTTGTTCTGTCCGGTTGTCGTGGCGTCAAAGGGCTCGTCCCTCAACCACTCTGCATGAAATTCAAATCTGCCGAGGCAGACTGGAATACTTCGTTTGTATCACAGCATGTGAGGGTCCGCAACTGAGGGGGTTGGTTGCTGCGGAAGTTGTATCGACCAGGGTTGGTGGGGGAGGGTGTACTGAATGGGTGACAGGAGGGGTCGATGAAAAGATATCTGAAGTTTGCCGCGAGCTTCTGGGTTGGCGCGTTTCTGATGGTGGGATCGATGGCTTCCGCACAGACGGCTGCTTCCACGCAGACGGCCACGGCGCCCAAGGCGAAGAAGAAAGCGATTAGTTCCACGACGAACACGACGACTCCGGCTGCAACGGCTGCTGATACAGCGGGTACGACGCAGACGCCGGACACGACGACGACTCAGCCTGCTGGAGCCTCTTCGACCAACACGACGGCGCCACCGATCAATCCGGCATGTGGGACGACGAAGTCACCGAAAGATATCGATTGCCCTCGATAAGACATGGTGCGGAGTCAGGGATCTAGGTTTGCGGGGCGACGGTTGTGACGATGTCGCGCACGCCCTGAGCGAAGGCGGCGGGGTCGAACTCGGTTCGCACGATCTCGTCCGGACAATCTGTCATGATAGCGACACGCCAGTTACAGACGAAGGCGACTGTCTGGTCTGGCTGCGTGGTTTTGATCTCAGAACAGGCATGCTCGGCTTTCTCGATCCCGCTCTCTCCTTCTACATCGATGAGGACGAGATCGTACGGACGCTTCCGGAAGATGGAGACGCCTTCCTCATAGCTGAGGGTGGAGTCGACTTCGAAGCCCTGCAGGGTGAGGATGCGATCCCGGAGGGGGCGGATGGTTTCGCGAGTGCAGATGTGAAGAATTATGCGCTTGTCTGGCGTGCTATCTGTGGATCCCATACTTAGGGCCAAAGTCTTTCTCCGACGGCGTGAGCCGGGACGTACATCGCAAATATTAGACGGCGATTACGGTGGTTTCCGTTGTGTGGCGCTATCCAACTATCTGACTGGACTTAGCGAGACTCCTCGGGATCATAGTTCAGATTTGGCCCGAGCCACCGCTCGACCTCTGCCACGGTCATTCCCTTGCGTTCGTGATAGTCGGCGACCTGATCGCGATCGATCTTGCCGAGCGAGAAGTATCGCGACTTCGGATGGGCGAAGTAGATGCCGCTCACGCTTGAGCCGGGCCACATGGCAAATGACTCAGTGATTCGCATCCCGGTGTTTGCCTCGACATCGAGCAGACGCCAGATTGTTCCCTTCTCGGTGTGATCGGGCGACGCTGGGTAGCCGGGTGCGGGCCTGATACCGCGATATTTCTCGTGGATGAGATCTTCGGGGGTTAGATTTTCTTCGCGACCGTAACCCCATTCGTCTCGTACTCGCTTATGAAGGCATTCGGCAAAGGCTTCAGCTAGGCGATCGGCGAGGCCTTCTGCCATGATTGCGTTGTAGTCGTCGTTGTCGGCTCTGAAGCGGTCGCAGACCTCCTTCAGGCCTATGCCGCTGGTGACGGCGAAGGCGCCGATGTGGTCAGGCAGTCCGGTCTCCTTCGGGGCGATGAAGTCGGCCAGCGATCGGCATGGCTCGCTGCCCTCTTTGTTTGCCTGCTGACGGAGAAAGTGAAAGCGGTCGAGGATCTTTGCTCGAGTGTTATCGGTGTACAACTCGACATCGTCATTTACGGCGCTGGCTGGGAAGAGGCCGTAGACTCCGCGGGCCGTGATCTGGTTCTTCTCGATGATGCGGTCGAGAAGAGCGTTGGCGTCTTTGAAGAGCTGGCACGCCTGCTCGCCTTGTTCGGGGTGCTCGAAGATGCGTGGATAGACGCCTTTCATTCCCCAGGCGTGAAAGAGCGGCGACCAGTCGATGAATTCGCGTAGCGTGGCCAGAGGAAAGTTGTCCAGCACGCGAACGCCTGAGAATGAGGGCGCGGGCAGGTCTTCAGGGCGCCATTCGATCGGAGTCCGCCGGGAGCGAGCGGTATCCAGGGAGACGACGGTCTGGCGAGTAGCGGAGTGAGCCTTGCGGAGCGCTTCGTATTCGGTGCGATGCTGCGCAACGAACTCCGGTTTGTTTTCATCGCTGAGGAGACTGGTCGCGACGGGGACCGCCCTGCTCGCATCGAGCACGTGAACCACCGGCTCGCTGTAATGCGGTGCGATTTTTATGGCGGTGTGTCTCCGGCTGGTGGTTGCGCCGCCGACGAGCAACGGCAGCTTGAAGTGCTGGCGTTCCATCTCGCGGGCCACGTGGACCATCTCGTCGAGGGAGGGCGTGATGAGGCCGCTGAGGCCGATCAGATCTACTTTGTCGGCTTTGGCTCGTTCGAGGATTTTTTCGCTCGAGACCATTACGCCTAGATCGATGACCTCGTAGTTGTTGCAGGCGAGGACGACACCGACGATGTTCTTGCCGATGTCGTGAACGTCACCTTTGACGGTCGCGAGGAGGATCTTGCCTTGCGCTTTGACTTCCTGGCCGGCCGCTGCCATCTCTGCTTTTTCAGCCTCCATGAACGGGGTCAGATACGCAACAGCCTTCTTCATCACGCGGGCCGATTTGACCACCTGGGGGAGGAACATTTTGCCAGCTCCGAAGAGATCGCCGACTACGCCCATGCCGTCCATCAGTGGACCTTCGATCACGAGAAGAGGACGGCCGAGTTTGGCGCGGGCTTCTTCGGTATCGGTTTCAATGTAGGTGTCGATGCCTTTGACGAGTGCGTGAGAGAGACGCTCCTCGACCGTGCCGTTGCGCCATTCTTCGGTCTTCTTTTCGCTGGCCACCGTGCCGACGGACTTGAGGGCTTCACCGAAATCTACCAGACGCTCTGTTGCGTCGGGACGGCGATTAAGTAGCACGTCTTCGACCAGCACTTTCAGCTCAGGCGCAATCTCCTCGTAGACTTCGAGCATTCCGGCGTTGACGATGCCCATGTCCATGCCTGCGCCGATGGCGTGATAAAGAAACGCGGAGTGCATGGCTTCGCGGACCTTGTTATTGCCTCGAAAGCTGAAGGAGATGTTCGAGACGCCACCGCTGATCTTCGCGTGTGGCAGATTGGCCTTGATCCAGCGTGTTGCGTTGATGAAGTCGACCGCGTAGTTGTTGTGCTCCTCCATGCCGGTGGCGACGGTGAGGATGTTGGGGTCGAAGATGATGTCTTCGGGCGGAAAGCCGACCTCGTCGACGAGGATTCGGTAGGCGCGTTCGGTGATGCGGATCTTTTCTTCGTAGGTTGCAGCCTGGCCCTGTTCATCGAAGGCCATGACCACCACTGCCGCGCCGTATTTAAGCACTTTGGCGGCGTTTTGGCGGAATTTTTCTTCACCCTCTTTGAGCGA
>DATHQG010000097.1:0-6050 GCA_035483075.1 Edaphobacter sp. | reverse complement strand
GACTTGAACCACGACAACGCGATTGTGGTGACGCGCGATGAGTCGGGCGTGTTCAGCGTGGTTTATAAGCTGCGGAAGCGGTATCGGTAGGCCGCTCCGACGCCGGAGATTGCATCCTATCTTTGTGATTCGGGCCAGGCTGGGACGTTGCGACAACTTCAGGAGGAACGATGGACCGGATGGCGAGTGTGAGACGTGGGGGCCTGCTTGGTCTGGTCGCATTGCTGCTAGTTGTTGGAATGGGCCGAGGGGTGGCCCAGGGCGGGGGAAATGATGCACAGATCCAGGCAGACGTTATGAAGTCGCTGGACAGCAAGCGATTCAAAGATGTGAAGGCTTCGGTACAGAACGGCGTGGTGATTTTGACCGGGACGGTGGAGCTCTACAGCGCGAAGCTGGACGCGGACAACCGGGCACATCACCGCAAGAACGTGAAGGGTGTTGAAAACCAGATTGAAGTTGCGGGGCCGACGGTCGACGATTTGACGCTGCGGAACAAGCTGGCGGAGAAGCTGGCGTATGACAGGGTCGGCTATGGAACGACGGCGTTCAACGCATTCACAATCGGCGTCGAGGACGGCGCGGTGACGCTTGGAGGAACGGCGTATGGTCCATCGGACAAGGATTCGGCGTTAAGCCTGGCGGCGAATTATCCCGGCGTGAAGGACGTGATCGACAACATCGAAGTGGCGCCGGTGTCCCCGATTGACGATAAGATTCGCCTGGCAGAGGCGCGGGCGATCTATGGATTTCCGCAGCTGAACAAGTATGCGATCGATCCGGCAAAGCCGATTCGGATCACGGTGGTAAATGGAAATGTGACTCTGTCGGGTGTGGTGGATTCGCAGGCGGACAAGGACATTGCCAATATACGGGCCAATGGTGTGCCCGGGGTGTTTAAAGTGGTGAACAATCTGGAAGTGGTTGGCAGTACGGCGGAGAAATCTGAAAAATAGGTCGTGTTTGTTGATTTGGGCCGTGCCAGCGATGTCGGCGCGGCCTAATCCTTTTAGGATGGAGATATGGCATCGTTCTGGAGGAGTACGGCTGTAACGCTTGAGATGATCAAGTGGGAGCACTCGGTGTTCGCGCTGCCGTTTGCATTGACGGGTGCTGTGCTGGCGGCGGGGGGCTGGCCGACGTTGCGGGTGCTGGGCTGGATCGTGGTTTGCATGGTTGCGGCGCGGTCGGCGGCGATGGCTTTCAACAGGCTGGTGGACGCGAGGCTGGATGCAGCAAACCCGCGAACGGCGATGCGTGCGCTGCCGGCGGGGACGTTGAGCAACAGGTTTGTCGGCGGATTTGTGGCGGTGTCGGCGGCGGTGTTTGTGCTGGGTGCGGCGATGCTAAACAGGCTGACTCTGGAGCTGGCCCCGTTGGCGTTGGGGGTAGTGCTGGCGTACAGCTATATGAAACGGGTGACACGGTGGTCGCATGTGGTGCTGGGCCTTGCGTTGGGAATTGCGCCAACGGCCGCGTGGATTGCGGTGCGGGGGTCGCTCGACTGGCGGATCGTGGTGTTGACGGTCGCGGTGCTGCTATGGGTGGGCGGGTTCGATGTGCTGTATGCGTGCCAGGACTTTGAACACGATCGCAAGGTGGGGTTGAACAGCGTGCCGCAGGCGTTTGGGCTGGTGCCTGCGTTCTGGATCGCTCGCGCGATGCACGTGGGGATGCTGCTGCTGCTTTGCCGGCTGATCGTTCTGTTCGGGCTGGGGAAGGTGGCGATGCTGGGCGTGGCGATCGTGGCGGTGCTGTTGTTGTATGAGCACTCGATTATTTCGCCGAAGGACCTGCGGCGGATGAATGCGGCGTTCTTTACCCTGAATGGCGTGATTTCGGTGGTGTTCTTTGGATTTGTTGCGGTGGACGTTCTGATGCGGCGATAGAAAGGCCCGCCACGCGGCGGGCCTTTCGGGCAGGGCGGCTTTTGTTCGCCTAACTGCGATGTTCGCGTTTGATGTTGTCTAACTTTTCGTTCACTTTGTCTTTTACGTTGTGTGCGGTTGAGGTGATCTTTTCCCGCATCTCGTGCGCCTTCTCTTCTGTGCGGGCCCTTAGACCTTCACCTTGGACGCGCGCCCTAGCCTGCGTGTCGTCATTCACCGCGTTTGCCGTGTCTTTGGCGTGTCCCCACGTCTCTTTCGCGGCGCCCTTTATCTGCTCCGCAGCGCCAGCATTGGCTAGCTTCTGATTGCCGACGGCTTCGCCGACACGCTGTTTGATCTTGCCCGCTACCTGGTCGAATTTTCCTTCTACTTTGTCGGTGTTCATTGCAGTACTCCTTCGCATTTCACGTGTGAACTGGGGAGTTTGGGTCGCAGAGACGTCAAACCACCCGTCTACCGGACATGAGATTGAAGATGAGGACGATGATGGCGAGGACTAGAAGGATGTGTATCCATCCGCCTAGTGTGTAACTGCTGACGAGTCCTACGACCCAGAGGATGAAGAGAATAATTGTGATTGTCCAAAGCATTTTCGTTCTCCTAGACGATGCCGGTCGTTGCTTTCTCCGGTTCGTAAGTGATGCGCGCAGTAATGGCCGCTACTTGTGGTAAGGTGCCGGGTACGCAGGGGAGGTTGCCAGCGAGAATAAAATAGGAGGCTGTTGTGTGCGCACAATCGGGGTATCTGGTTTGAAGGTAGCGATTCAAGGCGAGTTAGGCTCAAACAGCCATATGGCAACGGTCGAGATGCTGGGCAACCAGAAAGACCTTGAGATCATCGCGTGCGCCGTGTCGGCCCAGGTGTTGGCGAAGGTGGTTGCGGGCGAGGTCGACTGCGCAGTGCTGCCGATTGAAAACAGCCTGCATGGATCGGTCGCCGAGCACTACGATCTGCTGCTGCAGTTGCCTGTGCGGATCGAACGGGAGAGTCTGCTGCGGATCCGGCACAACGTGATTGCGATGCCAGGTGTGAAGCTGGAAGAGGTGCGGAGGGTGATGTCGCATCCGGTGGCGCTCTCGCAATGCCGGAGGTTTGTAGCGGCACATCCCGAGTTTGAGGTGGTGCCTTTTTATGACACGGCCGGGAGCGTAAAGCATCTGATGACGGCAGGTTTGCGGGACGTGGCGGGGATCGCTCCGGAGCTTGCGGCGAGGGTCTATGGTGCGGAGGTGCTCGTCGCGGGTATTGAAGACCACGCCGAGAACTATACGAGGTTTCATTTGTTGCGCCGGGAGGGTGAGGGTAGCGATGAGAACGTTGGTGTGGACAAGATGAGTCTGGCGTTTGCCGTCGAGCATCGACCTGGAACGCTGGTGGCTGCGCTCGAGCGGCTGGCCAGTGCTGGGGTCAATCTGACGAAGATCGAGTCAAGGCCGGTGCCGGGGAGTCCCTGGGAGTATGTGTTTTATGTGGACGTGCGGTTCGACACCGCGGAGAAGGCCGAGGCTGCATTGGCCGCGCTGCGCCAGCATTGCAGGATGGTGAAGCTGCTGGGGCGGTACCGGGCGGCTTAGGCTTCGATCAGGGGCGGCGGCGGGATGGGTGATTTGAAGGCCGCGCGGTGGCGATGGAGCAGCCAGAGGACGAACCCGTAGACGACGATAAACGGGACGCAGGAGACTACGATGAACGTCCGGCTGTAGTTGAAGAAGGTCTCAGGTTGGCCTGGTATGGTTGGGACCTCGGACATCAATTGCGCTATATACAGACGAAACTGTGCCTGATACCACGGAAGCGAGGCCAGGAAGATATTGCAGCAGCCAAGAACGAGGAGGGCGATCGTCACGAGGCGAGCGGGGTCGCTGAGGCGCAGAAGGCCGTAGCCGGTCCACGCCATGAGGGCGGCCAAGCAGAGATACATGATGTGAGATTCGGTTGGCGAAAGGATGAAGCCAAGAAGGAAGGCAGGGAATGGCAGGACGGCACCGAACAAAGTGCAGAATGCCGAGAAGAGAAGGAGACATCCGACGATCTTGATGGCGGTGGGCGTGCGGCTGAATCTGCCGTGGAAGGCTGGAGCGTGAAGGAGATGAAGTGGGTTTGAGAAGAGCTCGCGGGTGGCGCGGAGGTTAAAGTAGATGAGCCACCAGATTCCGATTGCTGCAAATAGGAGATTGACCCCAACCATGAATACGGTGACCACAAATGTGATATGAGGGTCGATCGCCTGTTGTTGGGGCGTGAGTCCGGGGACCAGGCGGCTGAGAATGGTGAAGACTACGGCGAGGAGATTGAAGGCCGCGAGTCCGCCGCCGATGATGAGGATGGAGTAGCGGCCCCATTGGCGGAGGCGTAGGATGCCGATTACCGTCAGAATTGCCCAGACGGTGAGGACGGCGTAGAAGGCGCCGATTGCCAGCATCAGATAAAGGATGAAGTGGCGCGAAGCGGCGAAGGCGGGCTGGTGCGCGGCGAAGGTGCCGGAGAACGCCATGAGAGCGGCAATCAAGAGAAGAAATAGCGCGATCAGGCCAAGGACAATCGCCGAGAGAATGAGTCCAATAGGTCGTTTCATGGCCGGGCCAGTGTATGACGGATGGGGTCAGCGGGCCAGAGTTATTCATCGGGCTTATTTCGTGGGGGTACGGGACGGGCCGGGTGAAGGGGCAGGGCTTTGATTGATGAACAAGGAGTTATGGCCGATGACTGAGATGCTGGGGAAGGTTGAGCGCCAGAATGGGTGGAGTTTGCGACCAAGGGAGGGCTTGCTGCATCGAATAGTGGATAATCTGATAGAGGTACACTCAATGCCAAGTGATTTCGTAAGTGTGATTCAGCCTACAGCAGCAAAATCCAGCGAGGGAACGGGCGCCGAGACCTCCGGGAGACGGCCTGCTCCGGTATTGCCAGTGCGGGACACCGTTTTATTTCCCCATGCTGTGCTACCGCTTACTGTGGGGCGGGAGAGCTCGATCCAGCTGATTCAGTCGCTGGGCGAGGAAAAGACGATTTTGGTGGTAGCGCAGCGGGACGCGCGGCTGGACTCGCCCCAGGCGGCGGACCTGTATGCGGTCGGCACACGGGCGACCGTACATAAGGTCGTCAAGATGCCGAACCAGAGCCTTTTTGTGTTTACCGAGGGCAATGAGCGAGTGCATCTGGGAGAGTTTGCGCAGCTTACGCCGTTTATGACGGCCGAATATGAGTCGATCCCGGACGTGGATCCACAGGCGTCACCAGAGGCCGAGGCGCTGCAGCGGAACGTGGTGAGCCAGTTCCAACAGATTGTGACCTCGTCTCCGACGTTGAGCGACGACCTGCAGACGATTGCGATCAATATTGATGAGCCGGGCAGGCTGGCGGACTTTATTGCTTCATCGCTGCCGTTTTTGACGACTACCGACAAGCAGGAGCTGTTGGAGACGCCGGACGTTTCGGCGCGGTTGGAGCGCATCAACAAACATCTGGCGAAGGAGCTTGAGGTACAGCAGCTGCGGAACAAGATCCAGACCGAGGTGCAGGATTCGGTGCAATCGTCGCAGCGGGACTACTACCTACGCGAGCAGTTGAAGGCGATCCAGAAGGAGCTTGGCGACCAGGACGATACCCAGAAGGACATCGCAGATCTGAGAGAGAAGATCGAGACTGCGGGGATGCCGGACGAGGTGAAGAAGGACGCGCTGAAGGAGCTGGGGCGTCTGAGCCGGATGAATCCTGCTGCTGGGACTACTCGCTGACGCGGAACTATGTGGAGTGGTTGGCGGTGCTGCCGTGGTCGAAGACCTCTGCCGGTGAAGTAGACATTTTGAAGGCGAAGGAAATTTTGGATGCGGACCACTATGGTTTGAAGAAGGTGAAAGACCGCATTCTCGACTACCTCTCGGTGCGGCGTTTGAAGCCGGACATGAAGGGGCCGATTCTTTGCTTTGTCGGGCCTCCGGGCGTGGGTAAGACCTCGCTTGGGCGGTCGATTGCGCGGGCGCTGGATCGGAAGTTCTCGAGGATCTCGCTGGGCGGCATGCACGACGAGGCTGAGATCCGTGGCCATCGCCGGACTTACATTGGCGCGCTGCCGGGGCAGATTATTCAGCACCTGAAGCGGGTTGAAGTGAAGGATCCGGTCTTCATGCTGGATGAGATCGACAAGCTGGGTCGCGACT